>JBCBUA010000156.1:0-13683 GCA_039818365.1 Pseudomonadota bacterium
ATTGAGGAAGCTGTTTTCATCGAGTGTTTCCGGCCGGTCACTCCGGAACCGGACAAGTATCCGTCGGGGCAACGACAACGCGCCAACAAGGCGATCCTTCTTCCTTGCCTTCAAAAAGCCAACCCGGCGATCAGCAATGAGCGCCTTGACAGGGTCATGGACACATACCGGCCCGAAGGCGCGTTCCGGAAATAGGCCGGTTGTGTCGCAGGAACGCCTGTCAGCCTCACCACAACGTCCGTTCCAGGGTCAGGACCCTGCGTGTGGTTTCCAATGAGGGTGTTCAGCAGTTCAGATTCAGGTGACAGGAAGCGGATCGCAAGACGCGCCATACCCTGCAAGGCGGCCATGACATTGGAGTAGGTGCCGTGCCCGTCCAGCGTGACACTGGCTTGCGGGCCAAGGTCGACATGGAGCGCCGAAAAACACCATTGCTTTCTCTTTTCCCGCATCGGCGCACGCGCTCTCCGCCGTGATCGAGCCACTCAAGATAGCCCGCCATGACGCGCAGGCGCGTATTGGGCGACTGCGGCCACCCATATCCAATCGCCCTCCCCGCCTGTCCGATCCGTTGATGGCGCGTCGTGTCCTCACCGTTATGGGGCGCGCTACCGCCGAAGCCGCTCATCCGGAAACGTCCAGCCGGAGGCCCGTTACCAGGCTCCGGCACACGCTTTTCAGCCAAAAGAGCTGCGAAGCCCGCAGTGGATTGCCCCAAACAGAAACCGGGGCGCTGAGACGGGCGCGGTAAAAAATTCGTCGGCATAAGTCTGCGGTGCCGGATCGGTAAACAGCGCGCCAACAGCGACCGACGCTGCGCCAACTGAGATCATCCATTTTCAAAATGAACAAGCAAGTCAACACGGGCGACATTCAAAAGTAACAGCTCCAGACCGGTGCGGCACTTTCCGTTTGAGAGCACGCTGCCGGCTGAAGCAGGGGCAGCACACATCGGAGAACGGGACTTTTCCGTCAGCCCAAGCACCTCATAAACAAGAGATTTTTTTAGCCAGCACAATCGATGGAAACCATCGACCGCGGTTGCCTGGACAAGCAAAGCCAATCGCGGCGCAGTTTGAGCGGCGCGCGCCGCCTCGAACCGGTCCGGGCCTTACATCGCAACCTTTTCTATTTTTTTGCGCCTGATGCGGCCATAACCGGTATCAAGAACCGACTTCTTGAAAACCTTGAAAAGGTTGGTATCCAGCTTTCCCGGCATCTTTGCCATCTCCTGGACCGCCTCGCGCGGTGACAATCCGTCCCGGGTGTCCTTGTTTTCCGTAAGGCTTGCAAAGATGTCGGCAAGGGTCAGGAGACGCACCAGAAACGGAATCTGGTCGCCCTTCAACCCATCGGGATAGCCCGTCCCGTCCAGCATCTCGTGATGCCAGATTGCGACATCAACCACGCTCTTGGGAATGTGACCGTTCTTTTTCAGAATCTGGCGCGTGAACTCCGGATGCTTTTTGATGAACGCCTGCTCTTGCTCCGACAAGCGCCCCCGCTTGTCGAGAATTGACAGGGGTATTTTCACTTTCCCGAGGTCATGGACGAGCGCGCTGAGTGCGACCAGCATCTGCTGCTCCTTGGAAAGCCCGAGATCCTTGGCGAAATTGACGGCCTGCCCTGTCACGAGCAGGGTATGGCGGTAGCTGTGGCTGTGATGGCTTTGGGCCGCTTCGAGCCATGACCCGACACCTTCCTTTGCGATGGTTTCCGTGATGGTCTTCGCCGCGTCCGTCAGTTTGGCGATCGGCAGGTCCCGGCCCAGGATGGCGGAGAGGGAAACAGTGGCAAGTGTCCTGCAGGCGCCGCAGACAGCCGACCGGACATCGGCGGGTGTGTCGCCTGACAGGTTTGGCTCGTAGTAGTCACCTGCTTTTTCCCGCAAGGCCGTAAGCAATGCGGACAGGCTTTCCCGGCGGTCCACGAGCGTCTGGCAACCGAATTCATGCGCTTGAAAAACCTGCTTGCGGTTGCGCTGGTCCAAAACGCATATAGACAGCCTGCAACCCCGCGAAAGCGCGGATTTGAGCGACTGCAGATCGCTTTCGGTGAGGGCAAGAAAATCCACGACCAGCGTGGTTCCAGGTGAAGGCGGAGACGATTCCAGGCTGGTGACGTCGAGAAAATCGACCGGAAACAGAGATGCAATTATGCCGTAACGCCTGGCTGCCTTGATACGATCGGCAGAAACGATTGCGATCTTGCCCATCTATACCCCCACCTCGACACGAACTCTCCCTGTCGGCAGGGCAGCCCTTTGATGGGACGCTTGGCTGGATGCTCCGCAAAAAATTGTTTCGTTCGGGAAAAGACAGGGGCCAATGCCCGCCAGTTCGGGCGCGAACGCGCGACCGTTCCAACCCTTCAACGTGAACAGGGATGCGGGCGCGGACCGAAAACGAAGCGCTTCACTGAACACTCTGCCGGATTTGGCCGGCAGCAAACAATGAAACTTCAGGCTGCACCAATATTGAAAATACGTCTTCGCTGACATATCCGGACGTCTCTTTACTCGGACGTCCCCCACACGGCACAGACCATAGGTCTTCATCGTTAATTTTTGAATAACAAACAAGGAAAATGGAAATATATTAAGGAAACACAAGGGAAATTTTAATATTATCGGCTCGCAGCACTAGGACTGCTACAAGTATTGTATAATAATACAGACTGAATATTTTGCCGCGCATGCATCGGGCTGCAGCGATGTGTCAGTTCCGGCGCATGGCCTTCCGCCGTGTCGCCGATGGCAACTCACCAAAATGCTTGCTGTAATAGGCTGTGAACCTGCTCCAGTCCCAAAACCCTTCCTGCGCGGCTATGTTTCCGATCGATTCATTGAAAAAGCGCTCTTCTCTGAGCTTGCGCCGCGCGTTGTGCAGTCTGAGTATCCGCGCGTAGGAGCGGGGCCCCATCTTGACATGCGCGGAAAAGGCCTGCTCCACCGACCGTTTGGAGCCAAGTTTCGACAAGGCCTCATTGCCTTCGCCTCCCTGGTAGAGGTCGCGCTCGGTCAGCAGGTGCCTTGCCTTGAGGAAGCGATCCAATGCGGGCGTTCGGTGTATAACGGCGAAAGTCCCCCGCTCCAGCCACTCGAGTGAAAACCCCGCGGCAATGCTTGAAATCATCGCCTGATGGATAATCTGAGCCGTTCTGGGCCCGTTGGCGGACAGTATTCCCTTTGCGCTTTGAAGCGTCATCAGGGCGTCGTCCTGTATCCGGTTTGCGAGCCGCTGTGACCGGACAAATTCACCGTCCCGTTTCAGTGTTCTGAACCAGTTCCCCACATCGGGAACCAAATTTTCGCTGTTCAGGAGCGCCTCGCACTGCACCGTCATCAAAAGCAGCGGGCATTGGGTTGGCGTCGGCGCAATGGCTTCGCCGCCGGGCGGCAACACATAGACCCAAGAGCCTGCGCCCTGAACGCCGAAAACCGTGTCTTTGCAGGTCTCGCAAAGGCATATGCAAAAAAGATACTTGTCCTTGTCCACCTTCATGCATTGCTCGATGGCCTGCATGCTTTGCGAAACGTGGATTGTAATCTGGTCCACCACGGCGGATACGACACGTCCTTCAAAAGCGCCCGGACTGAGTTGAATGCTCTCAAGTTTGATGCCCTTGAACAAGCTTGCGTGATGTTCGAGATCGTTGCTATCGCACTTGTGCAAAATTGAAGAACTGTCATCCAATTCTTCAATGTTCTCAAGTTTATCGAATCCAACCAACTCATTCATCGAAATACTCTCGGAACGACTTTCTTCACTCCATGAGAAACTCTTCAGATGTCCGGCCGTCACGGCTTCACGCGCGACCAGACGCAGTCAGATGCCAGGACGCCCTCGCAACGTCACCGGGTGAGCCGCGGCTCAGCGTTTTTGCCGGTGGCGTTTCAGCGCCTGGCGAACGACTGGAACCGTTTTGCGATGCATTCGCCTCATAAGTTGCCCTTGCCCGCCGCATCCGATTGACGATCCGAACTGCATGGCGGCGGTGGCAACCGCCCACCCGGACAACGCAGGACCTAGACAGGTGTGGGGGACCTTTCTCATGAGTGCCTGCGCATTGACCGGATGGGCGGTGACATCCGACCTGACGATTCCCGCACGCCCCCCTGACGAGAAGGTTGCAACGGTGATGCAACGCCATGTCGAACCCCGGATCGGCGCTCAGAAGAGCGCGCACCTGTTTCGTACCCTCTGCCGGAGCAAGAAGGTGATATCCGTTCTCAAACCAAGTCTGATTGGCGTAGGGTATGACCGCGTCCGGAGACGCCTCCCCCGTCGTTGAGCCGGCATTTCGCTCAACTCCGAGGCAGTGATTGAAGCGTCGGACCGGTCGTTCGGTCCGCGTCATCACGCACGAAACAGAGCTTCTTTCAGCCGGTAACACAATCATCCCCCGATTCGACAATCGATTACTTATCGATACGAAATGAGGGCATGCGTACGTTATGCAGAACTCGCACGTACTTCAGATAAAACTTTTTCCAATTTCGATTTAAAAATCAAATCTTAGTTTAAAACGATAAGCACATAGCGCAATTCAAATTCTGCGCGTGCAAAAGGCAAGTTCAAACCGGCCGCTTCATTGCCTCTTTAGCAATGAAGTAATAAAAATTTAAGCTCTCAATCTTTGCTGGAAGTCCTGCCCGAAAATCCGGTAAGTATTATTGATTATACCGAGCAGCATTCAATTGATCCAGAGAGCATCGGGGCGCGTCCGCGCGGAAGCGGTCAATCGCATGCTTTCTCGATTTTAGAAGAGTAATTTTGCACTGCAGGCCGCCTTTTTCCAAGCGCAGGGGCAACCCGCGTCAATGGTCACGTCAGCTTGGGAGACATCATGCGCCCCATAGGCGACAACCGTCTGCCGGATAATTTGAAAACCGATGACGGGATAACACCACGATCGGTTTTCGGACAAAGCGGCGCACCCGTACCGGGCTGCGGATTACGCCTGTTGTCAACGCGGAAAGCCTGAAACCGGATGCCAGGGCACACCAACCGGCCGGTGTGATCCGCCCTTTTGCATACCGATGAAAGGCGCGCGAAGGCACAAAGATGGCCTCCGTTAGGAAAAAGTGTGGCCGGACCAGTTGCCAACAATCAAAAAAGAGACAAATAATGGTACCAATTGAAATTGGTTCCATCGCGAGACAGCGCATGACAGATGACCGGCCCACCCGGAGAAACTCCAGTTTGGCACTGGAACGACTACGTATTCTCGTTGACCAGCTTGCGATGGACGGCGTTCGGCAATTGCCGACCGAACGGGACCTTTCAGATCAAATTGGTGTCGGTCGGCGCGCGGTACGCAGGGCGCTGGAAGTGCTTGAAACGGAAGGTTTCATCTGGAGGCGGCAGGGTGCAGGCACGTTCGTCGGTTCGAAACCAAGCGAAGGCGAGCCGCAGCTCAGCAAGCTTCCCGAAATGAGCAACATGCTTGAAGTCATGGAAGTGCGCCTGCGCCTGGAACCTGCGCTGGCACAACTGGCCGCCATCCGGGCGACACCGCACGATATTGTCCAGATGCGTCACATAGCGGACAAGGTCGGCGAGGCCGACGACATGGACGGGCGCGAATTGTGGGACGGCGCCCTTCACCGTGCAATCGCGAAGGCAGCCGGCAACGCGCTGTTTCTTGCGCTTTTCGATGTCGTCGACCGCACCCGGCAGAATGAAAGCTGGCGTCATGTGCGCGAAGCATTGCGGACCAGCGAGACTGTCTTGCAATACAAGGCGCAGCATTCCGAGATTGTGGATGCGATCGAGCGCCACGATCCTGTGTCCGCAGAGCGCCTGATGCGCCAGCATCTGCTCACGCTTCAGGAGCGTCTCTTGTTCCAGACATCGGAAAGCGCCGGCAATGTCTGAGGGCGCGGACACAGGACCGGACGGGACGAACCGCTCTCCCCTGCTGACGGTCGACAACCTGGCGATCCGGTTCGGCAACGCGCCTGCCAACACTGTCGATGGGATCTCGTTTGCTGTCGACCGGTGTGAAACCCTGTGCATTGTCGGCGAAAGCGGCTGCGGCAAATCCATTTCCGCCCTGGCGCTGATGGGTCTGCTGCCGATGCCCCCAGCAAAAATAGCCGGCGGGCGGGTGTCCTTCGACCAGAGGGATCTGCTTGCGCTTCCTGCAAAAGCCCGGGCAGATCTGCGCGGCGACCGGATGGCGATGATTTTTCAGGAACCGATGACATCCCTGAACCCAGCCTTCCGCATCGGCGATCAGATTGCCGAAGGCGTGCTGCGCCACAGGCAGGTCAGCCAGGCGGATGCGCGCCGCAGAGCGCTGGACATGCTCGACAGGGTGAAGATCCCCGCTGCCGCCGAAAGGCTCGACGACTACCCCCATCAGCTGTCGGGCGGCATGCGCCAGCGCGTGATGATCGCAATGGCACTTGCCAATGACCCGGATCTTCTGATTGCCGATGAACCGACAACAGCACTCGATGTGACCATACAGGCCCAGATTCTCGACCTGATGAGAACGCTTCAGGAAGAAACGGGAACAGCGCTGATCATGATCACGCATGATCTGGGAGTCGTGGCCGAAATCGCCGATCAGGTGGCCGTGATGTATGCCGGCAAGATCGTTGAACAGGGTCCTGTTGACGCCATATTCGACGACCCGCAACACCCCTACACCATCGGCCTGATGAGCTCCCTGCCCTCGCTCGGAGAACGCCAGAGCCGGCTGACGACGATCTCCGGAATGGTACCGACGATCGAAACGATGCCGTCCGGCTGCCGGTTTGCACCACGCTGCCCGTTTGTGCAGGACACCTGCATGACCCGGGCACCCGAGTTGACGTCAATGTCGCAGCACCATCGGGCGTCCTGTCATTTCGCGCCGCTCGAGACACACATGGTGGAAGCGGTATGAAACACTTCTCGCAAGACACCATCCTGGAAACGCGCGGTCTTGGGCGCAATTTCACGCGCGGCGGCGGTCTCTTCCAGAAACGGACCGTCGTCCGGGCCGTCGACGGCGTCGACCTGGAGATCAGGCGCGGCGAAACGCTTGCCATCGTGGGAGAAAGCGGCTGCGGCAAATCCACACTTGCCAGAACCCTTGTGCGGCTCCTGGAGCCGACCGAGGGCCAGGTTCTTTACGAAGGCAACGACATTGCGCATCTTGCAGCAGGCAGTATGCGAAGGCTGCGCAAGGATCTCCAATTCGTCTTCCAGGACCCGTTTTCATCGCTCAACCCGAGGATGACAGTCGGCGCCATCGTTGAAGAACCCCTGACCATTCACACGAGTGACGGCAAACCGGACCGGCAAAACAAGGTCGCCGGACTGCTGCAACGCGTCGGCCTTCGCCCGAGCATGGCGGACAGGTACCCGCACGAATTCTCGGGCGGTCAGAGGCAGCGCATCGGCATCGCCCGCGCGCTTGCCAGCGAGCCGAAGGTGATCGTTGCGGACGAACCGGTCTCCGCGCTCGACGTTTCCGTGCAGGCGCAGGTGATCAATCTGCTGGAAGACCTGAAAACAGAATTCAGCCTTACCCTGATTCTGATCGCCCATGATCTTGCCGTCATCCGGCACATGAGCGACCGGGTCGCTGTCATGTATCTCGGGGAAATCGTCGAGATCGGAGATACGGAAACCGTCTACAGCGCGCCCCGGCATCCCTATACCCAGGCGCTGATGCGTGCGATCCCCGTGCCGGCTCCCGGCCTGCGCTCGATGCAGGCTGATCTTCCAGGAGACATCCCCTCGCCGCTCAACCCACCGCCCGGATGCCGGTTCCACACGCGCTGCCAACACGCGGATGCGCGCTGCGGCACCACCCGTCCCGCTCTTCAACCAACAGACGGACTGCGCGAAGTCGCCTGCCATCACTGGCAGAAGATCGCCGCAAGCCTGACCCCACAAAAACAAGAGCCGCCCCGAAGTGCGGCCGCTGCAAAACGCTTTTCCCTTTACCGGGAGTGGAGCCGAAAAAACAAGTCGAAAGGCCCATCCTCCACCCCCGGTGCCACCACCACCCAGAGGAAAGACAAATAATGCGTAACTCTCTCCTAGCTGCACTTCTTCTCAGTGTTTCTTCGCTCATCGCACCTGCGATGGCGGCTGACCTTCGGATCGGCCTTCAGGAAGATCCCGACGTTCTGGATCCCGATCAGTCGCGGACATTCGTCGGCCGGATCGTCTATGCATCCCTGTGCGACAAGCTTGTCGATATCACGCCGGATCTTGAAATCATTCCGCAGCTCGCGACGGGATGGTCTTGGTCGGATGATGGCCTGACCCTCACGATGGACCTGCGCGACGATGCCTCCTTTCATGATGGCACACCGTTTGATGCGGAGGCGGTGAAAGCCAATATCGACCGCTCTCAGAACCTGCCCGAAAGCAGGCGCAAGAGTGAAGTCAAGAACATTGAGTCTGTTGAGGTAACCGGTCCGCATCAGGTCCAGTTCAAGCTGAAAGGCCCCGATGCGACCCTTCTGGCGCAATTCGCCGACCGCTCCGGCATGATGCTCTCACCGACCGCCGCGGCCGCTGCCGGTGTCGATCTTGGTGCGAAGCCGATCTGCTCCGGACCGTTCAAATTCGTCGAAAGGGTTGCGCAGGACAGGATCGTCCTGGAAAAATTCAGCGACTACTGGAACGCGGACAGCATCAATTTCGACAAGGTGACCTTCCTTCCCATTCCGGACACGACCGTTCGCCTCGCGAACCTGCGCTCAGGCGATCTCGACATGCTGGAGCGTCTGGCGGCAACCGATGCCGCCTCGGTGAAAGACGACGGGTCGCTCCAGTACGAGGAAGCTGTCAGCCTTGGCTATCAGGGCATCACCATCAACGTGGGCAACGGCGATCGTGCCAACAATCCGATCGGCCAGGATGCGAAGATCAGGGAAGCCTTCAGCCTGTCGCTGGACCGCGATGCGATCAACCAGGTCGTCTTTGAAGGCGCCTTTGCTCCCGGCAACCAGCCGTTCCCGCCGACAAGCCCCTGGTACGACAAGGACCACCCGGTTCCGGCACGGGATGTTGACAAGGCAAAGGCGCTGTTGAAGGAAGCCGGTTTCGACAGCCTCGACGTGGAGGTACAGGTTGCCAACAACCCGGTTCAGACACAGCTCATGCAGGTGGTTCAGTCAATGGCCGCCGAAGCCGGGTTCAATGTCAAACTGAAGTCAATGGAGTTTGCCAGCCTTCTGTCGGACCAGTCCGCCGGCAATTATCAGGCCAGCCAGATCGGGTGGTCGGGACGTGTCGACCCGGATGGCAACATCCATCAGTTCGTGACCTGTGAGGGCGGGATCAACGACAGCAAGTACTGCAACCCGGAAATCGATACCCTTCTGGATGCGGCACGAACGTCAACGGATCTGGAAATCCGCAAAGAGAAATATGACGCGGCCCGCGACATCCTGAACGCGGATATGCCCCTGATCTATCTCTACCACGTGACCTGGATCTGGGCTCTCTCGGACAAGCTCGAGGGCTTCACGCCCTATCCGGACGGTATGATCCGTCTGGAGAACGTGAAGTTCAAGTAAGTCCAGAAAGCAACGGAACCCGGCACGCGAGCCGGGTTCCGGTTACCGGCGGAACCCAATGATGCTGTCTTTCATCGCAAGACGTCTCGCGATTGCCATACCGACCATTTTTCTGGTCTCGGTGTTCGTTTTCTTCCTGCAGAAACTGTTGCCCGGAGATCCGGCGCTGATCCTGGCAGGCGAAGAACGCGACCCGGAGACACTGGCGTTCATCCGGGAGAAGTATCACCTCAACGAGCCGATCCTGACGCAATACCTTTACTGGGTCAGCGGCATGTTGCGGGGAGATTTCGGCATATCGCTGCGGACCAACCAACCCGTTCTGGAACTCATCGGAGAAAAGCTCCCCGTAACGATCCAGCTCGCCGTCATGGCAATGGTCATCGCGATGATCATCGGCATACCGGCCGGAATTCTCTCCGCAGTCAGAAAAGGCACTGCGGTCGACTATACGGCGAACATCATTGCGCTGTCCGGCCTGTCGATACCGAATTTCTGGCTGGGCATCATGCTGATCATGCTTGTATCGGTCCATCTCGGCTGGTTGCCGGCCTCTGGTTACGAATCCCCGTTTGTCGATCCGATTCGGTCCCTTGAAACAATGATCATGCCCGCCTTCGTGCTTGGAACCGCCTTGGCGGCCACGCTGATGCGCCACACCCGCTCGGCGATGCTCGGTGTCCTGCGGACGGATTACGTCCGCACCGCGCGCGCCAAGGGACTGCAGGAAAAGGTGGTTGTCCTGAAACACGCCTTTCGTAACGCGCTGCTGCCGATCGTTACCTTGAGCGCGCTCCTGTTCGGGGAACTCCTCGCCGGGGCCGTCCTCACGGAGCAGATCTTCACCATTCCCGGCTTCGGCAAACTGATTGTCGATGCGGTCTTCACGCGGGACTACGCCGTCGTGCAGGGCGTGGTCATGTGCACGGCGGTTGGCTTCATTCTCATGAACCTCGTGGCCGATGTTCTCTATTTCCTCCTCAACCCACGCATGAGGACCGCACTGTGACCGCCGCTGCCGACCTTCCCGCTGCCCTTTCCGACGAGCAGCCGCGCGCTGGAAACCGCGCCTGGAAAAAACTCAGGGCGAACAAGAGCGCCTTTGTCGGCTTTCTGCTGGTCGTGTTCTTTGTTTCGATTGCTGCCCTGGCACCGCTTTTGCCGATCGCCGACCCGACCGCGACCGACTGGGGGGCCATTCGCAAGGGGCCGTCCGCCGCCCACTGGCTGGGGACCGATGAACTCGGCCGGGACATCCTCTCCAGAATGATCTGGGGCGCGCAGGCCTCGCTGCTGGCCGGTGTGGTGTCCGTGCTGATCGCCGTATCGGTCGGCGTCCCGTTCGGCCTGGTCGCCGGATATTTCGGCGGCTGGATCGATCAGGTGATATCACGGGCAACCGACGCCCTGCTGGCGACGCCATTCCTCATTCTGGCGATTGCCCTTGCCGCCTTTCTCGGACCAAGTCTTACCAATGCGATGATCGCGATTGGCCTGTCGGCAATGCCCATTTTTGTCCGGCTGACCCGGGGCGAGGTTCTGGCGGTCAAGATGGAAGACTATGTCGAGGGCGCGCATGCCATTGGTCTGTCCACGCCGACCCTGCTGGCGCGTTACATCCTGCCGAATGTCTTCGCTCCGATCCTTGTGCAGGCAACCCTGACCATCGCGACAGCCATCATTGCCGAAGCCAGTCTGTCCTTTCTCGGCCTCGGCCAGCAGCCCCCTGCCCCCAGTTGGGGCTCGATGCTGAACGTCGCCAAAAACTTCATGACCCAGGCTCCCTGGATGGCGATGTGGCCAGGCATCGCGATCTTCCTGGTCGTCCTTGGCTTCAATCTTCTCGGTGACGGGCTGCGCGACGCACTCGATCCCCGTGAAACATAAAAACACTTCAGGAAACGCTCAAACCCGGATCCCCAAATGACAGTCTTTACCACCAGACCCGAGATCAAAGGCACCTTTGGTGTCGTCACGTCGACCCACTGGATCGCCACCGCCGTGGGGATGCGCATGCTGGAACTTGGCGGCAACGCGTTTGACGCCGCCGTCGCGACCGGCCTGGCGCTTCAGGTGGTCGAGCCGCATCTCAACGGACCCGGCGGTGATTTGCCTGTCCTCTTGCACAGTGCAAGCCAGAACGAAACCAAGGTCCTGTGTGCGCAAGGCCCGGCCCCAGCCGGCGCCACGATTGAACACTACAGATCGGAAAATCTGGACCTCATCCCCGGCAATGGCCTTCTTGCGACAGTCATTCCCGGTGCCTTCGACGGCTGGATGCTGCTCCTGCGGGACCACGGCAGTCTGCCGCTCCGAACCGTGCTGGAACCGGCCATTCACTACGCCAGCCACGGGCACCCGCTCCTGCCGAGAGTGAGCATGACAATTGCCGGGCTCAAGGACTTCTTTGAAACCGAATGGCCGACGTCCCATCAGACATGGGTCCCTGGAGGCAATGTCCCGGCTCCGGAGTCGAATTTCCGCAACCCGGTTCTCGCCGAAACCTGGGCAAGGCTCCTGAAAGAGGCCGAGGCAGCAACCGGCCGCGAAAACCAGATCGACGCGGCCCGCGACTGCTTCTATCGCGGCTTCATCGCCGAAGCCATCGGCCAATACCTGGAAACTGCAGAGGTCATGGACGCGTCAGGTGCAAAGCACAAGGCCGTTCTGACCGCAGACGACCTTTCAGGTTACACGGCGACTTATGAAGACCCGCTGAGCGCGTCCTATGACGGCTGGACTGTTCTGAAAACCGGCCCCTGGGGACAGGGTCCGGTGCTCCTGCAGTCGCTGTCCCTGTTGCGCGGTTTCGACATCGGCTCGCTCGATCCGGCAGGTCCGGAATTCGTCCACCTCGTGACCGAGGCCATGAAACTCGCCTATGCGGACCGGGAAGCCTATTACGGCGATCCAGATTTCTGCGATGTTCCGCTGAATACGCTTTTGTCCGAAACCTACAATGCTGCACGGCGCTCACAGATCACCGGGCACGCATCGGCAGATCTGCTTCCCGGCATCGTTCCCGGCTTCGAAAATCAGGTGCAACGCACGATGGAGGTCATCAACCGTGCCGGCATTTCCGAAACGGGTGTCTATGAACCGACGATGGCGCATTTGTCTGAAAAACGCGGCGATACGGTGCACATTGACGTCATCGACCGGTGGGGCAACATCGTGTCCGCCACCCCGTCGGGCGGCTGGCTGCAGTCTTCTCCGGTCATTCCGGGTCTCGGTTTCGCACTTAATTCGCGGGCACAGATGTACTGGCTCGAAGACGGCCTGCCGGGGTCCCTCGCACCGGGAAAACGTCCGCGCACGACGCTCACCCCCAGCATCGCGTTTCACGAGGACGGCACCGCTCTTTCCTTCGGCACGCCCGGCGGCGATCAGCAGGATCAGTGGCAGCTCGTTCTTTTCCTGAGATTGGCGCATCACCAGCGAAATCTTCAGGCCGCACTCGACATGCCGCTCTTTCACACCACCCATTTCCCGGCCTCTTTCCATCCGCGGCAAAGACAGCCGGGCCACATCATGGCCGAGGAAAGTTTCGGCCCCGACACGCTTGCCAGCCTGAGAAACCAGGGGCACTCGGTCGAAGTGGCCGACGAATGGACGATCGGCAGGCTGACCGTGGCAGCGCGCGACCCGGAAGGTCTTTTGCGCGCAGGCGCAACGCCGCGCCTGATGCAGGCCTACGCGGCAGGCAGATGAGAAGAAAGGCCCTGAGATGACGTTTTCGATTGTCGCCCGCGACAAGACCACCGGATACTACGGCATCGCCGTGGCGAGCCGTTTCTTTGCTGCCGGCGCCGTGGTGCCGCACATGGCGGGTCAGGTCGGCGCGATCGCCACGCAGGCGCTTGTCAGTCCGATCTACGGCACCGAAGGGCTGACCCTTTTGCGCGCAGGCGTGTCAGCGGAGCGTGTGCTCGATTCAGTGGTGAAACCCGATAAGGGGAGCCATTCCCGCCAGATCCATCTGATTGATGCGAAAGGCCGCGCCGCCGCGTTTACCGGCGAGAAATGCATCGACTGGTGTGGTCATCTGATCGAGGACAACGTCACCGCAGCGGGCAACATGCTTGCAGGACCGCAAGTCCTCGATGCGGCTATGGAAACATGGCTGGCGAGCACGGGACTTCCCCTCGAAG
>JBCBUA010000157.1:0-13586 GCA_039818365.1 Pseudomonadota bacterium
CTCAAGGGATCAAGGAAACCCCCGGGCAGGGTTTCCAGCATCAATGTGGGGGTTCCGCGCCGAAAGGCAATGTTCCGCTCAGGTGTGCTTTACGCGTCGTCCCTGCGCGCCAGACCGGGACGACGACCCGTTCGTCACCCACCTTGTTTCACCGGGGCCAAACGCCGTTAGCCGATCAGCCAGATACCGCCGAGCACGAACAGCGCCAGGAACACCGTCTGTGTCACGACCATCCAGATGGCAGGTCCGCCGACTTCCAGAAGCTTCGGGATCGAGGTCTTCATGCCGACGGCGGCGATCGCGGCGAGCAGCGCCCACCGGGAGACCTGACCCGCCAGATCCTTGGCCGTGTCCGGGACGAGGCCGAAGGAGTTGAAGGCAGCGAGCACTAGAAAGGCGATCACGAAGGCGGGCATCAGGGGCGGGCGGGCGGACCCGGGCTCCGCGCGGCCCCGGAGGATCAGGGCTGCAACGAGAACGATCGGTGCCAGCAGGGTCACGCGGATGAGCTTGACCAGCGTGGAGAGGTCTCCGGTTTCCTCCGAAACGGAGAATCCGGCCCCGACCACCTGCGCCACATCGTGAATGGTACCGCCCAGAAAGACACTGGTGGCATCAAGCGACAAGCCGAGATTTGATGTCAGGATCGGGTAGACAATCATCGCCAGGGTGGAGAGGACCGTCACCGTTATGACGGTGAAGGCGAGGTCGCGTTCGGCGTGTTTGCGTTTCGGCAGGATCGAGCCGATCGCCATGGCCGCCGAGGCACCGCAAATCGCCACCGCACCACCGGAGAGGAAAGCAAACAACCGGTCCTTGCCGAACAGGTTTCCGATCATCAGCGAAAACGCGATCGTTGCCAGAACACCGAGGATGACCAGCAGCAGAAACGGGAGGCCGAGCGCTTCGACCATTTCAATGCTGATGCGCACGCCCAGAAGGGCAACACCGATGCGCAGGAGCGTTCTGGCGGCGAAGGCGATGCCCTCTGACGTGCGCTGTTCCTCGGACAGAAAGTTCAGCGGCATGCCGAGAAGGATCGCCATCAGCATGGCGGGTGCACCGTAATGCTCGTTCAGAAACTGCGCCGATATGGCGACAAGCCCGGCGATGGCTATGCCGGGAAACAGTTCGTTCGCCCGGGCTTTTAGGGAATCCAGCATGGGGGTCCAGTTCAGGGTCGGTCGACCGGAAGTCCGCTAGGAACGCTGTCGGGGATCCCGAAAGGTGGCTGGGAAACGGAGGACGTTCCCGTCAGGGCTTTCAAAAACGCAACAAGGTCGGAGACTTCGTGGTCGGTAAGCGCAGTCGGCTCGACATCCCGGAAGAGGGCCTGTCTAGCCATCTCACGTTTGTCGTTCCAGACGACGAAGTCAATGGCTTCCAGCCAGGGTGCGTCAGGAAGCGCAGCCTTTTCCGGTTCCCACCTTGCCAGCATCCCGTCCGGGTCAAGGTGATGGCGCACAATGCCCTCCAGTGTCGGATAGGCGCCGTTATGGCCGTAAGGGGCCGTCAGTTCGACATTGCGCAGCATCGGGGTACGGAACCTGTAGGCGTCTTCCAGGCGGTCGCTTTCCCCCATGCGCCCGACGTCGCGCACCATCGGGTCGAACCGGCGGGTGCGGCCGGGGCCGAAGGGCGGCAGGCCGATGGCATGGAATTTCTGATCGCTGAGGAGCTGGCCGGAGTGGCAGCTTGCGCAATTGGCCTTGCCGTAAAAAAGATCCAGCCCGCGTTTCTGGGCCGCGCTAAGAGCACCGCGGTCTCCGGCAAGATACTGGTCGAAGGGGCTGTCGAAGCTCGTCCACTCGATGGCCTGGAACGCGGCGAGCGCATTGGCGATCTCGGCGATCGTGACCTGTTCCGGTTCCTCGATATGTTCGAACGCCTCGACGAACATCTGTCCGTATTCGGGGATCACGCGGACCCGCTTGGCAAGGATCGGCCAGGAGGCGTCGATCCGGTCATGGACGGCACCGGCGATCTCGTTTTCCTTCGGATTGCCGGCCATTTCGAACTGGGCGACCAGGGGAAAGATCGCCTGGGCACCGAGCAGGGTTTCAAGGCCTGTGGGCAGCCATTCCTCGGCGGGAGAATTGAAGCCGTTTTCATAGTCGTCCGAAATGGAAAGACGGCCGTCGTGGAACAGCGTGTGGAGCTCTTTTGCTCCGAGATTCCAGAGGCCTGGCGCGTTTCGCGGAATCCGTTTCTTAATCCTGTTTTCAGCGACAAGCGCGGTTCGGTTCCGTCCGAGGCCTTCGCCGCCTTCCCCGATCCCCAGCGAAAGCCCGTCTCCTGTCCCGAGCGAGGGATGATGGCAAGTCGCGCAGGCAATATTCCTGTTGCCGGAGAGGATCTTGTCGTAGAAGAGAAGCTGACCGAGCGCGGCCTGTTTCCTGTCGAAGGCAATGAAATCATCCGCGCCGAGCGGTGCAGGCAATTCAGCCGAAACGGCCGGTGCCGACAGAAGAAAAACAAGAGGGAATGATCGAAGCAGATGAGAAAGACGCTTGAAGCCGCCTTGTTTGGCCTTGTTCTGATGGCGGCGCCCGCCCACGCGGAAATCGAGGCCGCGCGCGACCTGATGGAAGCGGGGCAGTTTGAAGAGGCCAAGGAAGAGCTTTGGCCTGCGGCGCGCTCCGGCAATGCGGATGCCGAGGAACTGATCGGTGTGTTGTACGCGATGGGCCTCGGCGTGGAGCGGGACGACCAGCGGGCTTTCGAATGGTATCTCAGGAGCGCCATGAAGGGGCATCCCGGCGCGCAGTCCGGTGTCGGCTGGTACTACGAAGTCGGCCGCGGCATGCCTGCGCCCGATCTGGTTCGTGCCTACATGTGGTACACGCTGTCCGCCATTGGCGGCGACCCCGATGCCGCGATTTCGCTGGAGGAGGTCGTCAAGAAAATGACCAAGGAAGAAATTGATAAGGCGCATATTCTGGTCGATGACTACAAGGTCTGGATGTATCCGTTCCGGTAAGTTTCCGCTCGGTTCATTTGTCATCCCGGCCAAGCGAAGCGCGCGCCGGGATCGGGAAGCTGCAGGCCGTAAACTATGCCCTGCGACTATGCCCGATTGACAGCCGCAAGTCATCCCATGCCTGGACCATGGGATCCGTGCCGTTCGACCTCGAAAAATCTCCGAACATGGTGCGACAACACGGCATGGATTGCAGGGTCGGGCCCTGCAATGACAAACGTTGCTTGAAATGGTGCCGCACCCTGTTGGGGTGGGCGCGGCACCAGGTTCTAAAGTTAGTTCACGTCGGCGTCGCGCGCGCCGTTGATGTCGGTTTCAGCTGCCTTGACGGCTTCTTCAAGTGCACCGAAGATTTCCCCGCCACGGCCGACATTGGCCTTGAACCAGTCGTAAACCGGGGAGGCGGCTTCCTTGAAAGCGGCCTTTTCTTCAGGCGTCGGGACATAGAGGTCGCCGCCGCCAGAAACGAAGTCTTCATAGGCCTGGATCGACTTGCGCTTCGGAGACGCGAAGGTGGCCTGCTGAAGAGCGTAGAACCCGTCGACAACGACGCGGCGCATGTCTTCCGGCATCGCCAGGAACTTCTCGTTGCTCATCCACCACAGCGCGCCCATGTAGGCATGGCCGTCAAGCGTGACATATTGCAGGCCGGCATCCGGGAATTTCATGCCCATGATGTCGGTGATGCCGTTCTTGGAGCCTTCGACAACGCCGGTCTGGAAGGAGGTGAACAGCTCCGGCCACGGAATCGGGGTCGGAGATGCACCCAGTGCCTTGACCAGTTCCTGCGGCAGGTCGGCAACGACGGTACGGATCTTGAGGCCTTCCATGTCGGCAGGGGCTGCCACGCGGCGCTTGGTGTTGGCGAAGTTCCGCCAGCCGCCGGTGTTGCCCACTGTCATCAGGCGGATCGTGTTGTCGCTATCTTCAAGGGCCATCGCCCGCATGGTGCGAACGAAATCACCGGAAAGAACATGCTCGGCAACACGGTCGTCGGACATCATGTAGGGCAGGTCGAGAACCTGGACATACGGGAAGATGCCGGAAGCGCCGCCCGATGTTGAGATGTAGATGTCGATTGCGCCGCCGGCAACGCCCTGAAGGCATTCAGCGCCGTTGGAGCAGAGCTGCGTGCCGATGAAGAGTTCGACTTCGATCGCACCGTTGGAAGCGGCTTCGACGAAGTTCTTGAAAACGACAAGACCGTCATAGTCCTCGTCGTTCTCGTTGGAGTTCGCGGTTGCGCGCAGCGTGTAGTCCGCGGCAACGGCACTCAGCGACGATCCGGCAAGCATTGCCGCGACGGTGAGTGTTTTCAGGGCAGATTTGAGCATCAGGTACCTCCCATATAAAAGCTCAAGATCAGTTGGCAAATCCGGTCAATCGCGGGATCGTCATCGAAAGTGCCGGTATGTAGGTGATCAGGAAGATCACCGCGATTTCTACCGCCAGGAACGGCAGAATGGCTTTGGCAATGGTTTCAACCCTTTCTTTTGAAACCGATGCGGCAACGAATAACACCAGTCCCATGGGTGGCGTGGCAAGACCGATGGTCAGGTTCACGCTCATGATGATGGCAAAATGAATGGGATCAACACCCAGTTCCACGAAAATCGGGCCCAGGATCGGTCCGAGAATGATGATCGCGGGCCCTGCATCCAGGAACATGCCGACAACGAAGAGCAGCAGGTTGATCAGGAACAGCAGGATCAGCGGGTTCTCCGACAGCGACAGCACGAAATCGGCCATGATCTGCGGCGCGTAGCTGAGACTGACGACGGTCTTGAACGCCATCGCCGCGCCTACCAGCAGAAGAACGACGGCAGACGTGATGCCGGCCCTGTTCAGGATGCCCGGAATTTCCTTCATCTTGATGGAGTGTAGGACGAAGAACCCGATGATCAGGGCATAGGCCACGGCCACCGCCGCCGCTTCCGTTGGCGTGAAGACACCGATCAGGATGCCGCCGAGAATGATGATCGGCGTCTGCAGCGGAGCGACGGCCTTCTTGCACACCATTCTGAAGTCGTCGGAAACGGCCCCGCGCAGCCCCATCAGGATGAAATGGGATATGGCCAGCAGCGCCACGAACAGGATTGCCGTGGTGCCACCTGTCAGTTCAAGCGACATCTGGCCGGAAATCGCAAACGCGATGGCCAGCAGCACAGACGCCAGATTGATCCGCAGAAGCGCGAACGAGACCCAGTATTCTACCGTGGCCATTTTCTGGCCCGGGTTCACGATCCGCTGGGCCTTGGGCAGGTCGTACTTGTCCGCCATCAGCCGCACCACGAGCATCAGCCCGATGCCGACCATCACGCCCGGCACGATACCGGCCAGAAACAGTGCGGCGACGCTCTCACCCATGACATAGGCGTAGATGATCATGATGCCGGACGGCGGAATGATCGGCCCGATGACGGAGGAGGCTGCCGTCACGGCGGCTGCAAAGCGCCGCGTGTATCCCTGCTTTTCCATGGCCGGAATCAGCATGGAGCCAAGCGCGGACGTGTCGGCGACCGCCGATCCGGAAAGGCCCGCGAACAGCATGGACGACAGGATGTTCACATGCGCAAGACCGCCGCGCAAATGACCCATGAGCGCCTGGCTGAATTCCACCAGCCGGGTCGTGATCCCGCCCTTGTTCATAAGCTCGCCGGCGAGCATGAAAAACGGAATCGCCATCAGAGGAAAGCTGTCCATGCCGTTGTAGACGTTGCGGTACAGCAGCGTGATGTCACGCTCCTGTCCGCTCATCCAGAGCAGGATACCCGGCGCTGCGAGCAGGCCGAAAAAGACCGGCAGACCGATCATCAGGAAGAACAGGAAGACGGGAAGGAACCAGATCAGCATCAGTCAGCCCCCGCCATGTCTGCATCCGGTATCTCCGGCAGGCGGTCATTGCCGCCGATGATGGAAATGACGCTGCGCAGGATGAGTTCGATGTTCACCAGCGTCAGCAGGATGACCCCGACAAAAAGGGACATCATCATCCAGCTTCTCGGCACCCGGATCCACTCCGTGAGCGTGAAACTGCCGGGAACGTAGAGAGAGGCCGTGGCGAACTTTCCGCCGAACCCTGTGACCTCGGCATAGCCGATCTGCACGGCGATCACGAGAACGAGCAGAGATATCAGGAGCAGGAAAAGCGAAAGCAGCTTGCCGATGGCTTGGGGGAGAGCGTGGCCGAGCATGTCGATGGCCACGAACCCGCCGCGCCGGAAGGCGGTTGGCGCCATAAGGCCCGTCATCCACAACATGCAAAAACGCGCCGCCTCGTCAGGCCAGGGCAGCGCGTTGTTGAACACGTAACGGAAAACCACCTGGATCAGGATCGCTACGACCATCAAGGCCACGGCAACGATGCCTATCGCTCGGCCGATTCGCAAAAGCTGCGAATTGACGTAAGCGAGCGGTGCAAGAACCGCCAGCAATGCCCCCATTCGGGCTCCTCCCTAGTACTTCTTTTGTCACCAGGCGGGGTCCGCCCGGTATTGGGCTCCTATTCTGGAGCGATTTGTCCGAGTTTGCCCGCAAAAAATGTCAGCGCCTCCCCGTGACGCATTTCTGCCTGCATGACCTGTCCCAGAACGATCAGGTGATCACCGCCTTCGTAGGCGGCAAAGCGCTTGCATTCGAACCGCGCCAGGCAATGATCCAAGAGCGGCACGCCGTTCTCGTCGATCGTGTGCGGCAACTGGTCGAAGGCGTGGGCGTTTCTGACGAAACCGTTGCACACTTCGGCCTGGTGGTGGCTGAGAACATGGATGGCGTAGTTTTCCGCCGTCTCGAAATACTGGAACCTGCGCGACCCCTTGTCCGGCATCCACAACACCAGCGGCGGGTCTAGCGAGACCGATGAGAAGCTGTTTGCCGTGATCCCGACCGGCCCGTCCTCCGACCCTGTCGTGACAACGGTGACACCCGTTGCAAATCGGCCGAATGCATCGCGCAGGAGACGGGTATTGTCTGTGTGCGGCGCGAAGGTAACGGGATGATTGGCGTTTTGCATGGTCATCAGGGTACCTCGTTTCCAAGGGCGGCTTCGTAGAGCCGGTACCAGGTTTGTCGATCCAGTGTGACTTTCAACGCATCGGAAATCTTGGCGATGCGGTCAGGGTTGTTTGTTCCCATCACGGGAAGAAGCTTGGCCGGATGGGCAAGCAGGAATGCGATCGCGACCGCGGACCTGTCGACACCGAAGGCGCCGGCAATCTCGTCCATGACCGCGCCGAGCTTGCCGGTCGCCGAGATCAGGGCGCCACCGCCAAGCGGTGACCAGGCCATGAGTTTCGTGCCGAGGCGCTGGTGAAAGGCGAGGTCGCCATTTGTGAAAGGAGAAATCTCGGCAAGCGAGATCTCGATCTGGTTGGTCACGAGCGTGTTGGACATCGCCGATTGCAGCAACTCCCAGTCCCACGGGCGGAAGTTGGAGACGCCGATGGTCTTCACCTTGCCGCTCTTGACCAGATCGTCGAGCGCCGCGCCTGTTTCATGGTGGTCCATGAGCGGGTCCGGACGGTGGATGAGCAGGAGATCGATCGTGTCGATGCCCATTTCGCTCAAGGAGGTTTCGACCGACTTTTCGATATGCGCGCGCGACGTGTCGTAATATTTCACCTTGGCATCAGCATAGCGGCCGACCGGGGCGACGATGTCGCATTTGGTGACGATTTCCATGCTGTTGCGCAGGGCCGGGTTGGCTTTCAGCGCACCGCCCAGAACAGCCTCGGCGGCATAGCCGCCATAGATGTCGGCCTGGTCGAAGGTGGTGATGCCCTGATCCAGACAGATCTGGATCTTCTTCTCCACATAGGCCGCGGACGTATCGGAATCGTCTCCAAGCCGCCACATTCCGTAGATCAGGCGGGAAAATTCCAGAGTGTCGGAGAGTTTGACACGTTCCATTAGCGGCGGACTCCATTGCCAAGCGGTGTTGCGGGTGTGTCGGCCGGGACGCGGCCGTAAGCGTGGGGCAGGGAGCAGGTCTTCATGTTCGGCAGCACGCGTGCCCCGAAATGCTTTGCCTCTTCGATGTGCGGGTAACCGGAGAAGATGAAGGCCCGGATGCCCATCTTCTGGTAGGCCTCGATCTTGGACATGACCTGGTCGGTCGAGCCGACAAGCGCCGCGCCGCAGCCGGAGCGGGCGCGGCCGACACCGGTCCAAAGGTTCGGCTCGATATATCCGAATTCGTCGGCGACTTCGCGGTTCTTGGCCTGATGGCTGACGCCGAGCGACTTGGCGTCGAGCGCCCGCTCGCGAATGGCCGTGCCCTGAACATCGTCGAGCTTGGAAACGATGTAGTCGGCGTATTCCTGGGCTTCCTTTTCCGTGTCGCGCACGATCATGTGCACACGCAGGCCGTAGTCCAGCGTGCGGTCGTATTTCTCGGCAACGGCATTGACGGCCTTCATGCGGCCTTCCAGTTCCTCGACCTTTTCCGGCCACATCAGGTAGACATCGCAATGCTGGCCGCAGAGTTCCAGTGCCGCCGGCGAATAACCGCCGAAATAAAGCAGCGGGCCGCCCGTCTGGTAGGGCCTGGCAGGGTCGGTCGTCAGGCCGGCGAAATTGTAGACCTCGCCCTGATAATTGATCTCGTCCTGCGTCCAGGCCTGTTTCAGGATTTCGACAACTTCGCGCGAACGCTGGTAGCGGTAGCCGCTGTCCGCCTGTTCACCGGGGAAATCGGAAGAAATGATGTTGACCGTCAGCCGGCCCTTGAGCATGTGGTCGAGCGTCGCAATCGTCCGGGCCAGCATGATTGGCTGCATCTCGCCGCAGCGCACGGCAGCAAGCAGGTTGATCTTCTCGGTGATCGGCGCGCAGCCGGCGACGAAGGACAGCGTGTCCTGGCCGACCTGGTACGAGGACGGGCACAGAATGTTCCGGAAGCCCTGTTCCTCGGCGGTCTTTACAATCTGCGAGCAGTGATCCCAGGAGGAGCGCAGGCCGCCCTCCGGAACGCCCAGGAACTGATAATCGTCGGAACACAGCGCGGAGAACCAGGAGACCTCCGCTGCATCCAGGTCCGGCGATGTCACTGGGACAAATGTCATGAATTTCCTCCTTGGGGATGTCCGAGCGGACACGGGCCCTAACACCTTCATTTCGATCGCTTTTGTCCGGTCGAGTCTCTTGAGAGGATCTCTGCCGGGGATCGAACTTTCGTTTGATTTCGAACAGCTTCACTTTACCGTCGATTTATTCTTGCTTATCATCCGGTTTGATGTAAATCAATAGTGTATCAATTTTAAAAATCAGAGCCCCTGACCACCATGCAAACATCGTCGCAGACCTCGAATGCGCTGCCGCTGTACTTGCAGATCAGCGAGCTTTTGATCAGGGATATCGCCGCCGGACGGCTAATCGACGGAGAGCGTCTGCCGCCCGAGCGCGACATGGCGGACGAACTGGGAATTTCCATCGGCACGCTGCGCAAGGCGCTCGCCGATCTTACGGAAAAAGGCTTACTGGACCGGATCCAGGGCTCGGGAAACTACATACGCCAGGCCGGAACGCACGAAAGCATCTACGCGATGTTCCGGCTGGAGCTTCTGTCCGGGGGCGGATTGCCGCGTGCCGACATCCTCAGCGTGGAGCGCACGGGCAAACCGGACGATCTTCCCGCCTTCGGAACGAGCGAAGACGGGACACGGATCCGCCGTCTCAGATATCTGAACGATGTCATCATTGCGGTTGAGGAAATTTGGCTCGACGGCGATGCCGGCCACGTGAAGAGCGAGCTTCTGTCGGACTCTCTCTACCGGTTCTACCAGAAACATCTCGGCTTCTGGATCGTGCGCGCCGAGGACCGCGTCACCATAGACGCCGTTCCGCAGTGGGCACCGGATCCGTTCACGCTCAAACCGGGAACGGTCACAGGATTCATTGAAAGGTTCAGCTGGGCGGACGGCCCCGAACCTGTGGAATATTCACGCACCTGGTTCGATACGGGCAGGGCGCACTATGTACAGCGTTTGAAATAGGCAGGTCGGAAGAAATCTGCCAAGAAGGAGACTTTTATGCCTGCAAAGGTAAGATATGGGGTTGTCGGCTGCGGCATGATGGGGCAGGAACACCTGCGCAACATCGCCTTGCTGCCCGATACCGAAGTGACCGTGATTTTCGAACCGGATACCGAAATGGCGGCAAAGGCGGCGGAGATCACGCCGGGTGCGAAGCTGGTTTCGTCCGTCTCCGAATTGCTGGACGTTCCGGAACTGGACTGCATTCTGATTGCAAGCCCGAACCACTGCCATGTGCCGCAGATGCAGGAAATCCGGCAGAAGCGTCCTTTGCCGCTGCTTGTTGAAAAGCCGCTTTTCACCGACCCGAAGGAACAGGCGGAACTGGAGGCGTTCAAGGCCGCCTATCCCGCGCCGATCTGGGTGGCAATGGAATATCGCTACATGCCTGCCATCGCTGCGCTGATCGAACAGGTGGACGCTGCGACCGGTGGCATCAAGATGCTGACGATCCGCGAGCACAGGTTCCCGTTTTTGGAAAAGGTCGGCGCCTGGAACCGTTTCAACAGGTACTCGGGGGGCACATTCGTCGAAAAGTGCTGCCATTTCTTCGACCTGATGCGCCTGATGATGAAATCCGAACCCGTCCGCGTGATGGCCTCTGCCGGTCAGGATGCGAACCACAAGGATGAGACCTATGACGGCGAGCAGCCGGATATTCTCGACAATGGCTACGTGATCGTTGATTTCGAGAACGGAGCGCGCGCGCTTCTGGATCTTTGCATGTTTGCCGAAGGCTCAAGGTACCAGGAAGAGGTTGTTGCGGTCGGTCCGGCCGGAAAGATCGAGGCCTTTGTGCCGGGCCCCGGGCGTTTCTGGCCCGAAGATCTCGGTGATCCGCCGGTGGCCCAGCTTGTGGTGTCACCGCGCCGTCCGAAGGGGCCGCGCACGCTTGAGATCCCTGTCGATCCGGCCCTTTTGGACGCGGGCGACCACAACGGATCAACTTTCTATCAGCACGAGCGGTTTGTGGCTGTCGTGCGCGGTGAGATCGAGTTGCCGGAAGTCACGCTGGAAGACGGCCGCCGTGCCGTTGAGATGGGACTTGCGGCGCAACAGTCGGCGCGCACGGGGCAGGTCGTGACACTGTCTTCCCCGGGTGTTTCTTCCGTCGCCTGCTGAAGATCCGGGCGTCTGTGAAAAGGACATGAAGTTGCGGCCGTAACTTGCCGCTTCATTGGACAGTTTGAACGGACCGGCGCGAATGCGGACGCGCCGGTCCGTATTTGCTACCAGCGGTCGACGGCACGCACGAGGGGGGCAGTATTCGTGCTGAAACCGTTACGCCCGCGGCGCAAATTGAATTCCTTGATTGCGACCTTGTACTCGCGCCCGTTATGCGTGTTCTTGCATTGCTGGGTGCGCAGCGCGAGGTTGTTGGGCACGCCCTTGTGGTTCTGCACGAGAACACAGAACAGGTCATAGCGGCCGTTGATCGCGACCCTTTTCCGGGCTCCCTGCGCGAGAATGATCTGGCTGTGCCGTTTGAAGCTGGCATCAAAGAGCAGAAAGTTGCAGTATTTCGCCGTACCGTTCGGCGTTTGCGTGCTCTCGCAGATGAACGTTTCAGCAGATGCCGGAGCGGGTGAAAACACAGCGGTCAACAGCGCTACACCTGCACCGAACAAGCTGGTTTTCAAGGCGTATTTTCCTGAGAACATTGTCAAAACCTCCTAGCCTTACAGGGCTTCACGATCTGTGTCATGGTGGCGTGAGAGCAAACTAACGCCGCGCGTGTTTGTGCGCCTGTGACGCAAGACACAGGCAAAGCAACAGGCGGAGGGACGCTCTTGCAGGATGGGTGCGGTTTCTGGAAGTTCAGCCGGAAGCTGCGTATCGTTCGAATGGGTACTAAATGCATTTTCCGCCTTTGGGAGGGCCAGATGCGCAAAGCTATTTCGGTAATTCTGTCTTCAGCATTGATTGTGCAGACCGTATTTGTGAATGGCGCGTTTGCCGCGCCGGCGGTGACGACCGCGAACGTCAATTTCCGGCAGGGACCGGGTACCGGCTTCGGAACGCTCGGCACCGTGCCGAACGGAACCCAGGTTGAACTGGAGAACTGCGACGATACCGGCGCCTGGTGCTCGATCAGCTACAACGGCCAGAACGGGTTTGTCAGCGGACAGTACCTGCAGCTTTCTGAGCCTGAGCAGACGACGGGATGGCCCCGGTCTTTTGAAACGGATGGTGGCGCGACCCTCATCCTCTACCAGCCGCAATTTACCGAGTGGACCGACTTCAAGACCCTCAAGGCACTGGTCGCCGCCGAGTACGTCAAGGACAAGGACGCCAAACCCGTCTTCGGCGTGATCGGTGTCAGCGGCAAGACCGTGGCAGATCCGCAAAACGGCGAAGTTGCCGTCAGCGACATTCAGGTCACGCAACTGGACTTTTCCTCGCTGGACCGGAGTTCGCTGACCGATCTGACGCTGCAGGTCGGCAAGATCATGCCGACCGGGACGATCACGGTGAAGGAGGACCGTATTACCGCAGGCCTTGCCGAATACCAGCGCATGGAAGACGTGGAGGGCCTGAATGCGGAAGCCCCGCCGATCTTCGTCGAGACCGAACCCTCGATCCTGGTCCAGACCGAAGGCACACCGATCCTGGCGCCCGTGAAGGGGGATCAAGGGCTGAGCTTCGTGGTCAACACCAATTGGGACATCTTGAAGGTCGATGACACGGGAGAGTTTTTCCTTCGCGATGAAAAGTCGTGGCTCTCCACCAAGGATGTCTCGAGCGGTTGGCAGCCGGTGACGGACCTGCCGGACCTGATCAAGAACCTTCCCGATGACGACAACTGGTCCGAGACCCGCGCGGCGATCCCGCCCGAGCCCTTTGCCGACAACAAGCCGCCGAAGATCGTCTACTCCGACAAACCGGCCGAAATGATCGTGTTCGATGGAGAGCCGAAACTTGAGCCCGTCGGAACAACCGATCTGGAATGGGCTTCCAACACGGACAGCGACGTCTTTTTCCTGAAGACGACGTCGACCTGGTACATCCTCGTTTCCGGTCGCTGGTTCAAGTCGGGCTCTCTGGACGGTCCTTGGGAATTCACGACGCCAAGCCTGCCGTCCGAATTCCAGAACATTCCCGAAGACGCACCTTACTACTCCGTGCTGTCCTCGATCCCCGGGACCTCAGAAGCGGCGCAGGCGCGCCTGAAGGCAAGCATTCCCACGACGGCACGGGTCGAGGTCGGGGCGGTAAGCGCCGACATCGCCTATGCCGGTGATCCGGAGTTTGAACCGATCGAAGGGACGTCGATGTCCTACGCTGTCAACACAAACGATCAGGTCATCCAGGTCGGGGCGAAATACTACGTCCTTCAGGACGGCGTCTGGTTTGTCGGCGACAGCCCGGAAGGTCCGTTTGTCGTTGCAACGGCCGTTCCGGACGAGATCTACACGATCCCGCCGTCATCCCCTGTCTACAACACCACCTATGTGCGTGTTTATGAAACGGAACCGAATGCGGTGTGGTACGGCTACACGATGGGGTATCTGACCGGGTTCCTCGCCTGGGGTGTCTTCGTCTACGGATCCGGCTGGTATTACCGTCCCTGGTAT
>JBCBUA010000158.1:0-13487 GCA_039818365.1 Pseudomonadota bacterium
CAACAAACCGGTTTGAGGCCAGGGAAGGTTTGACCACGCCGTCGGCACACCTGCGCGATGCCTACAAGAACAACCGGCACTCGCGCGATTATGATCTCGAGGTCGCTCCCAAGTGGGACACGCCGTTGGCTGAGCGGTTGAATGGGGATTTTTACGGGTTCGATCATGTCGAGGTCGCCGCCGATCATGGTGACCAGGCCTCCGGCGACTACCTTTTGTGGGCCCGTGCGCAAACCCCGGACTTTGACATGCTGACCGGTGCGGACAATGCATTGCCGGACAATCGGATCAAGGCCCCGCAGGCCTGGCGCACCGCCGTTCCCGAAGAGCTTTATTCAACGTCCTGGATTGCCGAACGGTCGCAAAGCTGGCTGACGGACCAGGCAGACCGGGACGCCCCGTTCTTCCTGCAAATGTCGTTTCCCGACCCGCATCACCCCTTCACGCCGCCTGGACGTTACTGGGACATGTATGATCCGGCCGACATCACCTTGCCGGCATCGTTCGGGCTGGGCGACCTGCCGCCGATCAGGGCGATGAAAGAGGCGATGGAGAAGGGGACGGACCCAAGGGACAATCAGAACCCGTTCGCCGTGACCGAAGACGAGGCCCGGGCCATCATCGCGCTGACCTACGGAATGATCACCATGATCGACGACGCCATCGGCCGGGTGCTGAACAGCCTGGAAACACTGGGGCTCGCGGAAAACACGATCGTCATCTTCACCTCCGATCACGGCGACTACATGGGCGACCACGGCCTGATGCTGAAACTGCTGTTGCACTACCAGGGCATCATCCGGGTGCCGTTCATCTGGAACGATCCTGGCGCCGCAGTCCGTGCAACGGTCGATCATGGATTGGGGTCGTCCATCGACATTGCTGCCACAATTCTCGCCCGGGCGGGAATACAGCCCTACAACGGCATTCAGGGCCGCGATCTTTTCTCTACGCAACCGCCAGAGGCCATCGTGGTGGAAGAGGACAGCCAACGCACCATGACCGGCTTCGACCGCCCTCAGCGTGTCCGGACGGTCGTCACGGAGCGCTACCGGATGTCGCTGCGGGAAGGAGAGGACTGGAACGAGCTTTACGATCTTGAGACCGATCCGGACGAACTCGCCAATCTCTTCGACGAGGCGTCTGCAGCCGAGGTGCGCCGGAGCGTGACCGAAACCATGTTACGCCGCATGATCGAACTGCAGGACCGGGCGCCACTGCCTGCATACCGCGCCTGAGAGGCGGATTTGAGGTAAGAGCCGCCTGCCGGATATGCCACAAGGCAATGAGGCAATGAGGCAAGCGGCTCTCTGAGGTGCGAAAATTCTCGCGCTCAACGCCCTATTTGTCGCAATCCGACTCTGACGAGGCATCGCAGAAATACCATTTCGGATGATCGGAGTTGCAGTCGTAGTGATCGCTGTGAATGCCTTCAGGCACATCTGTGTGACACTGGATGCCTGACGATGTTGATTTGTATTTGATGGCGACAGATGTGCCGACCTCGTCGTTGATCAGCCAATGAAGATCAGCGGTGAAGTCCGACTTCTTCTTGATGTCGATTTCAAACGAGACGCCTTGCCCGGCTTTGATTGTTACCGGCATGCCGGTGATCGTCACGTTCTTCTTGTTCTGAACGTAGCCGCCGGTGAAATCGTAAGTCGTGTTGTTGGTGACATAGGCCGTCTTGTCATCATGCGCAATCGCCGTCGTTGCGGGTATGACGGACAGGGTTGCGATGGCAGCGATCAAGGCAGTTCTTAGCATGGGAATGTCCTCGTCTGGTTGCTAGACGAAGGACAGGCTACAGAAACAAAATACACGCGGAAATTGTTAAACTGATTGATACATCTTGCGCAAAGCAGGGCCCAGCCGGCAAAATCGGAAGACGCAGGCGTGGGATCCAGCCTGGAAGAGAAAAGAATGGTATGAGAGAACCCGGATCGATACCGGTCCGGTGTTTCCAACAAATGAGCCCTTCAATCCATGTCCAGCGATCCGGAAAAGAAAACCTTCAAACCGCCTTAGGTGCGTGCACCCTTCGGAGCATATAATCACGGTCTCTACGTGCCCCCCGGCGCAAGCCTTCTGGTGACATCGGGCCAACTCGGCATCAGACCGGATGACACCATCCCGACGGATGTCACCGGGCAGGCCGAGATCTGCTTTGAGGCGATCGGGGCAATCTTGCGCGATGCGGACATGAGTTTTGAAGACGTGATCCGCGTTTCCGGCTTTGTCACCCGGCGCGAGGACTTTGCCGACTACATGGCGGTCCGGGATCGATACACCGGTTCAATCAAACCGGTGTCGACTCTGCTGGTTGTCGGTGGGTTCACGCGCGCGGAGTTCCTTGTCGAGGTAGAGGTTACGGCCGCAAAGGTTTTTTGAGCCACCGGCGCGACGGTAGCGTTTTGAACCAGGACAACCGGACCGGCGTCAGAAACGCTCCATTTCCTCACCAACCCTGTTGAGAAAGGCGGCGGTTGTTTCCGGCGTGCAGTTGTTCATGTCGTAATGGGCAAGATACCTGACCGGCGCACCGATCTTGATCTGAGCCCGGATCACGCGTTTGACGATCTTGCGCGGCGGATCGCCCACAAGAAGAGCACGCCAGCGGCTGCCGCCATAGGTCATCACCGCGCCGAGTTTCCGGATATGGCGCAGCGTGGGGGTCAGCTTTCCATCCTCCAGATCGAAGGACACGCCCGGCAGCCAGACCCGGTCGAAATAGCCTTTCAGGATCGCGGGAAAGCCGAAGTTCCAGACTGGTGTGCACAGCACCAGTGCCTCGCAGGCGAGCAGCCGCTCGCAATAGGGGTCGACGAGTTTCCGGTTGTCGGGAACCGTATGATAGATGTCGCGGTCATGAGCGGACAGGACCGGATCGAAGCCTTCGTCATAGAGATTGCAGCGATCGACCTCGTGCCCGGCCTTTTCCAGGCTTTCGCATGTCTTGTGAAAAAGCGCGCGGCCGAAGCTCGCTTCCTGGGGGTGGGAATGCAGAACCAGAACACGCATCTGCTTACGCCTCTGCGAAGGACTGAAGTCCCGGGAAGAGGTAGGTTCCGCCGGCATTGAAGTCGAAATCCGGGTTTTCCCAGGCGATCATCTTGCCTGGATTGAGCAGGCCCTTGGGATCGGTCTCCTTCTTGAAATCCAGTTGCACCTGATCCGTCCGCTTCATGCCGCCTTCTTCCAGCGTGTATCTGTGCGGATTGAAAACCGGGCATCCGGCTTCCTCGTGAAGGCGGATGATTTCCTCCAGCCGTTCTTCCGTGGTGAACCGGATCAGCGGCAGGCCCGAGCACTGCACCTGGCCGTCGAACCGCAGAAACTCCAGATGGCCGAAGATTTCACCGGGAAACATTTCCGTGGTCTTTTGAACCAGCTCGACGTGGTTGGGGCCGGGATACTGCGTCTGCAGATAGGTGAAGGAGTTGTCGAACTTGAGGGCGCGCAGCGTTGTGTGGTTCCAGCAAAGCTCGTAGGCGTGCGGAATGCCCTTCATGCTCTCCACCTCGTCGGAACGGAAACGGATGCTTCCCTTCATGCGGTCGGCCAGTGCCAGGACGGCGGACATGGACTGCGGGGCAACCATCAGCACCGTTACCGCTTCGCCTTCTTTCAGCCAGGGCTTGTGCCGTGTGAAATAGTCAAAGGGGATCGGCGCGGCGATCGGCGCGATTTCCTTCAGAAGGAGGCCGTTGCTGCGCGCGAGCCGGTCGGAAAAGACGACCGCATCCATGAACGTGTCATGGCCGACGATCACGTCGACCCAGTCATAGGCCGTCGTCAGCGGCATTTCGACCTCGGTGATGATGCCGTTGGTTCCGTAGGCATGGCTGACCTTTTGCAGGTCCCAGGTCGACAGTTCGATCACGCGCGGTTCGGCTTCCATCGTTACGATGCGCAGCCGAAGAATGTTGCCAAGGTCACGCAGGCCTCCCCAATGAATGGAACCGACGCCACCGGACCCACCTGCAATGAAGCCTCCGATCGTTGCGGTCTGCGCGGTGGACGGGTGAAACCGCAGCTCCTGGCCGGAATGTTCCCGGGTCTGGGCGTCCAGCTTGGCCATGACGATCCCGGGCCCGCACACGACCCGCCCCGGCGCAATTTCCTTGACCTCATCCATGCGCGACATATCGAGCACAATGCCGCCTGAAAGCGGCATGGCCTGACCGTAGTTCCCCGTTCCTGTCCCGCGGGGCGTGACCGGAACGCCGTGCGCGAACGCGGTCTTCAAAACGCGGATCACTTCGTCTTCGTTCTTCGGCGAGACAAGCAGGTCTCCGGTGACATTGTCGAGCTGGCGCTTCAAAATGGGAGAATACCAGTAAAAATCCCGGCTTTTCGCCTGCACGAGGCGCGGGTTGTCTTCCACCGCCACACCGTCGAGTTCAGCCTTGATCTGTTCGTAATCGGCCATCGTCAGCCTCTCATCAGTGGGTCAAGTTCGCGATAGTCCGGCAGGCGGCGGTCGATGCCCATGCCATTCCGCATTACGATGCGGTCCGCCTGCGGACGGGAAAGAAATTCGCTCCAGGTTCTGGCGTTGAAGACAACCAGATCGGCCGCGTGCCCTTGTGCAATCCGGCCGAAGCCCGGCTCTTGAAGGATATCTGCCGGAACACGCGTCACGAGCCTTGCAGCTTCATCGAGCGGATGGTCGAGATGGGCGATCCTGACGGCTTCGCGGAAGACTTCGACCATGTCGAGATCTCCATAGGCGTAAAACGGATCGCGCGTATTGTCCGAGGCGACCGCCACCGGAACCTCCGCTTCCATGAGTTCGTGCAAAAGCGTGATCCCGCGTGAACGCGGTGTCCGGCCAGCGTGCCGGTCCTGAAGATACATGTTGCACATGGGAAGGGAGACCACCGACAGCCCGGCTTGTCTGACACTTTCGATCGTTGCTGCCGCCGTATCTTCATCCTGGCGCGCCAGTGAGCAACAGTGCCCGACGGTAACGGCACCCTCGAAACTGTTGCGCTGCTTCGCTTCGGCGATCTGTGCGAGCGTGAGAACACCGGCATCCTGTGTTTCATCGACATGCAAATCGACATCCAGTCCCTTGCTCGCCGCGGCCTGAAACAGGCGGTCGAGACGGGCGTCAAGATCGGGCATCGGGTAGGTAACACCGCCGAGCAGGGCGCCGTGAGCGGCCACAACATCCACCAGGTCCGCGAAATAGGCTTCGTCGTCGATCGCATCGATCGGGAAGAGGGCGACAGCCTGAAGTTTGATGCGATCGCTCCAGCGCGCGCGCATGTCCGAGAACACCTCGAACGAGATCCGGTGCTGCGGTGCCAGGCTGTCGATATGGGTTCTGAGCAGGCTTGTCCCATGGGCGTAGGCGCAGCGCAGGGAGAAATCCATGCGGGTTTCGACATCTTTTGCGTGCCAGTTCGCTTTGGTGTCGGCACGTACCGCCATCAATGCGCCGTCGAAATCTCCGGTCGGATTGGGTCGCCGCTCCCAGATATGACCCTTGTCTATATGCGTATGCATGTCCACGAAACAGGGCCAGACCATCCGGTCTTCAAGATCCAGGCTCTCAATGTCCGCCGGGGCTGCGCCGGCTGCGAGCACGGCTTCGATCCTGCCGTTGGAAATGAGGAGGTCGGCAGAGCAAAGCCCGTGTTCCGCCCCGGGCAATTCGTCGGGCAAAAGCACGCTTGGAAGCGTCGCGGAGCGCAGGGCAAACCGGTTGCCTGGGGGAATATTGAGCTGCATCAGTTTTCCCGTTTCAGGCTGCTTTCGTGCCAGCGGTGCAGGGTCCACCATGAAATGAACGATGTGAGTGCAAAGATCAGGACGCCGAGGCTGGCAAGAAGGAACAGGGAGGCAAACAGACGCGATATGTTGAGCCGGAACTGCGATTCCAGCAGCCGGAACGCAAGGCCCGACCCGGCCCCTGCGGAGCCCGCGGCAAACTCGGCAACGACCGCAGCAATCAGCGCGAGCCCGCCACCGATCCGCAGACCGGTCATGAAATAGGGCAGGCAAGAGGGCAGTTTCAGGTAGATTAGCGTCTGCCAGCGTGTTGCACCGTAAAGCTCGTAGAGATTGAGCAGATTGTGGTCGACGCTCTTGAGTCCTTGGACCATGTTGGAAAGGATCGGAAAGAAGGCGACCACGAAGGCACAGATGAGCAGGGCGGCCTGGGTTGTCGGCGCGTAGATCAGGATCAGCGGTGCGATCGCGATGATCGGCGTGACCTGCAGGATGACCATGATCGGATAAAGAGCCGTTTCGATCCAGCGCGACTGGACGAGCAGGATTGCCATGCCGCCGCCACCGATCAGTGCCAGCGCCAGCGACATCAGCGTGATCTTCGTCGTGACCCAGAGCGCGGGCAGCAGGATGTGCCAGTCGTTGACAAGCGAGTTCACCACCAGCCACGGCCCCGGCAGGATGTAGTGCGGGATCTCGTTGACCGTGACGACGACGTGCCACAGCACGATCAGCGATGCGATCACGCAAAGCGGGATGGAAATCGTGAGAAGGCGCTCCCGGCGCTTTTGCGCTGCCGCTGTCTCCTTCGTTGGCACCTGAACGGATGAACCGGCGGATGTGCGCGCCTTGTCGAGCGAGAGTGTCATGCGTGTTCCTCACCTCCCATCGCCTCGGACAATCTGGCGGACACTTCAGAGCAGGCCTGACGGTATTCTTCCGAGGTCCGGTAGTGGCTGTCCCGCTCCAGGCTTGTGTGCAGCGGAAAGTCGGAATCGACACGGCCCGGACGGGCTTTCATGACGACGATCCGGTTGGCAAGATAGGCGGACTCGAACACCGAATGCGTCACGAAAACGACCGTGATTCCCGTAGACTTCCAAAGCGCGAGCACGTCATCGTTGAGTTTCTGGCGGGTGATCTCGTCGAGCGCGGCGAAGGGTTCATCCATCAGGAGGAGCTTCGGTTGCGTGACGAGCGCCCGCGCGATGGAGACCCGCATCTTCATGCCGCCGGACAATTCTCTCGGGTAGGCCTTGTCAAAGTCGGCGAGACCGACGCTTTCCAGAGCCGACATAATGCGCTCACTGGCCGCTTTTCTGGAAACACCCTTCAGGCGCATCGGCAGGTAGACATTGCCGAAGACGGTCTGCCAGGGCATCAGGGTCGGTTCCTGAAACACGAAACTGATATCGCCGTCGGGCAGGCCGCGCGAGTTGATCCGGAAACGCGGCCAGTCGATGCTCCCTTCCGAGATACCGCCAAGGCCGGCAATGATCCTCAGGGCCGTCGACTTTCCGCAACCGGAGGGACCGAGCAGGCTGATGAATTCGCCCGGCATGACCGTCATCGTCATGTCCGAAAGGGCAACGGTGCCGTTGGAAAAGACCTTCGAGACGTTCTTCATCTCGACAAGGGCCCGAGATGTGTTGGCGTCGGCGGGCGGTTGCAGGTGTGTTTCCGAGCTGCCTTGTTCGGCTATGACCATGTTGAACTCTGCAAAGTGTGAGCGCCGCCCCGCACGGGTTCGTGCGGAGCGGGAATAGATCCGGTTCGACCTTACTTCTTCAGGTCGAGCCCAACCCCCTTACAGACGAACTCAAGGGTATATGACTGCGTGTAGTCAAGGGAAGCATCCACAACGCCGATCGAGGAAATCGTGTCGAAGAAGGTTTTGTAATGCGCATCGGTCATGCAACCGATGCCCTTCTCGATCGTATCGCCTGAGTCCACGATGCCGTATTCCTTCATCTTGGCCAGGGAATAGGCGAGCTGCCCGTCGGTCATTTCGGGATTGTCTTTCTTGATCAGCTCGTTCGCTGCAGCATTGTCGCCGTAAAGGTAATTGTACCAGCCTTCGATGGAGGCATCGACAAATCGCTGAACCAGATCCGGGTTCTCGTCCACCAGCGCCTTTGACGTGGTGATCATGGTGGAGTAGGGCGTCCAGCCCTCGTCGGCCAGGAGGAACACTTTCGGCGCCCAGCCGGCCTGTTTCTCGATCTCGTAGGGCTCGGAAGTCAGATAGCCCTGCTGTGCCGATTTCGTATCGACAATGAACGGTGCCGGATTGAACGTGTAGGGTTTGTATTGCGCGTCGGTGAAGCCGTCGAAATTCTTCTTCATCCATTCGAAGTACGTAACGTACCCGTCCTTGCCCATGAAGATCGTTTCAAGCTTCGTCAGGTCGGTGAATTTCTCGATCCCCTGATCCGGGTGCGCCGTCAGGATTTGCGGGTCCTTCTGAAACATGCTCGCGACATTGATGAAGGGAATGCCCTCCTTCACATAATCGAAGCCTTTCAGGGCTCCGCCCATGTAGAAATCGATCTTGCCGGAGATCAGCAGCGCATCGTTGGCGGCTTGCGGACCGCCCGGTGCAATGGTGACCTTCAGGCCGTATTTTTCGTAGGTGCCGTCGGCGACTGCCTGGTAGAAGCCGCCATGCTCCGCCTGCGCCAGCCAGTTGGTGCCGTATGTGACTTCGTCAAGTGCGAATGCCGGGGCAGTCGCGGTGCCAGCCAAGAGAACAGTCGCAAGAAGCGCCCTTGCAGACGGGAAAACGGTCATTTCATACCCTCCAATAAAGCAATTCTGCCGTGTAACCGCACTTTTCGATAATATTTGAGCCCTTGAAGTGCACGTTGAAAAGCATCAAAATTCGCCTGCAGCGATGACTCTTAGTCATCACGGAAAATGTGTGGCGATGATTTGTGCTTCATGCACAAAAAGGAGGCGGCCGGTGACGCACTTGCATTCCCGCAAGCTACAGTATCTCGATGAAATCGCCCGGTCCGGGTCGATCCGCAAAGCAGCGGATCGTCTCAACGTTTCATCCTCGGCAATCAACCGACAGATCCTTGCGCTTGAAGAGGAATTCGGAGTGCCGTTGTTCGAGCGCCTGCCGCGGGGGCTTCGCCTGACGGCCGCCGGTGAGCTGTGCATTGAACATGTGCGCGAGGTCCTGAAAGACTTTTCCAAACTGGAAACACGCATCCGGGCGCTGAAGATGCCGCAGGCCGGGCGCATTTCGCTGGTCACCACGGTTGGGCTGGCGTCTGGGCCGTTGCCGGAAATCATCGGCCGGTTCATCGAGCAGAACCCGCGCGTTCACATCAAGCTGCGCAGCGACGGTGGCACCACGACGGTCAACCCGGTTCTGACGGGCGATGTTGACATAGGCCTCGGCTTCAATATCGCCGCGATGCCCGGCATCCGGACCCTGGCAACCTTCGATATTCCGATCGGAGCCGTTGTACCGCCCGAACACAGGCTCGCGGAGAGCACCGGTCCCGTCGATCTCGTGGATCTGGTGCAGGAGCGCATGGTTCTGGCCCAATCCGGGACCAGTCTCAGGGATGTTATCAATCTCGTTCTGTCGTCGGTTCCGGTTCCCGTGGAGCCTGTTCTGGAAACGAACTCGTCGGAAACAGTGCGGCAGCTTGTGCGCAGGGGAATTGGCATCAGTCTGCTGAACCCGCTCGATGTGGTGGCCGAGTGCCGGCGCGGCGAACTGGTGTTCCGGCCGCTTGCCGCCATGCAGACGCATCATCAGCCCATGAAGCTGTTCACAAGGGCAAGAGCCTCGATGGATGCCTCGACAAGCCTCTTTATAGAGTTCCTGTTGAAGGAACTCGGTGCGCTCGTTGCGGATCTTCAGAAAGACGGCAACCTGCCGGCTCAAAGGGGATCATTCGGGCCGATAAAGACCTGACAGCGGGTAGGCGGAGAAATCGTGCAGCATCTCGACGAACCCGGACACCTGGTGCGCGCAGATGGCGGATCCCTTGTCCGCTGTTGCATTGGACGCATCGCCGACGACGCCGGCGGGGTTGAGATCGTGAGCGATCCACGCCAGCGCGTGAGGTGGTGTCGGCTGAATGTATTTCGAGGCTTCCTTCATGGCCTCGGCCCTGGACCGGAAGTTTTCGGCCTTCTCCATGCGGACAAGGTCGGGACGGAAATGCAGCATCAGCGAGGTTTCCACGTCGCCGCCATGAATGCCGAAGCGTGACTCGCGCTCTGAGATCATACCTTCCGGGTGTCCGAAACGGCTCCAGTGTGTCACCAGAACGGCCATGTCGAAGCGCACGCGAAGTTCGCGGGAGACGATGCTGATGATGTCCGTGTTGCCGCCATGGGAGTTGACGATCACCATCTTGCGCACGCCGGCTTCACAGACTTTCTCTCCGATCGCTGTCCAGGCCGGTATCAGCAGATCGGCACCGAACGAGAGCGTGCCCGGACCGTATTTGTGTTCGTTGGCCTTGCCGATTTCCTGGACCGGCAGCACGAGAACGTCCAGATCGTCCGGCAATTGCCGCCGTGTTTCCTCCAGCATACCGCGCGCGATCGAGACATCGGTCGAAATCGGCAGGTGCGGTCCGTGCTGTTCGGTCGACGCCGTCGGCAGGATCGCAATGACGCGATTTGGGTCCAGGTCGGCAAAGTCGGACGTGTTCAGTTCGTTCCAGTAGAAAAACTTTGCCATCTGCGTAACCTCAAATCACCTAAACACGCTTATGATTGGGGTAGGAAAATCGGCGCATCATGAGAAGCATCATTATGTCCACGGGATGCTGCCTTTTTGCGGACAGTGCAGGCATCCGGACAGGGTTTCCGTGCACTGGTGCGGAGCGGAATTCCTGCGATCTCGGAGACCAGGTAGATGGTTTCGGGATCTTGCTCGGGACTGATGCGGGGACAGGATTATCTCGCCGGGGGTCCTGAGCCCAGGACAACGCGCCTGGCAGCCGCGGGAAAAAACTTTGACGCAGATGAGAAAGCAGTTCTTAATAGATATAGTTAAAACAAGTGCCGTTACGGGAACTGTTTCAATTTTGGAATGTTCGATTTTGAGAAATGCTTTGCCCGTTAAGTAGTCTCGTTAATGAATTGATTTACCAAGCGCATAATTGCAAGCGTTTAACACATTGAAAAATATCGAAAAAAAATTCAGCTCAATCCCTCGCAGGATTTGGCAGAAGAATTGCAATTCGGTCCTCACGATAGAACCGGAGGAGTTTCTTTATGCTTTCCCATGCCGAGTTTACGTCCTTTGACAGCCGGTCCGTGACCGTTGCTGAAGATGTCTTTGTTTTCGACCTTGCGGCACTGGTTCCTGGAACCTGCTGCCAGATAGACCATGACTTCGCCGTCTATCTTCGGACTTTCGCAAACGCCCGGCAGTGTTACCTGCTGACAAGTGTCTCCTACAATGAGCTCATGGCGCGCCTGCCAACCAGTGTCAGAAAGGCATTCAAGGGGGTCTTCGCCTCTTCCGGCGCCGAACTGTGGCATGCCGATGAGGTGGTTGAGCGTGTCGAGCACACGTTCTCAGATGATCTTTACGAATACCTTGTGAAGGTCGTGCAAAACAGCGCTTACCCTGCCAAAGACGCACCGCTGATAGAGAACGGCCCGGCGAGCCTGAGAGTATGTCTTGCGGGCACGAAGGCGTCGATCGGACAGCTGGGCACTTACCTGAACTGGGAAACCGAACACCGCGAGTTGCCGGTGATTGTCAATGAACTCAAGTCGAAGTTTCCCGATCATGATGTGCATCAGGACAGCGAGACAAGCCTTCTGGTCACCCCTGTTGCCGTCTCCACGTCGCGCATTCATCGCCACATCGCAAGTGCGCATGCCCATGCGAGGATTGTTTCATGCTTGTCCCGGCGGTCGGCCGACGGATTTGCCAAGCCGTTTTGCAGGTCGCTTTCAGATCAGGATCTGGTCACGGAGATCGGTGGTCCGAGCGACGTGAGTCAGCTCATGAGCTATGAAATGCGCCGCAGGGCCGCAGGCGAATTGCTCGCCGCGGAATAAAACCGGCGCACCGCCGCGCCACGCGGCATCGACGGGTATCGTTCATGATCCCGGGCCATCGCGCCCGGGATTTTTCGTGGCGCGCCAGGTTTGGTCCGTGCGCGGGACCGTCCGATGCACCGCGCCCGACCGCGCGCGACCCACACTCAGGGTTACTTCGGCTGTTGCCAGATCCCTACTGAGATGGAAGGCTGTCGGATCAGGGCAAGGGAGGCTGCATGACCAACTGGGTAGCTCAGGCTGTCGCGAAAATCACCGCGGACGCACACCGCTCGGCGGATACGCATCTTTTCAAGCTGCAGATACCCTGTCTTGAAGGGGTGGATCTTTACCTGAAGGACGAAAGCACGCATCCGACCGGCAGCCTCAAGCACCGGCTGGCGCGTTCGCTCTTTCTCTATGCGCTCTGCAACGGCAAGATCAGGGAAGGGACCACGGTCGTGGAGGCCTCGTCGGGCAGCACGGCCGTATCGGAAGCCTATTTCGCCCGCATGATCGGCGTTCCCTTCATTGCCGTTGTTCCCAAAAGCACCGCGCACAGCAAGATCCGCCTGATCGAGCTCTACGGCGGCAAAGTTCACTATGTTGCCGCCGCACCGGACATGCACGGCGCGGCAATCGAATTGGCCGCTTCGATCGGTGGCTACTTCATGGACCAGTTTGCCTTTGCGGAGCGGGCGACGGACTGGCGCGGCAACAACAACATCGCGGAGAGCATCTACCGGCAGATGGAGTTCGAGCCGCACCCCGTGCCGAGGATGTTCGTCATGAGTGCGGGCACCGGCGGCACGTCCGCGACACTCGGGCGCTACATCCGCTACAAAGGCTATGATACGGAACTGATGGTGGTCGACCCGGAGTATTCCGTGTTTTACGACAGCTACATGTCCGGCGACCGCAGTCTCACCTCCGGAAAATCAAGCCGCATCGAGGGCATCGGCCGGCCGGACGTCGAACTTTCCTTCCAGCCTGACGTCATCGACAGCATGTTGAAGGTGCCGGACGCGGCCAGCGTCGCGACGATCCTGTGGCTGGAAAAACGGATCGGAAGACGGGCAGGGGGCTCGACCGGAACCAACCTCTGGGGAGCCTTGAAGGTTGCCCGCGAGATGATGGATCGCGGCGAGCGCGGGTCCGTCGTGACACTGATGTGCGACAGCGGTGAACGCTACCTGGATACCTATTTCAACCCCGACTGGGTGGCGGAGCATATCGGCGATATCAGTGCTTTTTCCCGAGCACTTGAAGACTTGGAGTAGCGACGGGTCTGCGCAGAAGAGCCAATGCTGTTGATCACGTCCGGTCAAACAGAAGAAGAGAACTCGCTGGACTAGGTGATGGACCCGTAAATGAGGCTGAAATGGCATGCGAAATGGCGAAATCCCGTTAGGAAGGGTGTGCGGAGCGGGCTTCGCGCCCGGTTAAACACGCTCTCAAACCATTTCGAGCTCATTTATGAGTCCATCACCAAGGGGGCATGCCCGCAGCGACCGCATGCTCGTGCCGGAAAAGTCTGCGGTTTGGAAAGGAGCCGCCCCGGCATCTCAATACCGGCAGGGCGGTTCCGCATGCGCTGTTGGTGCGATCCCGGTCAGACGAAGAGTTCGTCTCTTATCCGGTCCGCGTCGACCTGTTCGTCCAGAACGGCGAAGTCGGAGATGACACCATCGAAATGGTTGCCGGTCCATCCGATTTCACCG
>JBCBUA010000159.1:0-13341 GCA_039818365.1 Pseudomonadota bacterium
CCACCGCCCGGCCACATCGCCGCTGACGAAGGAGCTTGCCGAGCTCTACCATTCCATGCGCAAGCACAAGGGCGTTGACGCCGAACAGGCAATGCAGCAAGCGCTCTTGCCGCATGTCTACGCGGCGTTGCTTGTCAAAGCCGGCCATGCGGACGGCTGCATCGGCGGTGCGGTGCTCTCATCTGCCGAAATCATCAAGACCGCGATCCAGGTCATCGGCGTTGCAGAAGGCACAAAACTCGTTTCGAGTTTCTTCCTTTTTCTCTTTTGCGAAGACCACCACGCGCGCAAGGGTGCATGTATCTTTTCCGATGCCGGACTGGTCGTCGATCCGAGTGCGGAGGATTTGTGCGAAATCGCCATTGCCTCCGCGCGCTCCTTCGAAGACCTCACGAACGAAGCGGCCAGAATTGCCATGCTGTCGTTTTCAACACGGGGAAGCGCGGAACATCACGCCGTCTCGAAGGTTCAAAGGGCAACGATGCTCGCGCGCGAAGCCGCCCCTGACCTTCTGATCGACGGTGAATTGCAGTTTGACGCAGCGTTCGTGCCGGAGGTTGCACAATCGAAAGCGGCGGATTCGCCGATTGAAGGTAACGCGAACGTTTTTATCTTCCCCAATCTTGACGCAGGAAATATTGGATACAAGATCGCACAAAGGATTGGGGGAGCGAAGGCTATCGGGCCGATCCTGCAAGGTCTGTCGCATCCGGCAAACGATTTGTCGCGCGGATGCAGCTCGGAGGACATTCTTCACATGATCGCAGTCACGACCGCACAGTCAGTTCACAAAGACTCCATAACGAATGCCGGGGGGCAGCCGGCATGACGGCTCCCGTTGTCGATACGTCGCCAAAAGTATCCGACGAGATCCGCAAGACGACCTGTTACATGTGCGCCTGCCGCTGCGGCATTAATGTGCATCTGAAGGACGGCAAAGTCGCCTATATCGAAGGCAATCGGGACCATCCGGTCAACAAGGGCGTTCTGTGCGCCAAGGGGTCTTCCGGCATCATGCAGGTCAACGCCCCGTCGCGCCTACGTGCACCGCTGAAAAGGACCGGTCCGCGCGGGTCAGGAGAGTTTGAGGAAATCTCCTGGGACGAAGCGCTGGAGCTGGCCACGTCCTGGCTCGAGCCCGTGCGCAAGTCCGCCCCGGAAAAGCTCGCTTTCTTCACCGGGCGTGACCAGTCGCAGAGTTTCACCAGTTTCTGGGCGCAGAATTTCGGAACACCCAACTATGCGGCCCATGGCGGGTTCTGTTCGGTCAACATGGCGACCGCGGGCATCTACACGATGGGTGGCGCCTTCTGGGAATTCGGTCAGCCGGACTGGGATCACACCAAGCTCTTCATGATCTTCGGTGTCGCCGAGGATCACGATTCCAACCCCATCAAGATGGGGCTCGGCAAGCTCAAGGCGCGCGGCGGCAAGGTCATCGGCGTCAACCCGATCCGCTCCGGGTACAATGCAATCGCGGATGAATGGGTCGGCATTACTCCAGGCACAGACGGGCTGTTCATTGCGTCCCTGATCCATGTCCTGCTGAAGGCCGGGAAGATCGACCTCTCCTATCTTGCCCAGTTCACGAATGCGCCGTGCCTGGTCAACGCAACGCCCGGTTCGTCCGAGGAAGGCCTGCTGATCCGCAACGACGAGGGCAAGCCGCTGGTTTTCGACAGGGCGAGCGGGTCATTGCAGCCCTTTGACAAGCAGGGCGTCAAGCCGGATCTTGCAGCCCAGATCGACATGGACGGCGTGACCCACAAGACCGTGTTTCAGCACCTCGCCGATCGTTTTCTTTCCGATGAGCACAGCCCGGAAGCCGTTTCCGAGCAATGCGGCGTACGCCCGGGCCGTATTCGCGCGATTGCCGCGGAGCTTGCGCGCGTTGCTTTCGAGGAAGCGTTTGAACTGGACCAGCCCTGGACCGATTTCCGCGGCACCCGGCATGAGAAAATGCTCGGCCGTCCGGTCAGCTTCCATGCCATGCGCGGCATCTCGGCGCATTCCAACGGGTTTCAGACCTGCCGTGCGCTTCATGTCCTGCAGATCCTGCTGGGCACGGTCGAGGTTCCGGGCGGTTTCCGGTTCAAGCCTCCCTACCCGAAACCCGTCGAGGCCCACCCGACACCACACTGCCACTCAAAGCCGGATTGCCCCCTGGACGGACCGCATCTCGGTTTCGTGCGCAGTCCTGCCGATCTGGCCCTCAAAGAGGACGGCACACCGGCGCGCATCGACAAGGCGTTCACCTGGGAAAATCCGCTTTCAGCCCACGGGCTGATGCACATGGTGATCTCTAACGCGCATGCGGGCGATCCCTACAAGATCGACACCCTGTTTCTCTACATGGCCAACATGGCCTGGAACTCGTCCATGAACACCCGTGGTGTCATGGACATGCTGACGGACAAGGATGACAACGGCGATTATATCATCCCGCGGATCATCTACTCCGATGCCTATTCCTCGGAGATGGTGGCCTATGCCGACCTGATCCTTCCCGACACGACCTATCTGGAACGGCACGATTGCATCTCGCTTCTGGACCGGCCGATCTGCGAGGCGGATGCCGCTGCCGACGCCATTCGCTGGCCGGTGATCGAACCGGACCGCGACGTGCGCGGTTTCCAGTCCGTTCTGGTCGATCTCGGAGCGCGGCTGAAGCTGCCGGGCTTTGTCGATGAAAACGGCACCGCGCTCTACAAGGACTACGCGGACTACATGGTCAATCACCAGCGGCGGCCAGGGATCGGACCGCTGGCAGGGTTTCGCGGAAACGGCACGCAGAGCGGCCGGGGAGACGTCAATCCCGACCAGTTGCAGCGCTACATCGACAACGGCAGTTTCTTCGTGGAACACGTTCCGGACGAGGCGTCCTATTACAAGCCCTGGAACGCAGCTTACCAGGACTGGGCGGTCGGGCTCGGCTTCTACGATGCGCCCCAGCCCTATCTGTTTCAGCTCTATGCCGAGCCGCTGCGCCGGTTTCAGCTGGCGGCAGAGGGCCATGGTGAGCGTCAGCCGCCGGATCATCTGAGACAACAGATCAAGGACTATCTCGACCCGCTTCCGGTCTGGTACCCGCCCATCGAGGACGGTGCAGTCGATACGGAGGCCTATCCCGTTCATGCCCTCACGCAGCGGCCAATGGCCATGTACCATTCCTGGGGTAGCCAGAATGCCTGGCTGCGCCAGATCCACGGGCGCAATCCCCTCTATGTGCCGACAAAGATCTGGCAGGAAAACGGGTTCAAGGACGGCGACTGGGCGCGGCTTACCTCCGTCCATGGCGAGATTACCGTTCCGGTCGCACACATGGCCGGGCTCAACGAAAACACTGTCTGGACGTGGAATGCGATCGGCAAGCGCAAGGGCGCCTGGGCGCTCGACGACGACGCACCGGAAGCGACCAGCGGATTCCTGCTGAACCACCTGATACACGAATTGCTGCCACCAAAGGGCGACGGTCTCAGATGGTCGAATTCGGACCCAGTCACCGGCCAGGCCGCGTGGTTCGATCTGAGGGTGAGGATTGAAAAGGCACCTGCTCCGGCAGAAAGCCAGCCCGCTTTCGGGCCGTTGAAATCGCCGGTCGGCAAAGGACCCGCAACAGTGCAACAGAAGGTGACCTCATGACCCAGTTGCCAGCGACCACGGACAAGAAACTCGGCCTTGTCATCGACCTGGACACATGCGTCGGCTGTCATGCCTGCGTGACGGCCTGCAAGGGCTGGAACACGGAAAACTACGGCGCGCCGCTCAGCGACACCGACGCCTATGGCGGCGATCCGGTCGGCACCTTCCTCAACCGCATTCATAGCTATGAAGTGGAACCCAAGGGCGGCGGCTGCAGCCAGACAGTCCATTTTCCAAAGTCCTGCCTTCACTGCGAAGACGCGCCCTGCGTCACGGTCTGTCCGACGGGCGCCAGCTACAAGCGCACCGAGGACGGCATTGTTCTTGTCAACGAAGACGCCTGCATCGGCTGCGGATTGTGTGCCTGGGCATGTCCTTACGGCGCACGCGAGATGGATGCCGTCGCCGGTGTGATGAAAAAGTGCACGCTCTGCGTGGACCGGATCTACAACGAGAACCTGCCCGAGGAAGACCGCGTTCCGGCCTGTGTCAGAACGTGCCCGGCCGGCGCGCGTCATTTCGGTGACTTTGCCGACCCGGACAGCAACGTGTCGAAACTGGTCGCCGAGCGCGGCGGTATCGACCTGATGCCGGAACAGGGAACGAAGCCCGTCAACAAGTATCTGCCGCCCCGGCCCAAGGACCAGTTGCCGGATATGGATGTTCTCACGCCCCTTCTTGAGCCTGTTGCCGAGGAACCGAAGGGTTTTCTTGCCTGGCTCGACAAAAGACTGGAGGCACTCTGATGCATCCGGCTCCCTCCGTTATCGTCTTCACCGTCCTCTCCGGTCTTGGCTTCGGCTTTCTCACCTTCCTGGGCCTCGGCTTGCCGGACGTTCATGGCGCGGAAGCATTTTTCTATTTCGCCGTTGCCTTCGCGCTTGCCGTTGGCGGTCTCGTGGCCTCCACCTTCCATCTCGGCAACCCGCAGCGCGCGCTGAAAGCCTTTACCCAGTGGCGCTCAAGCTGGCTGTCTCGGGAAGCCTGGCTGTCGACGGCTGCACTGATCATCCTCGCTGTCTACGGGGCGGCGGCAGTCTTTGTGGGTGTTTCCGTTTTTCCGCTCGGCCTGCTTGGCGCGATCCTTTCCATCGCGACGGTCGTGGCAACGTCGATGATCTACGCGCAGCTGAAAACGGTGCCGCGCTGGAACCACTGGCTGACGCCTGCGCATATGCTGACCGTGTCGCTCGCGGGCGGCGCGATCCTGGCCCAGCAGACCGGCGCGGCGCTGGTGCTGCTGCTCCTGGCCGGAGGGTTTCAAATCCTCCACTGGGTGCTTGGCGACCGGCGCTTTGCCGAACGCGGGCATACGATCGAGACGGCAACAGGACTGGGGGACCGCGGCAGCGCGCGGCTGTTTGAACCGCCGCATACCGGGTCCAACTACCTCTTGAAGGAGATGGTGCATGTGGTCGGGCGCAAACACGTCCAGAAACTGCGCATCATCGCCTTCGCTGGCATGATCGTCGTGCCGCTGGCGATCGTTGCGCTTCTGCCCGTCAATCCGTTCACGGCAATTCTTGCCACGCTGTTCTACCTGGTCGGCGCCTTCGCGTCCCGATGGCTGTTCTTCGCCGAGGCCGAACATGTCGTCAGGCTCTACTATGGCGGGACAAGTTCGAAACCACCCTATCAACCTAGCTTCTCGGGCTGACTCTGCTTAAGATATTGGAATGCAAAGCGAGACCAGACGACGCAAGATCGGTTTTCTGTTGGTCGACGGCTACGCGCTCATGTCGGTCGCGTCGGCGATCGAACCCCTGAGGGCGGCCAATCTGCTGGGCGGATCCGAGTATTTCCAGCTGACCTACTACTCGCAAAATGCCGGCCGGGCGCGCGCCTCCTGCGGTGCCTATATCGAAACAGAACCGCTCGGCATCCTGAGCAACCAGGTCGATCTTCTGCTGGTTGCCGCCGGGACCAATCTTGAAGAGGCCGAGAACACCGCCTTTTACGCACAGCTGCGCAAGCTGGCCGCCCACGGGGTCGCCCTTGGCGGCATCTCGGGCGGCGGTGCGCTTCTGGCAAAGGCCGGCCTGATGGAAGACCGGCGCTTCACGGTGCACTGGGAGCATTTCGAAGAACTCAATGCCCTGTCGGACGGGTATTTTCTGGAGCGGCGGATCTTCGTCATCGACCGGAACCGCTATTCCTGCGCGGGCGGTGTCGCGTCTCTCGACATGATGCTCGCCCTCGTGAAATCGGAACTGGGCGCGGAACTGGCGACCACGGTCAGCGACTGGCTGGTTCACAGCGGCATGCGCAGCGCGGACGAGCCGCTGCGCTCGCGTTATCTCGGCAGCAACACCGGCGTCAACAGCTGCGTGACGGCAGCGGTCGATCTGATGGAAAGCCATGTGAGCGATCTTCTGACACTGGACCAGATCGCGATGCTCGCCGGTGTCAGCTCGCGCAAGCTGCAGCGCAATTTCAAGTCGGATCTCGGCATTTCCGTGATGCGCTGCTACATGGACATCCGACTGCACAAGGCCGACGAACTTCTGCGCAAAACCCGCATGGCGGTCGCACAGGTCGCCTTCTCGACGGGCTTCGTCGACCAGGCGCATTTTGCGAGCGTCTACCGGGAGAAATTCGGCTTCTCGCCAACGGAGCGCCGGAAAAGAACCCGCAAGGCGGCAAACGTGATGCGGACGCCGGAGCCTGACGAGTACGCGGACCAGGACAGCCTCCTGGAACATCACTGAACCGACATGGATTTCGCATAAACTGACGGCTGAACATCCCGTTTGGCCTTGCCTTTTCTCGTGATTGCCCGTATTCAGCGCGGCCATTCCAATTTCCAGAGCCTTCTGCCCGAACTGCCGCGACCATCCCGCGGTGCGTTTGCGCGTTGCTTCGTGAGGACGGCCGACATGACTGAAACCATCGGACTTGACTTTGGAACCTCCAACACGGTCGCTGTGACGGCACAAGGACCCGGCGCGACAAGTCCCGTCCGCTTTCAGGACAGGGACGAAAGTTTCACGTCGCTGCCAACCGTTTTGAGTTTTCTCGACCGCGGCGCGGCGCGGGCCCTGCATCCCGAAGTCGGGCCCTGGGCCATCCGGCAGTTTCTGGAAAGCTTCGGAGACGTGCGCTTCATCCAGTCTCTCAAGACATTCGCGGCAAGCAGCCTCTTCAAGGGAACCGGCGTCTACGGCGTCCGGTTCGAATTCGAGGATCTCATGTCGACCTTCCTGCGCTGCGCGTTCGAGCGCGCGGGAACCGGCTTCGATCCCGCCGGAACCCGGCTTGTTGTCGGCAGGCCCGTCGAATTCGCCGGGCACAGGCCGGACGAAAAGCTGGCAATGGAGCGCTACAGGAGGGCATTCCGGAAAGTCGGGTTCGAAGACATCCTGTTCGTGATGGAGCCGGTCGGTGCGGCGTTTTCCTATGCGCAGTCGCTTCAAAGGGATACGACAATCCTCGTCGCCGACCTTGGCGGCGGCACAACGGACTATTCGATCATGCGCTTTGAAACGGCAGGCGGACACCTCAAGGCGACCCCGCTCGGACGCGGCGGGATCGGCATTGCCGGAGACACGTTCGACTACCGCATCATCGACAATGTCGTGCTGCCGAAACTGGGCAAGGGATCAGCCTACCAGAGCATGGGCAAGGTGCTGGAAATCCCGCCCAACCTCTTTTCAAATTTCGCACGCTGGCACATGCTCTCAATCTTCAAGACCTCCGATGATTTCAAGGAAATGAAGAAGCTGCTGCGCTGGTGCCTCGAGGCCGACAAGATCGAGCTCTTCATCGAGCTGGTCGACGAGGACCAGGGTTATCCGCTCTACAAGTCCGTGTCGGAGACAAAGGCCCGGCTGTCGGCGGAAGACGAGGCCGAATTTTCCTTCTCCCCCCTTGGCACTGATTTCCGGGCAACCGTCGCCCGCCGGGATTTCGAGAGCTGGATCGCGGGCGATCTTGCCAAGATGGACAAGGCGCTCGACACAACCCTGGCAAAGGCGGGATTGCAGGAAAACGAGATCGACCGGGTGTTCATGACGGGCGGAACATCGTTCGTTCCCGCCGTCCGGCGGCAATTTGCGAACCGCTTCGGCGCAGAGAAGATCTCCGGCGGGAACGAACTCACGTCCGTTGCCAATGGCCTTGCCCTGATCGGTGCGCGCGCGGACGTGGATGACTGGGCGGTGGCTGCGTAATTCCTTCCGGCAAGTGCCAGCATCTTGATTATGCGACCGGCTCTTCCAAAACCGTCATGTCAACCTCGACCCTGTCGCCAACCGCGACCTTTTCGGCCTTTCTGACAGCTGCCTTGACCGGCAGCAGAAATGAACCCGATGCCTTGTCCGGCCAGATGGTCGTGCGCCATGTCGAAGATCCCAGGGTGACCTTCACCTTGATCATGCCCCAGCTTTTCGCCTTCTGACCACCGGTTACAAACCGGATCTGGTCAGCGCTTTCCAGCGGCAGCGTCACAAACGTCCAGCCACCCGGGCCGGATGAAAGCCAGAGGTCACTGGAAAATGTCATTTGGTCCAGCACGTGAGATCGGCATCCATTGCAAAAGGCGGGGACTGATTTTTTGTAGAAAGCCGATGTGCCGTCAAGCCTGTCTTGACCTCTCCTTAAGCTCTGAGGAGAGACCGGGCACCGGCACTGCCAGCACCCGGACCCGGTTTACCCAAACGCCCGGCGGAGGGCCGGGATGCGCTTCACGACCAGATAATCAAGTGCAAGCACACCAAGCAGCGTGATCCCCGCGAGCGGGAAGGCCAGCGACACCGCCAGCATCAGGATCATCGCGCCGCGCCAATGCGGCAGGTCATCCGGCATTTTCGGCGCAAAGACACGCAGGGCCGCGCCCTTCGGCCGCCGCAGCCACCACATGACAACACCGCTGAGCGACAGGAAGATTACCGACAAGCAGACGAACGTGTTGAGAACGAGGTTCCAGAGCCCCATGAGACCCATGTGAAACGGGATACCGACGGCCATCGCCTTGCCCGCCGCCGAATAGTCGGCGAAAGCGACATTCGCGAGAACCTTGCCGGTATACTGATCGACGTGAACCGTCCGGTCCGAGAACGGGTCTTCCGCATCGGCACTCATGGTGTCCTGATTGATCGTCCACACACCGGCTTCGCTGCGCGGATAGGCGATGCGGTAGCGGGCATTGAACCCGATCGATGCGGCGAGTGCCGCAACACTGTCGATATCAACCGGCGCTCCGGGTGCGGTTCCCTTAATACCGGCCTCAGACCCTGAGGCTGGCATTCTCGTCTGTTCCAGAGCCCAGGGCTGGTCGGAAACCGCGCCATGGTTCATCGCGGCGTGGGTTTCGTCCGAAAGCGGGACGTTGTCCCACTTCTCCGCCGGAAACGTGCTCCAGGCCTGCACGATCTTGCCGCCCCAGATCCCGGTCCAGGCCATTCCGGTGATCAGGAAGGCGAGCAGGAGCACAGATACATAGATCCCGATATTCACATGCAGCGTTTTCCAGAGCGCCCTGCCCCTTTGGCGCAGATCGGGGACGAGTGCCTGTGCCAGGGACATGTCGCTGGGCCACCAGAGATAAATGCCCGTGATGATCAGGACGATGGCAAGACCGGCCGCGATTTCCAGAAGGCGGTCCCCCGGCGTTCCAAGGAGCAGGTCGCTGTGGATGCCGTCGGCGAAATCGTACCAGCCCTGCCGCCGGTCCCAGCTTTCAACGACGCCGCCCGTATAAGGATCAACGGCGACCATGGAGTGAGTGCCGTCATGGGCGATCCGGAATACGGAAACGCTGTTTTCCGACCGGCCCTTGAGCCATTCGACAAGGGTGCTGCCGGGCTGGCTTGCCAGCGCCGCTGCAGCCTGATCGGACACGCTCAAAGCAACAGGGTTTAAGGGAACCTCGACGGTGATCTTCTCGCCGTCGCGGCCGTCAAAGAAGCTGATATACATCATTATCATGCCGGTGACGGCAAGGGTCGTGAGAAAGGGAATGACAAACAGGCCGGCGTAGAAGTGCCAGCGCCATGCGGCCAGATAGAACCGGCTGGGTGTGGACGTGCGCGTGCCGTCCCTGGAATAGGTGCTCATGGATGCTCCAACGCAAGCAGGCAGCACGCCTCACGGCGCGGCCGTGCTCGCTTCAAAAGTTTGGTTTGGATTGATTGCTGCTCAGATCCGGCGCGGCGGAGCACGGGCCCCCAGGCGGCCCGAAACGGTAACGGGCGACAAGCCGGGATCGTGTTTTGCCAGAACCTTGTGCGGCCTCTGAAGGCGCGCGCGCAGTTCAACCCCTTCACCGGCTCCCAGGAAAGACCCCACACCCGCAAAGAGACAATGATCTGTGGAATTCGATCCTTCCGGAGCATCCGGCAATGCGGGGACAATGTTCCCGTCCGCATCCAGAGCGACGGTTCGGTGGCCTTCGGGCGTGCAGATCGTGACCGTGAACGTTCCATCTGCCTGAACGCTCGGCATGTAGCCCTTGGGTATCAGGGAAACGAACAGGAACGGCATCGCCGCCAGCAAGAATGCTGCGACCCTCAACTCCGGAAATATCTGCCGGAAAGCCCTCACGCCAAGATTGCCCACATACCCAAGATTTACCCTCACGCGCATGCTTAACCACAAATTCTGCGGCTGTCATCCACTGTTGTCTGTTTCGACCAATGGATGTCGCTTTCGCGCTTGATCGCCCGGAACAGCTCCCCTAGATTGCCGCGACCTGACGGCGTCCTATCAGGGACTGAAAGCGATTCTGGATGCGGTTGACCCACACAGGGGACCAATGCCGGAGCTGTCCAAGGCACTTGCAGAGCGGCTGTTTTCCGGCCGGCTCATCGTTCGTGTTTGCTTTCGTCTTCCGATTCCGCCGCCATCGATTGCCTGCAGGCGCCTGCCATTGGGAGAGAAGAATGAGCCACCGGACGTACCTCACCGGACTTCTGACCGTATTTCTGCCTTCAACCGCCTTTGCCCATGGCGGCCATCTCGGCGAACTGGCCGGGCACTCGCACTGGATCGGTGTGGCGGCTGTCGCGGGTGCCGCGCTGGTGGCCGGTCTTGTCGCCCTGAAGGACCGGAAGAAAAAAGAGACCGACGAGGCCCCTGAAGCAGAGTCCGCAGACGACGAGACCGCCGGGGAAGCCGCACAATGAGCGAAAAACTCGGGTTGATGATCTGCGGCCACGGCAGCCGCAACAAGGGCGCGGTCAAGCAGTTCGCACAGCTTGCGGAAGGTTTGACGGCGCGGTTCCCGGACTGGCCGGTCGAATACGGCTATCTGGAGTTCGCCAATCCCGTCATCCATGATGGTCTGAACAAACTGCGCGAACAGGGGTGCACGCGCGTTCTGGCCGTGCCGGGCATGCTGTTCGCCGCCGGTCATGCCAAGAATGATATTCCGTCGGTTCTGAACACCTATCAGGCCATGCATCCGGAAATGAAAATCTCCTATGGACGGGAGCTTGCCGTCGATACGCGCATGGTCAAGGCGGCGGCGGCCCGCATCCAGGCAGCCATCGACGAAGCGGACAGCGACGTTCCGCTGCACGAAACGCTGCTGATGGTCGTCGGGCGCGGCGCGTCCGACCCGGATGCCAACTCGAACGTCACCAAGATCACGCGGCTGCTCTGGGAAGGCTTCGGATTCGGCTGGGCGGAAACCTGCTATTCCGGCGTGACTTTTCCTCTGGTCGGGCCCGGCCTCGAACACGCGGCCAGGCTCGGCTACAAGCGCATCATCGTATTTCCCTATTTCCTCTTCACCGGCGTCTTGGTTCAAAGGATCTACAACACGTCCGACGAGATCGCGGCAAATCACCCCGAGATCGAGTTTCTCAAGGCGGGCTATCTCAACGACCATCCTCAGGTCATCGATACGATGGCGGACCGGGTCCAGGAGATCCTGCAAGGTGCCAACCTGATGAACTGCCAGATGTGCAAGTACCGCGAACAGGTACTCGGCTTCGAGGCGGAAGTGGGTTTGGTGCAGGAAAGCCATCACCATCACGTCGAGGGACTTGGTGCGGAAGCAGAGTGCCAGCTTTGCGACGAGATCTGCACCGGAGCCTGCGAAAAGCAGGTGCAAGCCGGTGGACATCATCATCACCATGATCATGGCCACAGCCATGACCACGGCCAAGGGCATCACCACCACCATAGTGGCGACGGGCACAGTCACGATCATGACCATGGCCACCATCATCATCCCTACCCGCATGCGGATCATCCGCACGGGCCGAAATCGCTGAAGCGCGAGGGATAAGCACCCGTGACCAGGCAGTCGTCTCCGGCATATAATTATGAAAAGGACCCGTCGGCCATCTACCGGCAGTCCTTTTCGATCGTGCGCGGAGAAGCGGATCTTTCGCATCTGCCGGACGATCTGCATGCCGTTGCCGTGCGGCTGATCCACGCCTGCGGCATGACCGACCTGCCGCAGGACCTTGCCTGGTCGGACGATCTGACCTCTGCGGCACAGCGGGCGTTCCAAAAAGGAGCCACTGTTCTGTGTGACGTGGAAATGGTCTCCCACGGCATTATCCGCTCGAGATTACCAGCGGCCTGCGACGTTGTCTGCACGCTGAACGACGCCGGAGTGCCGGAGATGGCGAAGCAACTTGGCACGACGCGGTCGGCTGCCGCCGTGACCCTTTGGCATGACCGCCTTGAAGGCGCGGTCGTTGCCATCGGCAATGCGCCGACGACACTGTTCCATCTCCTGGAAATGATTGCAGCCGGCGGGCCGAAACCAGCCCTTGTGCTCGGATTTCCGGTCGGGTTTGTCGGTGCAGCCGAATCCAAGGATGCGCTCATCGCCAACCCGTTCGGCGTTCCCTATCTGGCGATCCGCGGCCGGCGCGGCGGGTCTGCAATGGCAGCGGCCGCCGTCAACGCGCTTGCCGCAGGATTGCCGGAGGAAACCTGAGATGACCGGACCTTCAAAGCGCAAGGACCTGAAGTCGATCGGAGCGGGGAAACCATTGCGCTCGCGCGGGTTCCTGTCGCATTCCGGCGGCCCGTCCCGATCCGCTTCCGAAACCGGTGACAGCGACGTGAGCCCGAAATCGCGCGGGATGAAGCAGACCCTTCCCCAGACCGACGGCAAGCCGCAGGCGCTCACGGCCAGGACCGCGGCCAAACCCTATCGGCTGGAGGACAAATGAGTTTGCCCTGGCTGACGCTGATCGGGATCGGCGAGGATGGCGTTCTGGCGCCCGGCGGCCGGGACGCCTTGAACAGCGCCGACATCGTCTATGGCGGCGCGAGGCATCTGGCACTGGCGGGTGATCTGCCTGCCGAGAAGCGGGCCTGGCCGTCGCCGTTTGCCGATGTTTTCGGCGCGCTGGAAGACCTCAGGTCCCGCCCCGTTGCCGTGCTTGCCACAGGCGATCCGATGTGGTTCGGAATCGGGTCAACGCTTGTGCAGCGCTTCGACCCGCAAGAATTGACCGTTCTGCCGTCGCTATCCGCGTTCCAGCTCGCGGCGTCGCGCATGGCCTGGCCTCTTCAGGACTGCGAATGCCTGTCCGTCCACGGCCGGCCGGTCGACCTGCTGCGCAGCGCGCTTTACCCGGGCGCGCGCCTTCTCGTTCTGACGAGTGGATCAGAGACACCGCAGCAGGTTGCGGATCTGCTGGCAGATGAAGGCTACGGACGCAGCCGGATGACCGTGCTCGAACATCTTGGCGGTGCGCAGGAACGCCGGACAAGCGGTACCGCCGAAGACTGGTC
>JBCBUA010000160.1:0-13297 GCA_039818365.1 Pseudomonadota bacterium
GTCCCGTTGCTCAGTCCGACGAGAAGCGCAGAGCGGCTGCCGAAGCGACGGGGCCGACGACCGCCGCGATCAGGGTGAGCGCGCACAGGATCAGAAACGGGGTCAGAAACGGCACCGGATCGCGGATGGCCGCATCCGCGGCGCTCACGCCGAAGATCAGCACCGGAATGGCCAGGGGGATGACAAGCACGGCAAGAAGCAGTCCGCCCCTGCGCAGTGAAACAGTCAGGGATGCGCCAATCGCGCCGATCAGCGTGAGCGCGGGCGTCCCGACGAAAAGCGTGGCCGTCACCGCAGCCATTGACACCGGGTCCAGGTTCAAAAACACGGCAAGAAGCGGAGCTGCGACCACCAGCGGCAGGCCGGTCGCGATCCAGTGCGCCAGGCACTTCACCAGCACGACGAGTTCAAGCGGCCGGCCGGACATCATCATCAGGTCGAGCGTGCCGTCCTCCCGGTCGGCCTGAAACAGCCGGTCGAGCCCGAGAAGGGTTGCCAGCAGGGCACCGATCCAGAGGATCGCCGGGCCGATGCGCGCCAGCAGATTGAGGTCCGGTCCGACACCGAAGGGAATGACGGTGACTACGGCAAGAAAGAACAGGACACCCACAAGGGCGCTGCCGCCAATGCGGACCGACAGGCGCAGGTCGCGCTTGAACAAGGCCATAGCCCAACCGCTCATGACACGGCATCCTCTGCCGGCATGGATGCGGGGTCGGCGGCTTTCAGGTGCAGCGAGCGGATCCTGTCGAGCGTCAGTTCGGTATGGGTTGCGGTAACGATAAGGCCGCCTTTTTCCAGATGCGTGTTCATCAGCCCGAGCAGCTGTTGTTCGGACGCCTTGTCGAGCGCGGATGTCGGCTCGTCCATGAGCCAGACCGGACGCGGTGTGATCAGGAGGCGCGACAGGGACAGCCGCCGCTTTTGCCCGGCGGAAAGATAGGCGGCGGGAAGCTGTGCGGTGTGGCCGATCCCGAGTGTTTCCAATGCCTCAAGCGGCGTGGATTTGCCACCGCTGAAGCCGCCCGGTTCGCAGGGCGCGGTGAAACTCTGCCAGAAATGGAGATTTTCCAGAACGGAGAGCGCCGGTTTGACGGCATCCTGATGGCCGAAATAGTGCGCCTGTTCCGCTGGCAAAAGATCTGGCAGCCCGCCGTCCAGCCGCAGGGTGCCGGAGGCAAGGGGTACCAGCCCGGCAAGCGTTCGAAGCAGCGACGATTTGCCGATCCCGTTGGCGCCGGTGACAACAAGGGCTTCCCCTTGTTCAACCGCAAAGGACAGATCCTGGAACACCCGGCGTCCACCGCGGTCGATCGTCAGGTTTTCCGCAACAAGCTTCAGAAGACTGCTCCGCATGAAAAGGCACGTTCGTCTTGTTAGTTCCGTGCACTGGTATCACGCAAGAAATTTCGGCGGCCTTAATCTTTGTCAAATGCCGGCTTTCAACGGCGACGTCCATGCGTTTCCCAAGTCCGACCGTGCTGCGCCGGGACGGGACTTGTCCTGAACCGGTTCCGCGTCATTCGAAAATCGCCTCGATCTGATCGATCCCCACGCCTTCTTTCACTTCCCGCAGTCGCATGTAGACAAGGCAGGCAACGATACACATGAAGCCGATCATGACACCGAAGGCGGCCAGAGAGGACACGAAAGACAGAAGTGCGCTCAAGGTTTCCGAAACCAGGGAAACCACGATTGTCAGAAAGAACGTAGCGAACGAAAACAGAAGTTGGATCGCGACGCTGCACAAACCGGCGAGGATCATCGTTCCCAGGACCGGCATTCTGTATCCTTTCGTGAGTTCCATGCTTCGCGAAAGGCTGCGCAAGCCCCTGTTCTCGATGACGGCTGCCGACGGCATGAGCGCGAAGGCAGCAATCGACCAGAAGTAAACGACGAAGAACAAGGGCAGCGCCACGAATGAGAGCAGCGGTGTCATATATCCCAGGGCAAACATGGAGACCTGGGCCACGAGAAGGAGGATGCCAATGGCGATGCCGAGCAGACCTATTGACGGCGTGGCTGCCAGCGCGGGGCCAATCGTCTGCCTGAGGCTCGTCGGCTTGTGATGTTTGGTGTTGTAGGTCAGTTTCGTCACGGCCGCAGAGATCAGTGAAATCGCCGCGCAAAACGCAAGCAACGATGTCCCGGTGAATGTGGCCATCACCGGCCAGTTGGCGGAGGGGTTCTGGAAATTGAGGGCGCTGAAATTGGCAAGAAGCAGGGCAAGCGGCACGATGAAAAACGCCATGGGCACCGAAGACACAAGGATCAACCTGAGAACATTTCCGGTCAGGATCGAAAAGCTCTCTGCCATGATGCTGCCAACGCCCAGCGGTGGTTTTGGTTGCGGTATCTCTGCAACAGGCAGTGCCGGATCGCTCGCAGCCGGAGGATCCAGCGGATCCTTTTCATTCTGATTCTGCAATCGTCTCAACCCGGAGTATTCTGAAGAAGTCCGATCGGCCGCAGGACTTTTGCGGCGCTGGTTCATGCGGAAACACGCGTTGCCCGTCTCTTGCGAAGCAACGGGCACGACCAGGCCTCAGCGCCCTCGGCGGGCGCTAAGGGATCTTGAATCAATCGAAGACGGACGCGATCTGGTCGACGTTCACGCCTTCCTTGATCTCGCGCAGCCGGGCGTAGATCAGTGCGATGAGGATACTGATGTAGCCGGCGCCGAGCGTGGACATGCCGGCAAACAGGATGATGCCGATGACCAGGCCGATGGATCCTATGCTGGCGATCAGACCAACCACAAACACCGCTAGAAAGCTAATGATCACGGACAGGACGATCCCGAGAATCAGCGCGCCCACGATCGGCCAGCGATATTCCTTGGTGAGAAAGCGGCTGCGACCCATCGCGCCAAACCCGGCACGTTCGATCACGATGACCGGTGCGATCACGGCAAACACCGCATAGATCCAGAGACCGGGCACGATGAAGAGGACCAGGCCGATCGAGACCAGGATCGACATGACGATCGTGATCACCGCAAGAGGCACGATCACACTGATGGCAGGGCCGATATAGCGGCCGAGCTGGATCGGGCGGTTCAGTTTTGCGTCATAGGCAAGCTGAACGAGCAGCGCTGTCGTGATCGAATAGACCACCATGTTGATCAGCAGCGAGAGAATGCTCGCAATCACGCTGCCGGGCCCCGAAAATTCCTGCACTTCCAGCCCGAGGGCAACGTTGAAACCGGTCAGCGCTCCGGAGATCAGGAAGCCGATCAGCGTCGGCACGAAACCGATAATGATGACCTTGATGAAATGGCCGAACAGAATCGAGAAACTCTCGCCGACGATCGAGCCGACTTCAAGAGGTGGCTTGGGTTGGCTGTAACCTGTGTCCGTCATGAAATTACTCCGTTTTCATCAAAAAGAATGACCTAAACCAAAAATCGCCAGGGCGTTATACATACACCTTAAAAGCGTGCGCTTCGCCCTGCGTGGCCTGACAATAAGAGCAACGGAACCGGTCCACAAGGAGTGCTGTGGACACATGCCGGAGTGTACAGTCAGTCAAACACGGAGGCGATCTGGTCAACGCTCACGCCCTCTTTGATTTCGCGCAGCCGGGCATAGATCAGCGCTGCCAGGATGCTGAAAAGTCCCGCACCAAATGTGGAGGCCAGGGCTTCGAGGATCAGGTCAAGGACAACGCTTCCGAACAGCACGGATACGACTCCCGTCACGAAGCCGATTATTATGTTGATGCCGGTCAGGATGAGCAGGAGAAGCAGGATCAGCCCGACGATCGGCCAGCGGTATTCCTTTGTCAGCCATGCGCTGCGGCCGAAGCCGCCAAAACCGGCCTTTTCGATAACGACCGCGGGCGCCAAGGCTGAAAACAAGGCCAGGATCCACAAACCGGGTACGACCAGCAGCGCCAAGCCGATCAGCATCAAGATGCCCGAAATGATGCTGAGTATGATCAGTGGCAGCAAGCTCGAGAACGCCGGGCCGAGGTATCTGATTATTCGTGTAGGCCTGTTCATTTTCGCGTCGTAGGCGAGCTGAACGAGCAGGGCTGTCGTCACGGCATAGACCACGAACTGGATAAGGATTACCAGAAACACGGCGATCGCCAGGCTGGTTCCGTCGAAATCGGGAATGGAGGTGCCTGCCAACGTGCCAAATCCGATGAGGGCACCTGTCAGGATCAGGCCGATCATGGTTGGGCCGAGTGCCAGCAAATAGACCTTGAAGAAGTTGCCGAAGAAGATTGCGAAACTGTCTCCGAGCAACGTCGTTATGCCCAGCAGCTGTCTGGGTTGACCGGTCGAAACATCCACCATCACACCGTCCTCGCTTTCCAGTCTATCCATCTGATGACGTCATCGGTAATCCGCGCGTCCGAGATCTGTGCTCCCAGCCGAGAGATCGAATTGCGGCCCGGATCTTCGGCTTGTTTCAGCAGGTCACTCACGCATCCTCGCCGTCCTTTGCATAGTGCTTGTTCTCACGCCGGTCTCCAAAGAGCTGCCGCTGTTCCAGATGCTCGCGCTGGGCCTTGTAGAACGCCTGCAGGAATTTCAGCCGGTCCGCGGGCGGGACAGGGCTGGCATAGCCGATCTTCTTGCGGATCTTTTCAACGATTGCCGCAATCGTCTTGTCGCGCTCCGCCAGGATCTTGCCGGAGGGACGGGTTTCTTGCGCCCGCAGAAGTCCCTCAAGTGTCTGCAATTCGAAAGCCCCATAATGGTCGAGCTGATGGGACAGGAACACGAAGCCTTTCTTGTCCTGCGTCAGAACGCGGGGTTCCCGTGCCAGATCCTTCAGGAGAACAGGGACCGGCATGTGAATGACATGCGTGCCGGCCATCATGTCGCCCAGCCGTCGGCGATAGCGGTCAAAGACCGGCACGAACAGGCACACCGCGATCCAGCCAAAGGCAAGAAGCGAGCCCAGCGGGGAGGATGCGTCCAGCATCAGAACCAGCGTTCCGGGAAGGAAAACCTCGGCTTCCTTCATCATGTTGCGAAGGACGAGTGCGTGGGTCGTCAGGGGGCCGCCGTCATGGGAGACGACCTTGATCTTCATGATGCGTTTGCCGAGCGTCTGGCCGTTCCAGGCCAGTTCCGCCAGGATGTAGTAGGGAACGCGAATGAGGAAGAACAGCAGGGCGCCGATGGCAACGATCGTCTGAGGTCCGGTGATATTCAGCGTTGCCAGCAGGATCATGATGCAGACCAGAGCGGCGGTCGTGAGCGCGATATCGGTGATCTGTGCGCCCAGCCGGACGCCGACACCCGCGATCTGCATTGTCAGCGGGACGCCTTCCGGCGGCATGAGCTGATCACGCGAGGGACGATCCGGTTTCCGTTTTCTTCGAAGCCTCGGGATCATTTGTGTTCCCGCCCCGCGAACAGGAACCAGATCAGCCAGAGCGCCCCGATCCCCCAGCCGATGATGAAGCGCATGTAAATGTCCTGGACGAGCTGCCTGCCGAAACCTTCCAGGAACGCCGCGACCAGCAGCATCAAAGCGGCAACAAGCGCCAGTTTGAGCGCGTCGCGCCCGGCCAGCCGCAGGGATGCGATGCGCGACACGTCGCCCGGGAACATCAGCGCAGTCCCGAGCTTCAGCCCGCCCGCACAGGCGATGCAGATGGCCGAGAGTTCCGTCACGCCGTGGATCGACAACCAGCCGGCAATATCCGGCCCGAGCCCCCGGTCGACATGAAGCGCATAGAACGCCCCGAGCATCAGGCCGTTGTAGAACGTGAGGACGACGGCAGGTGCGCAGGCGAAGACGCCGAGACCGAATACGAAGATCGCGATGCGGGTGTTGTGCGAAAACAGATAGGTGGCAAAAGCGCCCAAGCCGGAGCTGTCGGGGTTTTCGTCATAGATGACCGAGCGCAGGGCCTCGTAGGTGGCATCGGGGCCGCGTCCGCCCGCCAGTTCGGCCGGCATGAAGACGTAGTACCAGTCGGCGCTTTCGAAATAGAGCAGGTATCCGGACAGGGCACCGAGGCCCATGCACAGGAAGCCGAGCAGAATGAACGGCCAGGAGCGGCGCATTGCCTGCGGTGCGCCGTGAGAGAAGAACCGCTGAAACAGGCCGCCGAGGCGCTCCTGCGGCGCATAGACACAAAGATAGGCCCGGGCCGTCAGCGCCTCCAGATATCCGAGCAGCGCCTTGTCCAGCGAGATCTCGCGGGCAATCGCAAGCGACGTGGTTGCCTGCCTGTAGAGCGACGCCAGATCCCGTGCCTCAGCGAAATCCATGTGCTGCAGGCCGCGGCTTTCCGCGGCCATGACGAGCTGTTCGAGCCGTTGCCAGTCGGCTTCCCGTTCCTTTCGAAAGCGCGCCGAGCGCATGAGATCCTGATCCTGCATCAAATCATCTCCCGCGCCTTGATCTCCAGATAGGTCGAAATCAGGCGGGCCGTGACCGCGTTCGGCTTGGCGTCGACAATCGTGACCCCCATGCGCGCAAGCCTTTCCAGGACAAGCCTGCGCTCGTTCATGGACTGGTTGGCCGCGACCAGCGTCGCCGCACCTTCAAGGTTGTCCGGAGCGGTTTCAACCATGGTTTCCATATCGGGATCGCGAATGGCGACAAAGATCAGAAGGTGGCGCTTGGCCAGGATACCGATGTTCTCGATCAAAAGCTCCGCCGAGGTCGTGTCGATGAAATCGGTGAAGACGATGATCAGGCTGCGCTTGGGCGTGCGGGCATTCAGTTCCGTGAGTGCGAGCGTGTGGTTGGTCTCCCGGCTGACATAGGAGAGTTCCGCCGTCCAGTTGCGCAGCCGGGCAAAGGCACTGCGTCCGGGGGCAGGGGCGGCAAAGGTTCTCGGACGGACGTCATAGGAATAGTATCCGACAAGGTCGCCTCCGACAGCCGCGGCCCAGGCGGTTGCCAGTCCCGCCGTAACGGCGTGGTCGATCTTCGGCAACCCGGCGATTTCCTCGCGCATCAGGTAGCCGTTGTCGAGTGCGATGATGACGTGATGGTTCCGTTCCGCGCGCAGCTCCTTGGCAACCAGCGAGCGGCGCTTGGCCGAACGTTTCCAGTCGATCGACTTGATGTCCATGCCGGGGACGAAGTCGCGCAGCTGGTGGAATTCGGAGCCTTCGCCGAGGGCGCGGTTTTCCTTGACGCCGTAAAGGGTCGACATGACCGTTGTCGTGATTTCACCCGACTGCACCTGCCGGATATTGGGCACGACACGCAGTTCGGCACCCAGGTCGAGCTTCGGGACGAATTCCAGCAGTCCCAGTTTCGAGATCCAGAAGAGCCAGAGATGTTCCAGCTTCCAGATGCCCCGTCGCACCGCGCGAACCTTGATGTCCGCGCGGCTGGCTCCGTTGGTGCCGTTCTGGAACGCAATTTCGTGCGCGCCGCTGAGGCCTTCCGGCCATTCCAGCTTGGCGCTCAGGTCCCGCGGTCCCGCTTCAAGGGCGAGACGAAGACGGACCGTCTCTCCGACGAAAATCTCCGGCGGGGCCTCGAAGGCAAGGTTTTTCGGGCGCTGCAGCGACGTTGCCATGTCGACGGCGACCAGGAGCCCAAGCAGCACCCAGGGCAGGATGGCAAGATCGCGCAGGGCCGTGCTCGCGACGATCATGATCAACGAGACCAGAAGCGTCACGCCGGCAAGAGCGAGCAGTCTTTTCGACGGACGTATCAGCGCGGTGCCTCGATCTGGTTGAGTATGTTGTCGAGGACCTGGTCGGCGCTGCGTCCCTCGATTTCAGCGGCAGGACCGAGAACGATCCGGTGACGCAGCGAGGGCACGAAAAGACGCTTGACGTCGTCAGGGATGGCGAAGTCGCGCCCGTTGAGCGCCGCGGTCGCCCGGGTGGCACTGACCAGCGCATCGGCGGCGCGGGTCGAGGCACCGAATGCGATTTCGGAATTCTGGCGTGTCGCCCGCACGAGACGGAGGATATAGGCGAGAATATCGTCTTTCAGGATGATGCCGTCGACCAGCTTTCGGGTTTCGGCGAGCGCAACGGCATCCAGAACTTTCGACAGGGTCGCCGTTTCAAGACCCGATTCCAGCGGCTGTGCCGCATGCTGGCGCAGGATTGCCATTTCGGTGGTCTCGGGCGGGAAATCGATCATGAGCTTGAACAGGAACCGGTCGAGCTGCGCTTCGGGCAGGGGATATGTACCCTGCTGTTCGATCGGGTTCTGGGTTGCGACCACGATGAACTCGCTGCCGAGGGAATGGTCGGTGCCGTCTATGGAGACCGTGCGTTCGTTCATGGCCTGCAACAGTGCGGCCTGGGTCTTGGGAGGAGCGCGGTTGATCTCGTCCGCAAGCAGCACCTGTGAAAAGACCGGCCCTTTGGTCAGGATGAACTCATTCGTCCTGAAGTCGAAGATCGAGGTTCCGAGAACGTCGCCGGGCATGAGGTCCGGCGTGAACTGGATCCGGCCGAAATCAAGGTCGAGCGCGGCGGAAAAACTGCGTGCCAGCAGTGTTTTTGCCGTTCCGGGAGGCCCTTCGAGCAGGACGTGACCCCGTGCGAACAGGGCGACCAGCAGGAGGTCGATGATTTCATCCTGGCCGAGGACGGCTTTTCCAATCTCGGCTCTCAGGGCGTCCGTGCGTTGGCGTAGGACCTCAAGCGTCATGGGTGATTTGCTCCAAAACCTGTTCGAACTCGTCAATGAGGTGAATTGCTTCTGCGGCGTGGGCGCGCGCGGGCAAGCGCCTGATCTCGGCAAGAACCGACCTGAGCCGGGCTGCATCATCCGGATGCTGCCGATCCGCAAAACTCAGGAATTCGTCTTCGCTGGCGTAGTGGCGGGCGTGGGAGGGACCGAACAGCGCGGCCGCAACAGCGGAGATCCGGGCAGCTGCATATTCGTGAACGAGAGCGCCATCCTGGCCGGAAAGGCGCATCAGCCGCGCCCGCGCCTCAATGGCAAGCGCCTTGCCGGAGCCGGTGGCGGCCCGCTCGCGCAGGATCGGGCCATAGCGCAGCGCGGCGCGCCATAAGAACAGGGAGAACAGACAGGCTGCGCCGAGCCACAGAATGAGGAACGGCGGGCCGAAGAAACGGCTGAGGTCCGCCCAGGTCCGTTCGCGTACCGGTTCCTGGAACGGATCGCGCAGCCAGGAGATCCGGCTGTAGTCGATGACGATGTTGCCCTCATCTGTCTGCGATGACAGAAAATCCGCCGCGATCTGCGCATTGTCGCCGAGACGAAGGCCGTGGTTGTTCAAAAGGTCCGGATCCGACAGGACAAGCACGCGATCGCGCGTTCCGTCGTCGTCCGATTGTGCTTCGGCAGGCAAAGGGCAACTGCCGAGTACCATCGCATCGGATGTTCCGATAACGGGATCGCAACCCGCGCTGCGGAACATCTGTGCGGCGTAAAGCCTGGCGCGCAGGGTGGCGCCGTCCGTGGCACGATAGCTGAATTCGGTAAAGGGTGTCCGTCCATAGACGAGCTCGGCTGCACCGCCGCCCGTGACCTCGTCTAGCGTTTCGGTGATTTTGCCGGGTTCGATCAGCAGCACCGGATGGGCTATTCCGGTCAGCCGCATGCCGCTGCGCCATTTCGGCAGGACGATGAGTGTCGGAACCGTCCGCGCCTTGGTCAGGATTGCGTCCGTCGCGAAGTCATATTCGTCCGTCTGGAGCAGGTATTCCTCCTTGGACGCCGGGGGCGTGCGGGCCTCGTCCAGCGCGGTGTCGTAGACAGGCAGGATCAACAGGTCGACCGTTGTCTGATCAATGGGCCAGCCGCCGGCAAAATTGTAGGACGTGATGTCGTCCGCCGTCAGCCAGACCTGAAGGCCATCCAGGCCCGACGGAGAGCTGCGCAGTGTCTGCTGGCGCTGCGACATGACATACCAGATTGCCAGGAGAGCAACGACGCAGACGGCCGCGATCATCAGGAATTCGATGCGCGGACCGCCGGACCGCGGTGTCGTGGCCGTGTCGCTCATGCCGCGCCGGCTCCCAGCAGTTGCTGGCAGGACGAGACGTGATCCCGGAACTCGTCTTCCGAGACGTCCCTGCCGCCGAACTGGACGCGCTCGCTGTTGAGGACAAGCGTGCGCAGAAGGCTTTGCTGGGCGTCCGCCAGCGGGATGTTGCGCAGCGTGTCGCGGGCCGTCCAGCTGCGCTGCATAAGCACACCATTGGTGGTTGCCAGCGTCGCCAGGACCTTCTGTGTCAGCATCACCAGCGCCTCGCGCCGGTCCGCGATGCGCATGATATCGTTGAAGGATCCGAGTTTCTCCGCCCAGACCGGCGTGTTTTGCGGGCCCGCCGCGCGCCGGCTGTCCGGGTTCTCGGCATCCCGTTGCAGCGTGACGGCAATGTTGCCGCCGAAACGGATCACAAGAAAGACAAGGCCGGCAAGAACAAGCCCGGCAATCAGTGTGAAGGTCCAGCGCGACCCGGGTGCCATGATCCCGTCCGTTTCGGAGCGTGCCGATGGCTGTCGCGGCTGCTGTTCCGTTTCGAGCTTGGGCGCCGGGGCGGTGGGATCATAGTAGGCGACGTCCGGATCGATGCCGCGCAGGCGGATCGAACGCAGATACTCCTCGCCGGACTCGCCGATTTCCAGCGGCTCACGGACCGGTTCCTGCGCATTGGCAGCAATCAGGGGTGCCGTCAGGCCGAGTATCAGAAAGGTCAGAAACAAGCGCCGCATGGCCGTTTTGATAGCGGCAACGGGTTAACGTGGCAATAACCGGATGCCTGTGAGACCGCGCGATCTCGGTTGTCTTGACATTGTCAATCCGCACAATGGCTGGCGCGGCGCCGCGCAGACGCAAACAAACGCAAAAATCGTCACGGTCACATCTGGAAATTTTTGTATACGTTTGTATATAAAATCTGTCCGTTCGATCCAGCTCCGCTTATCACGGTCGATCACTTATCGCCCCGTTTCAGGTGGCGGTATGCGCATTTGCTGGTGATCGGCGCGAAAGTTTTGTATAGGGGCAGCAAGGCGGCGCGCATTCGACGGCACAGCCCGCCGGTCGACCTGAAATGCGCTGCAACAAGCTCGAAACGGGCAAACGCGGTTCCCTCCGGGAGCCGCCGGAGATCATGACAGGCAGCCGGTCAGACGCGGACCTGCTGCTGCGGACAGTGAAGGAGAGCACGTGCCGTGACCCAGTCCCTTGACAGTTTCAATTGCAAAACGACGCTTCAGGTCGGTGACAAGACCTATACCTATTTCTCCATTCCCGAAGCGGAGAAAAACGGTCTGGAGGGTGTGTCCAGGCTGCCGTTCTCGCTGAAGGTTGTTCTTGAGAACCTTCTGCGTTTCGAAGACGGCCGCTCCGTCACCAAGGAAGACATCGTCGCCTGCGCCGAGTGGCTCAAGGAGAAGAAGTCTTCACACGAAATTTCCTACCGGCCCGCGCGTGTGCTCATGCAGGACTTCACAGGTGTTCCGGCGGTCGTCGATCTTGCGGCCATGCGCGATGCGGCGGTGAAGCTCGGCGGCGATCCCGAGAAGGTCAACCCGCTTGTTCCCGTCGATCTGGTCATCGACCATTCGGTCATGGTTGACTATTTCGGCACCAAGGACGCGTTCAAGCTGAACGTCGAACTGGAATATGAGCGCAATCAGGAGCGCTACGAGTTCCTGCGCTGGGGTCAGTCTGCTTTCGACAATTTCCGCGCCGTGCCTCCAGGGACCGGCATCTGCCACCAGGTCAACCTGGAATATCTCGCCCAGACGGTGTGGACGAAGGAAGAAAACGGCGAAACGGTCGCCTACCCGGATACGCTTGTCGGCACCGACAGCCACACCACGATGGTCAACGGGCTTGCGGTCCTGGGCTGGGGCGTCGGCGGTATCGAGGCGGAGGCCGGCATGCTCGGACAGCCGATCTCCATGCTGATCCCGGAAGTCATCGGCTTCAAGCTGACCGGCAAGCTGAACGAGGGCATTACCGCGACTGACCTCGTGCTGCGGGTCGTGGAGATGCTGCGCCAGAAAGGGGTTGTCGGCAAGTTCGTGGAATTCTACGGACCCGGTCTCGACAACCTGTCGCTGGAAGACGCGGCGACCATCGCCAACATGGCCCCGGAATATGGTGCGACCTGCGGCTTCTTCCCGGTCGACAACGAGACACTGAAATATCTCGAGGCAACCGGGCGCGACAAGGACCGCGTTGCGCTTGTCGAGGCCTATTCCAAGGCACAGGGCATGTTCCGCGCGGGCGCGGAAGAGCCGGAATTCACCGATACGCTGGAACTGGACATCACCACGGTCGTTCCGGCCGTCTCCGGGCCTAAGCGTCCGCAGGACCGCATCAATCTCTCCGAGGCCGCCAGCGGGTTCGCCAAGACCATGGCGGAGGAATTCAAGAAGGCGGACGAACTCTCCAAGCGTGTCGCCGTCGAGGGCAAGGACCACGATCTCGGCAATGGCGATGTCGTCATCGCCGCGATCACATCCTGTACCAACACCTCCAACCCGTCGGTGCTGATCGGCGCCGGGCTCGTGGCGCGCAACGCGCTGAAAAAGGGCCTCGACGTCAAGCCCTGGGTGAAGACCTCGCTGGCGCCCGGGTCCCAGGTGGTGACGGACTATCTTGAGAAGGCGGGCCTTCAGGCGGATCTGGATGCGCTCGGCTTCGACCTGGCCGGTTATGGCTGCACCACCTGTATCGGCAATTCCGGTCCGCTCGACCCGGCGATTTCGGCGGCGATCAACGACAACGACCTGATCGCCTGTTCGGTGCTGTCCGGCAACCGCAACTTCGAGGGCCGCGTGAACCCGGATGTGCGCGCCAACTACCTGGCGTCGCCGCCGCTGGTTGTCGCCTACGCGATCGCCGGCAACCTGAATGTCAACATCACCGAAGACCCGCTCGGCAATGACCAGGACGGCAACCCGGTCTATCTCAAGGACATCTGGCCGAGCACGGAAGAGATCACCGACCTCATCCGCGCCTCCATCACCGAAGAGATGTTCCGCGAGCGCTACGGCGACGTCTTCAAGGGCGATGAACACTGGCAGAACATCAAGGTGGAAGGCGGGCTGACCTATACCTGGCCGGTCTCCTCGACCTATGTCCAGAACCCGCCCTACTTCGAAGGCATGACCATGGAGCCGCAGCCGCTCGAGGATATCGAGAACGCTGCCGTCATGGGCCTGTTCCTGGATTCCATCACCACCGACCACATCTCTCCGGCCGGTGCCATCAAGGCAGACAGCCCGGCGGGCCAGTATCTCTCCGAGCATCAGGTCGCGCGCAAGGACTTCAACTCCTACGGTTCGCGGCGCGGCAACCACCAGGTGATGATGCGCGGCACCTTCGCCAACATCCGCATCAAGAACCAGATGGTGCC
>JBCBUA010000161.1:0-13261 GCA_039818365.1 Pseudomonadota bacterium
TCATGCATGCGCGGGATAGAGGCAACAGGAAGAACGTCAGGCGGCCTTTGCGGGCAAGGCGGTCTCGACCAGCTTGACCCAGTAGGAACAGCCGACCGGGATCAGCTCGTCGTTGAAGTCATATTCAGGATGGTGCAGGCCGGCGGTGTCGCCGTTTCCGGCAAAGATGAAGGCGCCCGGACGCTCTTCGAGCATGTAGGAAAAGTCCTCGCCGCCCATCATCGGTTCAATGCTCCGGTTGACCTTGCCGTCACCGGCAATGCGCTCTGCGATCTCCGCTGCGAAATCCGTCTGTTCGTCGTGGTTCCGTGTCACGGGGTAGCCACGGCGGAACTCGAGCTTGGCGGTCGCGTCGAAGGCTGCGGCGATCGACGTGACGATGTCGCCCATGCGCTTTTCGGCCATGTCTCGCATGTCCGCATTCAGGCTGCGCACGGTGCCGCGTAGAACCGCGTCCTGCGGGATCACGTTGAACGCGCTGCCGGCGTTGAACACCGTCACGGAGACCACGACGGAATCGAGCGGATTGGCGTTCCGGCTCGCGATGGTCTGAAGCGCGGAGACGATCTTCGAGCCGACAACAACCGGGTCGACGGTCTGGTGCGGCTTGGCCGCGTGACCACCCTTGCCGGTCACCGTGATACGGAACTCGTCGGTCGCGGCCATGATCGGTCCCTTGCAGATCGCAAACTCGCCGACCGGCATTCCGGGATAGTTGTGCATGCCGTAGACCTCGTCCATCGGCCAGCGGGTCATCAGGCCGTCGTCGATCATGGCCTTGGCGCCCGCGCCACCTTCCTCGGCGGGCTGGAATATCACAACGACCGTGCCGTCGAAGTTCCGGGTCTCGGAGAGATATTTTGCCGCGCCGAGCAGCATGGCGGTGTGACCGTCATGACCGCAGGCGTGCATCTTGCCCGGAATTTTTGACGCGTAAGGCTTCTGGGTTTCCTCTTCGATCGGCAAGGCGTCCATATCGGCACGCAGGCCAACGGTTCTGCCCGCGCCGCCATTGCGGCCCTTGATCACGCCAACGACACCTGTCTTGCCGATGCCGGTCGCCACCTCGTCCACGCCGAAGCTCTCCAGAAGCTCGGCCACCTTCGCGGCTGTCCTGACGGTTTCATAAAGAACTTCCGGGTTCTCGTGGAAATCGCGGCGCCAGGCCGTGATCTCGTCAGCGAGGTCGGCAAGTCGGTTTACGATGGGCATGAGGGGCTCCTGGGAGGACGTCTTTGAACTGTTTGTGCCGCTAACCTATCGCAAGAACCGGAAAGGGGAAGACCCGAACGGCAAAAACTTCTGTAGATCGTTGTGAGAAAAGACTTCTCACCGTGAAATTGCAAGGTGAGCCGTCAGTTTCTGCCGACGCGATAGACGGAGGTTTTCTTGATTTCATTGTCTTCCAGCGCGCCGACGACCGGCACCTTGTAAACGCCCAGTTCGGTCAGACGCGTCCTGGGCAGATAGGATCTGCCCGGATCTCCGACCAGGACGTCGATGCCGGCATCGATCAGACGGTCCATGAACCCGGTCACCGCGCCGGCCATCTGACGGTCGTAAAAGACATCACCGCAAAAAACGAGATCTGCCGAAGGTGTCGCCTGATGGGTCAGGTCAGCCACTTCGAGGTCCAGCCGTACGCCGTTCAGCTCGGCATTCAGACCTGCGGCGGCAATGGCGAAAGGATCGATATCAACGGCGCGGCACCTTCGTGCACCGGCCATCATGGCTGCAATCCCGACCAGTCCGGAACCGCAGGCGAAGTCGATTACGTTCTTTCCGGTAACAAGCGAAGGCGTATCCAGTATGTAACGCGCCAGGCCCTGGCCGCCGGCCCAGGCAAAAGCCCAGAAGGGGGGATCGAGGCCGAGTTCGCCCAGATCCTCCTCCGTCTTCTGCCAGAGTTCCATCGCCTCATCCGCGACGTGGAGCCTGATTTCCTCCGCATGCGGAACCGGTTTGACCGTGGTCTCCCGACGTATGAAATCGACGGGGTCGTCGATGGGCGGCATGGCTGTTTCCGTTTCAAATCAGCGCCAAACACCTCTCCCACAAGGGGAGGGAACGAGGCGCGTGCACCGGTTGTGCACGCGTTCGCTCAAGCCGGATTTTTCAGCCCGCCCATTTCGCAGACGAGTTTCCATTCGTCTTCCGTGACCGGCTGAACCGACAGGCGCGTGTTGGCGACGAGCGCCATTTTCTCAAGGCGCGGTTCGGCCTTCACATCGGCAAGGGTGACCGGCTTCGGCATGTCGCAAACAGCCTTGAAATCCACGCATTCCCAGCGCGGGTCGTCGGTCGTTGTGTCCGGGTGAATGTCGCTGCAGACCTCGACGATGCCGACAACTTCCTTGCCGATGTTGGAGTGGTAGAAGAATGCCTTGTCGCCGATTTCCATGGCGCGCATGTTGTTGCGTGCCTGGTAGTTCCGGATGCCGTCCCATTGCTCGCCGGCATCGCCCTTGGCTTTCTGCTGATCCCAGGACCATTTGTCGGGTTCGGACTTGATCAACCAGTACTGCACTTAACGGACCTCCGGGTTCTTGATCACCCAGTTCCACGGGCGAATCTCGACGCTTTCAAAGAGACCGGCGATGGCATAGGGATCTTCCTGCGAGATGGCGAGGGCCTCGTCCCTGTTCGCTGCTTCGATCACGACAAGGGAACCGGTCATGTTGCCGTCGTCATCGAGGAAGGGACCAGCCGCCTTGAGACCGCCGCCGAGGCCCTTGAGAAAGGCGATGTGGTTGTCGCGGTTGTCGAGACGTGTTTGCAGCGCACCGGGCTTGTCGGTGCAGATCAGGGCATAGAGCATGGTTGAGGTTCCTGGTTGATATGGCTTTTGCGAACCTGGGGTACGACCCGTAAATGAGGCGGTACCCTAGGGCCGAGCTGTCATAAACTCAATGCCGGATTGCGTGTGTCACAGGCTTTCCGTCTCGGCCTTGAGCGGACGCGCCATCAGGGTGTTGAGCGCATCGTCTATCGAAAGGTCCTCGTCGATCATCCGCGCGACCGTTTCGCAGATCGGGACGTCGATCTCGTGTTTTTGCGCCAGCTTCACGGCAACCCGCGCCGAATAGGCCCCTTCCGCGAGTTTACCGCCGGCCGAGATCAGCTCCGAGGCCATGAAGCCTTCGCCCAGCCGCAGTCCGAACGAGAAGTTCCGCGACTGGGTCGAAGAGCATGTCAGCACGAGATCGCCGAGACCGGACAGGCCGGTCAGGGTCTCGCTCTGCGCGCCCATGGCGGTGCCCAGCCGTGTCAGTTCCGCAAAGCCGCGCGCGGTCAGGGCAGCCTGAGCACTTGCCCCCAGCTTCCGGCCGACGACGGCGCCGCAGGCAATGGCCAGCACGTTCTTCAGCGACCCGCCGATCTGAGCGCCCAGGATGTCGATTGAGGCATAGGGCCTGAAACAGGCGGACTGAAGCGCCTCGCACAGGCTCAGGGCGGTCTTGGCCGAGTTCGCCGCGACCGTGACGGCCGTCGGCAGACCCCGGGCGACATCGTCGGCAAAGCTCGGTCCGGACAAGACGCCGGGTTCCACGCCCGGCAGTTCCTCGTTCATGACGCGGGACAGCAGCTTGCCCGAGGTCTGTTCAATGCCCTTTGCGCACAGGACCACCGGACCGGTAACGGCACCGGTTTGCTTCAGGGCGGCCAGCACGGCGCGTGTCGTCTGCGCCGGGGTCACAAGCAAAATGGCATCCGCGCCGGCAATGTCTTCCAGGGACTCCGTCGCATTGAGATCCTCGTCAAAGGTGATGCCGGGCAGATAGCGCGTATTCTGCCGCCGTGAGCGGATCGTCGACACGGTCTCAGGGTCTCGTGCCCAGAGCCGGACGTCGCGTCCCGCGCGTGCCGCCGTCAGGGCCAGGGCCGTTCCCCAGGCACCGCCGCCGATGACGCCGACTGTCTTAATGGCGCCCATTGCTCTGCCTTTCCATGCGCGACCGTAGTGTCTCAAGCTGTGCTCCAAAGCCCTCGAAGAAACGGGCCTCGCGGGTCACATCGCTTGCGAACACATCAATCCAGAACAGGCGGAAGCGGATCGGAGGTCCGCCCCCGCTCGGAGAGGTTTCGAAGTGTTCCCATTCGTCGGCAGCCTTTTCCCGGACCGTTCCGTGAAAAAACCGCCGCCGATGCAATCCGTCGAGGCAATCGGGGACATTCTTGAGGATCCGATCCTGATCGGCGAACGATTCGAGCGCGATATCCAACGAAAGTCCGGTCTCTTCGCAAAACTCCCGCCGGGCCGCCTGCAGATAGCTTTCGCCCGGATCGAGCGTGCCGCCTGGAACCTGCAGGCCGATATGAGGGAAATCGGGCTCCGAAAAGACCAGCAGGTCCGTGCCGCACGTCAGGTAAACGTAAGCCTTGTGGTAGACGTCCATGCCGCCTGGTTCCTTTTGCGATGGGAAGCGCCGTTCAGAGCATCTCCGAAATCGATCAGACATCCGTTGATCTAACAGGCTCCCTGCACGTGCAAAAGGGCAAGTTTGTGTTGACGGCGAAGATTTCGCGGAGACGCAGGCGGATCAGACCTTCGCACCCTTTTTGCCCGCGCCCAGCAGGCCCGCTCTTTCGGCATCCAGCGGCCAGCGGGGGCGGGGAGACAGGTTCATGTCGTCGACGGGACCGGTGCACAAGCGTTCGATGCCGGCCCAGGCAATCATGGCGGCATTGTCGGTGCAGAGCCGCATCGGCGGTGCGACAAATCGGGCTCCAGCTTCTTCCGTCGCTGCGGTGAGGGCCTTCCGGATCTCCTGGTTGGCGGCCACGCCACCGGCCACGACAATCACCGGTGGGGTGTCCGGGTGGCGGGCGCGGAAGAGTTCGAGCGCCGACGTCGTTCGCGTGGCCAGGACATCGGCAACAGCCAGCTGGAAGGCGGCGCACAGATCGGCAACCGTCTGCTCGTCCACCGGTTCGAGTTTTTTTGCCTGGGTGCGCAACGCGGTCTTCAAACCGGCGAAGGACATGTCCAGACCGGGTCTGTCCAGCAGCGGGCGCGGCAGGCGGAAGCGGCCGGCATCGCCCTTTAAAGCCATTTTCTCGACATGCGGGCCGCCCGGATAGGGAAGTCCGAGCAGTTTGGCCGTCTTGTCGAAAGCCTCGCCGATGGCATCGTCAATCGTCGTTCCGAGCCGTTCATAGTCGCCAACCCCCCGCACAAGCAGGAACTGGCTGTGGCCGCCGGAGACCAGAAGCAGGAGGAACGGGAACTCCAGATCGTCCGTGAGGCGTGCCGTAAGGGCGTGACCTTCCAGATGGTTGACACCGATGAGGGTCTTTCCTGCGGCCATCGCGATGGCCTTGGCGGTCATGAAGCCAACGATCACGCCGCCGATCAGACCCGGCCCTGCCGTTGCCGCGACCGCATCTATGTCATCCCAGCCGCAGTCTGCCTCGCGCATGGCCTCGGCGACGATCCGGTCGAGGATCTCGATATGCGCACGGGCAGCGATTTCGGGGACGACGCCGCCGAACTCCGTGTGTTCGTCGATCTGCGAGCGAATTGTGTTGGACAGGATTTGCCTGTCCGCAGGACCGCGGACAACAGCGGCCGCCGTCTCGTCGCAGCTGGTTTCAATGCCAAGGACGGTCAGATTCGTCGCATTGCTATTTGAATTGACTGAAGTCATTGGTTTAGTAATCACGGCCTGTGCTAGGACTGGGGCAGACATATTCATCCCGCGTCCAGCTGAATTCTGCCGGGCGTAACATCTGGACGGTTAACCTTGCAATCAAATCCTTTGCGAATCGGAACCCGGGGCAGTGCACTTGCGCTGGCACAGGCCCACGAAACCAGAGACCGGCTCATGGCCGCGCACGGGCTCGGGGACGATGCTTTCGAGATCGTGGTGATCAAGACATCCGGCGACCGCATTCAGGACAGGCCGCTGTCCGAGGTGGGCGGAAAGGGGCTGTTCACCAAGGAGATCGAGGAAGCTTTGCTCGACAAGCGGATCGATATCGCCGTGCATTCTTCCAAGGACATGCCGACGGTTCTGCCGGACGGCCTTGCGCTTACCGCTTTTCTCCCGCGCGAGGACGTCAGGGACGCCTTTCTTTCTCCCACGGCGAAGTCTCTGCACGAGTTGCCGCAAGGTGCGGTGGTGGGGTCAAGCTCGCTGCGGCGGCAGGCCATGATCAAACGGCTCAGGCCAGACATCGACGTGGTGATGTATCGCGGCAATCTGCAAACCCGCCTGAAGAAACTTGCCGACGGTGCGGTTGATGCGACGCTGCTGGCCGCCGCCGGTCTGAAGCGGCTGGGACTGGAAGCCGAAATTACCAGCATGCTCGCGATCGATGATTTCCTGCCCGCGGTCGGCCAGGGCGCGATCTGCATCGAGAGCCGGGAAGACGATACGGCAACACTGGAAAAACTCGTTCCCATCCATGACCCGGAAACACAGATCCGGCTTGATGCGGAGCGTGCGTTTCTTGGCGTTCTCGATGGATCGTGCCGGACGCCCATCGGCGGCCTAGCGACGATTTCGGACGGGACCCTCCATTTCAAGGGCATTGTGCTCAAACCGGATGGCAGCGCTTGCCATGAAGCCGAAGAGAGCGGTCCGGTGGAAAAGGCGATCTCCATAGGCGTTTCGGTCGGTGAAACCCTCAAGGAACGCATGGGCCCCGGCTTTCTGTCCGGTCACTGAGCCCGATGCGCTTCCTGGTGACACGGCCGCAACCCGAGTGCAGACGAACCGCCGATCTGATCCGGGCGGCCGGTCACATTGCCGACGAGGCGCCTCTCCTGGAGTTCCGGGCTGAGGCCCCGCTGCAACTGGACCTAACGGGCGTTTCGGCGCTGGTCTTCACCAGTGGCAGGGCGCTGGATGCAATTGCCGGTCATCGGCAACTGAAGCATCTGCTCACTCTTCCGGTCTTCACGGTTGGAGACCGGACAGCGGCGGCCTGCCGTCAGGCCGGGTTCAAGTCGGTGTCGTCGGCCGATGGTGATGCAGCCGCGCTTGCGACGCTCCTCGCCGCCAATCGGCGCGCTTTTGAGGGCGGCAGGGTTCTGTATCTGGCCGCAAGGGACCGGAGCGCGGATTTCGAAGCCTTGCTGGACGCGTACGGCATTAAATGTGACACCGCGATTGTCTACCGGATGGAGGCTGCGACGGCGCTTGCCGACGATGTCCGGACCGTCCTGTGCGACAGCGGCTATGACGGCATTCTGATCTACTCGCGCCGAACGGCCGAGACGTTGCTGCAGCTGCTCAAATCCGGTTGTCCCGACGCCGTTTTTTCAACGCTTCGCGTCTATGCGATCTCGCAACAGGCGGCAAAGCCCTTATCTGGGTATATGAGCGTTGAAGCGGCTGACGCGCCGCGTGAAAAGGCATTAATGGAACTGGTCTTAGGCGCGTGTTAACCAGATCCGGTGGAGTCGTTGTTTTGCAGCGCGCAAAAGTCTTTGGCGAGGCGCTACCGCTTCGTCATCAGGTGTGTATAGTGTGACCGGAAGGTTCAGGAGGAGAGCAGATGGCGACGGACAACAAATCTTCTGGCGGTGCATCCTCATCAGGCGGAAGCGGATCCGGCTCAGCCGACAAGCCCGGAAGCACCGACAAGCCGTCGACAGCTTCGGGAGCCGGTGCGAAGCGGCCGGTAACGATCGATCTCAAGGCTGAAAAAGTGAACGAAAAACCCGGAAGTTCGGGCGCAGGCTCCCCGTCGTCAACGCCGTCTTCTTCCACGTCGTCCGGTATTCCCAAGACCGGCAGTCCGGCTTCATCAGACAAGAAACCCGCCGACAGCAAGCAGGACAGCCCGCGCACCACGGCTGCGAAACCTGGGGCGGCGGGCACACCATCGTCGACCGGTTCGTCGACCGCCGGCAAAGGTGCAGCCGGTGCGACCGGATCGGCAACGTCCACCTCGGCCTCAAAGACATCCGGCGCGGGGACATCCGGTGCAGGCGCGTCCGCGCAAGCCGGGGCCGCAAAGACATCTGCAGGGTCATCGGGCGCTCCGAAACCGGGTCCGACTGCCGCATCGTCCTCCACGGCTTCCAGTTCCGGAAAAAGCACTTCGGCACGGTCATCGACCCCTCCGTCTTCAGCCAAGTCATCGGGCTCGTCCTTTTCGACCCCGCCGGCAGCCGAGGAGCAGGGCGGCGTCGGTGCATTCGGCGTTTTGATCGCGGCCGTGATCGGCGGGATCATTGTGCTCGGCGGCGGGTTCGGCCTTCACCAGGCCGGGATCCTGAAACTGACCCCGGAACAGGATCAGCAAGTCACCAATGCCCTGTCCGCGGCGGAGCAGAAGATCGCGGACCTTGAGCAGAAGATCGGCGAACTCGGCACAAGCGCGACGGATCAGTCCGCGGGACAGGCGCTTGCCGCGCTTGAGACCAAGGTGTCTTCGCTGGAGAGCGCGCTGGAAAGCGCTGCTTCTTCCGCCTCTTCGGATGTGACGCCGGCCATCGATGCACTGAAACAGGATTTCGAAAATCTGCGCAGCGAGGTTGCGTCCGCCGGGAGCGAATCGTCGGGAGGTGCCCCCGTTGACCTGAAGCCGCTGGAAAGCCGGCTGGATGCGCTTGAGGGGGCGACGGGTCAGCAGGCGTCCGTCGATCTGAGTCCGCTGGAAGGCCGCCTTTCCAAACTTGAAACCGAGGCGGCGGCATCGACGAGCGAAACCGGCAAGCTGACGGGTTCGGTGTCCGGTCTTGAAACAGAACTGGGCGGCCTGAAAACACAGTTCGCGGATGTCGAAAACCGTCTCCAGAACGCGGAAGCCACGGCAAAGGCAGCGCAGACCGCCGTCTCGACATCCGATGTGTCCCTGAAGACACTTGCCGACAGCCAGGCGCGCGCGACCGAGACCCTGTCCAGCCTGTCATCCGATATCAGTTCGGTCGGGGCGGCCAACACGGCAGCACTGGAAAGCATCCGCGCCGAGCTTGAGTCCCTTTCAAAACGGCTGCAGCAGGTCGAAGGCACCATGGGTGATGCGACGGCACGCGAGGTCGCCGCGCGGGCCCTGTCCGTCTCCGCGCTCAAGTCGGCGGTTGATTCCGGCCGGCCCTACGAAACCGAACTCGCAGCGGTCAAGGCAGGCCTGCCGGCCGATATCGACGTTGCGGCGCTTGAAACGCATGCCAAGACCGGGGTCGAGCCGGTGTCCGTACTGATTGCCCAGTTTCCGCCGGTGGCCCGGAAGATTTACCAGACCTTCTCGGAACCGGATCACTCGGACGATGTACTTGACAGCCTTCTGGCCAGTGCAAGGTCGATCGTCGCCGTGCGCGGTCCCGGAGATGCGGACGGAACGGGACCGGAAGCGGCCTTGCGGCGGATGGAAAATGCTGTTTCCAATGGGAACCTTTCAGGGGCGATCGCCGCGTATCAGGACCTTCCCGACGCCGCGAAGGCTGCGGGAAGCGATTGGATTGCCCGTGCCGAGGCCCGTGTCCAGGTGGACGGGCTTACGGAAAAGGCTTCTCAGGAAGTGCTCAATGCGCTTGCTGCGAAGGACAGTTAAGCGACGACCGCTGGTCGGCCGTCTGCGCAGTTGTTGTTTTAAGCCGGAGTCGCCCGGCGACGCTTGGGAGCGAGCTATATGATCCGCGTCTTTTTGTTCTTCCTTCTGCTGTTTGGCCTGGCAGCCGGTTTCGCCTGGTTGGCGGACGTGCCCGGGACCATTTCCATCAGCTGGAACGGATATGTCTGGGAACAGCCGCCGGTCGTGGTCGCGCTTGTTGCCGGTGTCGCGCTCATTGCCTTTTTGCTCCTCGTCTGGGTAATCCGCACGATCCTTCAGTCGCCGCAGATCGCCGGCAGGTTCTTTCGCCGCCGCCGCAAGGACAAGGGGTATACGGCACTCTCCCACGGCCTGATCGCGCTCGGCACCGGGAATGCCAAGCTTGCAAGGCGTTATGGACTGGACGCGGACAAGCTGTTGCCGGAAGAGCCTGCGGCCAAGCTTCTGCTGGCCCAGACCGCGCAGCTTGCCGGCAAGGATGACGAGGCGCGCCAGCGTTTCGAGGCGATGCTGGATGAGCCGGAAACCAAGGCACTTGGTCTTCACGGTCTTTTCGTCGAGGCGGAACGCCAGGGAGAGCCGGTGGCCGCGCGCCACTACGCGGAAGAAGCGGCCCGGACATCGCCGGGCCTGGAGTGGGCGGGCAAGGCCGTTCTCGGCTACCAGGCCGTCTCCCATCACTGGGACGAGGCGCTCAAGACGCTGGAAAGCAACTACGCCGCCAAGCTCGTCGACAAGAAGACCTATCGCCGTCAACGGTCTGTCATCCTGACGGCGCTGGCACAGAAGCTCGAAGGCGGTGAGCCGGAGCGGGCGTTCTCGCTGGCGAAGGAAGCGCATGGCCTCGCGCTCGATCTCGTGCCCGCCGCCGTGCTGACGTCCCGCCTGGCAACGCGCCGGGGCGATATCCGCAAGGCAGCGAAGGTGCTGGAAGCGACCTGGCGCCTGTCGCCCCATCCGGAGCTCGCGGAAACCTATGCGCATGTGCGCACCGGCGACTCGGCCGTCGACAGGCTGAAACGCGTCAAGTCCCTGTCGGCACAACGGACCAACACCCCGGAAGGGGCCCTGGCGATTGCGCGTGCCGCGATCGAGGCGCGGGAGTTCGAGGAAGCGCGGGGGCAGCTGAAGAAGCTGCTGCAGTCCGAGCCCACCCGGGCGGCCTTCCTCCTCATGGCAGAAGTCGAAGAAGCCGAACATGGCGACCGGGGCCGGATGCGGGACTGGCTGGCACGAGCGCTCAAGGCGCCGCAGGACAAAGCCTGGGTCGCGGATGGAATCGTCTCTGCCGAATGGCAACCGGTCTCCCCCGTGACCGGCAAACTGGATGCCTTCCACTGGACGTCCCCCGGTGGCGCGATCGAGGAGGAGGGCGAGCTCATAGAGGACAGCCTTTTCGAGGCGCCCGCTCTGCCAGCTGCAGCCACTGCCGCCGGGGCGGCCACGGCCGAAAGTGCCGGACCGGATGCGGCGGGCACCGCAGACAAAGCCGCGGACGAAGCAAAGACCGTGGAGCTCAAGGCGGAGCCTGCCGCGGAACCGCCGACGCAGGCAGAGGCTCCGGCACCGGCACCGGCGGTCTCCGAACCGGCCGAAACGACACCGGCTGCTGCAGCGGAAGACGCGAGCGCGAAACACGGTTTCGAAGGGACAACGGATGACGTTCGCTACAGTCCGTCCATGAGCAACCTGCCCGATGCTGCGCCGAAGGCCGATGCCAAGACGCCGGAGGCGAAGGATCCCGAAAAGGCGGGTGAGCCCGCGCCCAAAGCCGGAGACGAAACCGATGCCGCCAAGGCGGATACCGGCGAGGGCGCAGCGGACAAGGATGCCAACGAAAAGAAAGAGCCTGCGGCCGCGAAACCGGACAGCGTGAAACCGGAAGAGGGGCAAAAGGCGGACGCTGCCACACCGTATACGCCCGAAGAATCGAACGGACCGATCCAGTTCCCGCTGAAACGCATGCCGGACGATCCCGGTACGGACGAAGATGACAAGGACGCGGCCGACAAGAACGCCCGGCCGCGTTTCTTCAACTGACGCTCGGGGCGCGCGCACCCGTCACAGGGTGTGAACGGCAGCTCTTGAGGACAATTCCGGGTGTGCCGCCAAGAACCTGCCAGATGCCTCTTGCATCTGGCCTCAAGCTCCGGTAATTAGCGGCCCACTCGATCTTGATCGGGTCCGCGCGCACCAGATGCGCCCTCCCGATACCGGGAAAACGCCGCTGTAGCTCAGTTGGTAGAGCACGTCATTCGTAATGATGGGGTCGTAGGTTCGAGTCCTATCAGCGGCACCACTCTTTGTTGCGCTGCCGGTCTCCGGCCTCCTTCAGCGCGGTCCGGCTCGCTCCCCTCACCTGCACCAATCTCTGACATTGATGTGTCTGCGCGATTTGCTGTTCGCACGCATGACGCCCGGCATCAGCAGGCCTCCCGCCCTCGGCGGGCAAAGGAAAAGGCGGCCCCGGAGGGCCGCCCTGGGCGAAATTGGTTTTTGAAAAACCTTAGGCAGACCGCTTCCTGCGCCAGCCCGCAAGGCCAAGGATTCCAAGCCCTCCGGCAAGCAGCGGCAGGGCCGCCGGCAGCGGCACGGCGGTCAAGCGGATGTCGTAGGTGGCGGCTCCGCTCGGGTTGTTGTCCGGTCCGTTTTGAATCGAAAACGTGTAGGGTGATCCGGCCATCGCGCGGAAGATGAGCGATGTGCCCATGTTGTCGGCTTCAGACAGGATATTGGTCTGAAACACCTTGCCGTCGGACGCGCCCGAAAGGCCCAGAACGAATTCAGACTTATTGCCGGTATTGCCCTCCTGAACGAAACCGCCGTCAATCGTCTTTGTGCCGTTCTTGACGGAAATCGGCCCGAAAATGAATTCGACAATAAAGTTCGACGCGGCGGTGAAAGAAAAGACATCGGTGGAGCCGACAATGCGGCCATGCAGATCGATCTGCCTGTAGTCCGAAGCGCCGAAACCCAGCACCCCGAGACTGGTGCCCAACGGGCTGGAAGACGCGTCGCCCAGTTTTTGCGTGCCGTCCACAAGGTCCCGAGACCCCTCGGTGTAGCCCATGGTCATGGCATGAGCAGGCCCACCCAGGACGGCTGCCACAAGCGCGGCAACGATAACGGTTTTGAACATTTAAAGTATCCCTCTCGCGCACCATCGAACGTTGTCAAAGCTGCGCTCGGGGTCATGGTGCCAAATACCCCCCGATGCGCCGGCGCACTTGCAGAAACAAGTGTCTGACCTCGTTCAGTGGCAAGTGTGGTGCCAATTCAAATCGGGGATTTTTGTGGGAAAACCGGCGGGAAAGGGCGCAAGTTGCAAACCCTTTGTTTCACAATGCGAAACCGGGTTGCTTTTTGAAAAAGAAGCGTTGCAGTGCGAAAGCTGAGAAAACAAAGTGTCGTTGGTCGATGGGCGGTTCCGCTTTAGGAGCAATTCTGTGTCGCGGGCCTGAAGATTTTAAGCGACTTTAACTCTCAAAAAAATGCATTTCGTGTAGCGTAATCATGCTCAGGAGAAGTCACTTTCCGCGGCCAAACTTAGATTACATAACCTTTGATTGCATTCCGACAAATTTCGCGATTATTATTTTTAAAGAAGAAATACAGATTGAATCCACTTCGGTTATTACTCTGATTAAGCTAAATGAAGCGGAAATGATCTGAGTTTTTAACTGACCAGTGCAGTAGTAAATTAAGGTTTCAACATCAAAGCACTGAAAACTGAAGCTTCCCGCTAAAAAGACTG
>JBCBUA010000162.1:0-7662 GCA_039818365.1 Pseudomonadota bacterium
GATCCACGCTGGCCGGACCTCATTCATCCGCATGCCGGTGTCATCGACACCCCCTTGCCAAAGCCGCCTGAAACCGTCCATATCATGCTTGACTACAAGCCCGACTGGATTGAGGTGCCCCTGGGCATTGGTCATGTCCACTTCAAGAACTATCCGGATTTGTCCATCGAGGAATGGCACAAATCCAAAGGGCTCTACCAGACTTGAGGAGTTTCAATGTCCGACCACCCGCTTGTCTCGACCCAATGGCTGGCCGATCATCTCGACTCCCCTGATCTGGCAGTCGTCAATGCCTGGATGCCGCCGGTTACGCATCCCGACGCTCCGCCGGTCTATCCGAACGCGCACATCCCCGGTGCGGTCTTCTTCGATGTCAATGACATCTGCGACAAGACCAGCGACCTGCCGCATATGCTGCCAGCGCCCCACGTGTTTTCCTCCGCCATGCGGAAACTCGGGATCGGCGACGGGCAGACGATCGTGGTCTATGACGATTTCGGCTTCTATTCCGCGCCCCGGGTCTGGTGGACCTTGCGCACGATGGGGGCTGCCAGTGTCTACGTCCTTGATGGCGGGTTTCCGAAGTGGCGCGCTGAAAACAGGTCCGTGACGGATGATGTGCCGCGCAAACCGCAAAGTCACTTCACATCCAGGCTCAATCACGGCGCGGTCGCCAACCTGTCGCAAGTCAAGCGGTCGACGGAGACAAAGGACCGTCAATTGCTCGATGCCAGATCTGCCGAGCGTTTCGCCGGAACTGCGCCTGAACCGAGGGCCGGACTGCGTCAGGGCCACATGCCGAACGCGCTCAACCTGCCGTTTACACACCTGCTCAATGAAGACGGCACGTTTCGCGCCGGCCCTGAGCTCGAGACGATCTACACGGATGCAGGCGTTGATCTTAAGAAGCCAATCACGACCACCTGCGGTTCCGGCGTGACGGCGGCGATCCTGACCCTTGGCCTGACCGTACTCGGCGCCCGGGATCTGACCCTTTATGACGGGTCCTGGACCGAATGGGGCAGCCGCGACGATACGGAAATCGTGACCGGCGACTGAAGGGACGTTCTTCCGGATGCCTTGATCTGGAGATTTGATCGCCGTAACCAAACGTCAGACCAAAAAGGCCCTGGAACACTTGTTCCAAGGCCTCTTTTTTTGGCGACACAGATTGCCGATTGAGGACGGGCGGCGGAGCGTAAACGCCCGCCACGTGCCCGCTCACGGGATCAGTGGTGCAGGATCTGGCTCAGGAACAGCTTCGTGCGCTCGTGCTGCGGGTTCACGAAGAAGTCTTCCGGCTCGTTCTGTTCGACGATCTGCCCCGCATCCATGAAGATAACACGGTCTGCTACTTCCCGCGCAAAGCCCATTTCGTGCGTGACAACAATCATGGTCATACCACTAGTGGCGAGTTCTTTCATTACGTCGAGAACTTCTTTGATCATCTCAGGGTCAAGCGCCGAGGTCGGTTCATCGAACAGCATGATCCGCGGACGCATGCAAAGCGAGCGGGCAATCGCCACACGCTGCTGCTGACCACCGGAGAGCTGACCGGGATACTTCAAGGCCTGTTCCGGGATCTTCACGCGCTCAAGATAGTGCATCGCGATGTCTTCGGCTTCCTTCTTCGGCATCTTGCGCACCCAGATCGGGGCGAGCGTGCAGTTTTCCAGGATCGTCAGATGCGGGAACAGGTTGAAGTGCTGGAAGCACATGCCAACTTCCCGGCGGATCTCGTCGATTTTCTTCAGATCGTTCGTCAGTTCGATGCCATCCACCAGGATCTGGCCGGCCTGGTGTTCTTCCAAACGGTTGATGCAGCGGATCATGGTCGATTTGCCGGAGCCCGAGGGCCCGCAGATGACGATCCGTTCGCCGCGCATCACCTTCAGATGGATGTCGCGGAGCACGTGGAAGTCGCCATACCACTTGTTCATGTTGTTGATTTCGATGGCAACGTCCGTTTCGGACACTTGCATTTTCGAGCGGTCGGCGGCGAGTTCGTCCGCGTTTACAGCATTTTCACTCATGGGTTCACTCCAAAAATTCGAGGGACCGGAGCGCTGCGGCCTGGCGCGCGCTCCGGCTGCAGTTCGTTAGCGTTTGTGTCCGGTATGAAGTTTGTTCTCCATGAAAATGGAGTATCTCGACATGCCGAAACAGAACACGAAGAATACGATCGCCGCGAACAGATACCCGGTGTGGCCCTGACTTGGCGTCGACCAGGTCGGATCTGTAAAGGACGACTGGATCTGGCCGAGCAGGTCGAACATGCCGACGATCAGGACCAGAGTGGTATCCTTGAACAACCCGATGAAGGTGTTGACGATCCCGGGGATCACGAGTTTCAGCGCCTGTGGCAGAATGATGAGGTACATCATCGGCCAGAACCGCAGCCCCAGCGCCATCGCGCCTTCATACTGTCCTTTTGGAATGGCCTGAAGGCCACCGCGAACGACTTCCGCCATGTACGCTGCCGAGAACAGCGTCACGCCGATCAGAACGCGCAGGAGCTTGTCGAACGTCACACCTTCCGGCAGGAACAGCGGAAGCATGACCGACGACATGAACAGCACCGTGATGAGCGGAACACCCCGCCAGAATTCGATGAAGATGATCGAAACCAGCTTGATGATCGGCATCTGCGACCGTCGTCCGAGCGCAAGCGCGATGCCAAGCGGCAAGGACGCGACGATCCCGGTCACCGCGATCACCAACGTCACAAGCAAACCGCCCCAGACAGCCGTTTCAACGATCGGGAGAACAACCGTGTCGCCGATCACAAGACCGGTCAGCAGGAAGTAAGCCACGATCGGGAAAACCACCAGGAACAGGATCGCGTTGGTCCGCTTGAATGGCGCGCTCGGGATCGCGAGCGGCACAAGCAGGAGCGCGAAGAGCGCATAGACGATGTCGACGCGCCATGTCTCGGCGGACGGGTAACGCCCGTAGATGAACTGCGGGAAGTATGCCTCAACATATGCCCAGCAGGCGCCGCCGTGTCCGCCGTCCTGTGGCAGACACGCTTCCCGGTTTTCACCCGTCCAGACCGCGTCAACGAACGCGAACTGGATGAAAGGTGCAATAATCCAATACGCGAGCAAGATGCCGATAAAGGTCAGGATCGTGTTGAATATCGACGAGAACAGGTTCTTGCGCATCCATCCGATGGCGCCGGTGGTGGAAACCGGCGCCGGCAGTGTCGGCGCTTCTTCCGTTCTGATTTGGAAAATATTGCTGTTGGCCATGATCCGCGCTCCTATCTTTCCACGAGCGCCATGCGCTGGTTGTACCAGTTCATGAAGGCCGAAGTGATCAGACTGAGCGACAGGTAGACCGCCATCCAGATACCGATGATTTCAATTGCCTGACCGGTCTGGTTGAGCACGGTGCCTCCAACCGACACGAGGTCGGGAAAGGCAATCGCGACAGCGAGCGACGAGTTCTTCGTCAGGTTCAGATACTGACTTGTCAGCGGCGGAATTATCACGCGCATGGCCTGCGGGATGATCACCAGGCGTAGCGTCGGCCCCTGACGCAGACCAAGCGCATGCGAGGCCTCCGTCTGGCCATGGCTGACCGCCTGAATGCCCGCACGCACGATTTCCGCGATGAAGGCAGCGGTATAGATCGCAAGCGCCACTGTCAGGGCGAGGAATTCCGGGATGAGGTTGATACCGACACCCAGTTCAAATCCCCTGCGCAGCGCCGGTCCCGTCTCGACGAAGTTCGGATGTTCCAGCGTCATGGGCATGCCGGTCACGAAATAGGTGATCAGCGGCAGACCTATGATCAGACCGAGTCCGGTCCAGAAGACCGGGAACTGCTGACCCGTTTCTTCCTGGCGCTTGCGCGCCCACCTGGACACGAATATGGACGCGACAATCGCGATGATCAGCGCATAGCCGATGAATTCAGCTCCCGGCTCCCAGATCGGTTTGGGGCCGCGAAGGCCGGCGATGTTCAGATGGAAGGTGTCGAATAGCGACCACTTCTCCCGCTTGCCGGGAACGGCGCGCAGGACCGCAAAATACCAGAAGAAGATCTGCAGAAGCAGCGGAACGTTCCTGATCAGCTCCACATAGCAGTAGGCGATGCGGCTGATGACCCAGTTGTTCGACAGTCTCGCGATACCCACGAGAAAGCCGATGATCGTCGCGAAGAAAATGCCGACAACCGCAACCAGAACCGTATTCAGGAAACCTACGAAGATTGCCTGACCATAACTCGATGTTTCTGCGTATGGTACAAGCGACTGAATAATGCCGAAGCCGGCAGTATTCTCAAGAAAGCCCCAACCGGACGCAATGTTTTGCCGTTCCAGGTTGGCGACAGTGTTCGTCACGATGATGTATCCGAACGTCAGCAGCAGCACTATCAGCAACACCTGATAGAAATAGCCGCGGACTTTTGGATCGTTCATCAGCGAAGCACGCGCCGGCGCCCCCGCCGAGTCCTGCTCCATTACTGACATAGAACCTCGCCCAAGTTCACGGAAAGAGCCCGGCCCGAAGCCTCTCCTCTTTCTCGTTTTATCTGCTTCTGCAACACGCTGATGCGCGCTCCCTATCGGCTTATGAAGCAGTGTTCCCCCACGCGATCACCGGTTATCCGGTTTGTTCTGCGCGGATTTGTTTTATTGAGGGTTCCGGCAATTCGCCGGAACCCCTTTTTCCTCAAGAAAGACTGAGGATTAGCGCACCGGCGGAGCGTAGAGGAAACCGCCGTTGCTCCACAGAGCGTTCACACCGCGGGAGATGCCGAGCGGAGTGTCCGGACCAACGTTGGCGTTGAAGCTTTCTTCGTAGTTGCCAACGTTCTTGATGATGTTGTAGGCCCAGTCGTTGGACAGGCCGATGCCTTCACCGAAAGCACCTTCAACACCAAGCAGACGCTTGACCGAAGGATTGTCGGAACCCTTCATCTCATCAACGTTAGCGGACGTTACGCCCATTTCTTCAGCGTTGATCATCGCGTTGAGGGTCCACTTTGCGATGTTGAACCACTCATCGTCGCCCTGGCGGACAACCGGACCAAGAGGCTCTTTGGAAATGATTTCCGGCAGAACCATGTGATCGCCCGGGTTGGTCAGTTTCAGGCGCTGTGCGTACAGGCCGGAAGCGTCCGTGGTGTAAACGTCACAACGACCGGCGTCATATGCCGCCACGACCTCGTCGGCCTTTTCGAAGGCAACGATTTCGTACTGCATGTTGTTTGCACGGAAGTAGTCAGCAACGTTCAGCTCGGTTGTCGTACCGGTGTTGGTGCAGACAGATGCGCCGGACAGCTCAAGCGCGGATGTCACGCCGAGGTCCTTGCGGACCATGAAGCCCTGACCGTCGTAGTAGTTTACGCCAGCAAAGTTGAGACCCAGCTGGGTGTCACGGGACATCGTCCAGGTGGTGTTACGCGACAGGACGTCGACTTCACCCGATTGCAGGGCCGTGAAACGCTCTTTGGCGGACAGCGGAGTGAATTTAACAGCGGACGCGTCGCCGAATACTGCAGCGGCCATGGCGCGGCAGAGATCAACGTCGAGACCGGTCCAGTTCCCCTGAGCATCCGGATTGGAGAAGCCCGGGAGACCCTGGCTCACACCACACTGGATGAAGCCTTTCCCCTTGACGTCTTCCAAGGTTGTCGCACCCGCAGCTGTCGAAGCAGCGACGCCCATTGCAGCGCCGAGAACGAGTGGAAGGATTTTTTTGGACATGGATATGCAGCCTTTATTTGTTACCCATACTTTTTTTTAGTGTTGGAACTCATCGGGAGACCTCCTCTGCGTCTCGTTTGCGGACGAGCGCTTGCCGCATACGCGGCTTCCTCCGGATTTCTCCCGTTCCACCCAACGCGCCCATACGATGGCATTTGGCTGTTCGGGTCAAGTACTTGCTGTCATTATCTCGTCAAATTTCGCAACCGAACGTCCAAATAGCGCGGTCGGCTATGCACAAATAGCGAACATGGCTATTTCGAAATCATTCAATGCTCAAAAAGAGTTCATCGCCTTTTCGCTGCCCGCGGTGCAGCGTTAACCTTAAAACAAAGTTATCAAGTCAACAGACGTCTTGGCCGCTCCGTAAATGGTGCTCCGACACACATCAGACACCGCTGGAATAAGCCCGCTTGACCGGCTACAACCCTGAAATCGTTCTCCTCAAATCCGAAATCCATCATTCATGTCAGATACCGCTCCCAAAATCCCCCTGAAACCGGACACCAAGCTTGCCCATGCAGGACGCGATCCGGCCGGTTTCCACGGTTTCGTCAATCCTCCCGTCGTGCATGCATCGACCGTGCTGTTTCCCGATGTCGAAACGATGCGACCGGGCGGCCAGAAATACACCTATGCAAGACGCGGCAACCCCACGACCGATTCTCTTGAAGAAGCGGTCAGGGAACTCGAAGGAGCCGAGGGGGTCCTTCTCGCAAACTCCGGACTGAATGCCGTCTCGCTTGCAATCCTGTCCTGCGTGAAATCGGGCGACCACATCCTGATAACGGATACCGCCTACCATCCGACCCGCCATTTTGCCGACAACGTGCTGCCGAAATTCGGCGTTGAGGTCGACTACTACGACCCCGCGCTCGGCGCGGATATCGCGACCCTTTTCAAGCCCAATACAAGCGCCGTCTTCACCGAGGCGCCAGGGTCCCTTACCTTTGACATGCAGGACATTCCCGGGATCGCAGACGCGGCCCACAAGGCCGGAGCCGTCGTGCTCATGGACAATACATGGGCAACGCCGCTTTTCTGCCAGCCGATTGCACTGGGTGTGGACCTCTCGATCCAGGCCGGGACCAAGTATATCGTTGGCCATTCCGACGCGATGCTGGGGACGATTGCGGCCAGTGCAAGGGCTTGGGAAGACTTGCAAATGCTACACGGAGCCTTGGGCTGTCATGTGGCTCCCGATGACGTCTATCTCGGACTTCGCGGCCTCAGAACACTCTCCGTTCGTCTGGAACGGCACCAGCGCAATACGCTCGATGTTCTGGGTTGGCTGAAACACCAGTCCCAAGTCGCACAGATCCGGTATCCCGGATTGGACACGGATCCCGGCCACGAGATCTGGAAGCGGGACTTCAGCGGCGCGTCCGGTCTGTGCGCCTTCGACTTTGCCGGCGGAACGACCCGCGACCAGGCAAACACATTCCTGAACGCCCTCAGGCTCTTCGGGCTCGGGTACTCATGGGGCGGTTTCGAAAGCCTCGCCATTCCGGTCAAGCTCAAGGGGTCACGGTCCGTGACGCCGGTCGACGAAAGCGTGTGCTCCGTGCGGCTTCATATCGGCCTGGAAGACCCCGAGGATCTCATCAACGATCTGAGCCAAGCGCTGGACATGGCGTTCAGATAGCATGATCAGGCGCGGCTGCCACAAGGTGGCTGCGCCATTTCCCGTCCGATCGGCGCATGTTGCCCGGCGGTGTGGAGCCCGTTGTGACCCGCGCCGAGGCGCGTCAGATCGTCGGATCTTCGCGCTTCTCCTTGAAGATCAGCCAGAGGTTTCTGAAGTAGATGATGAGACCGAGCCCCTGCCCTGCGATAAATACAGGGTCCTGGCGCTGAATGGCATAGATCAGCAACAGCGAACCGCCTGCGACGGAAAAGAACCAGAAGGCGACCGGAACGATGGACCGGCCGACGCGCTCCGATGC
>JBCBUA010000162.1:7762-13199 GCA_039818365.1 Pseudomonadota bacterium
ATCCATTGGATGACAAAGCGCATCATGAACATGGCCTGGGCAAAGAATCCCAGGATGATCCAGAAATCGAATTGCTCGACGAAAACAGCATATATCCAGTCGTATAGAGCAGTCATTGGCAAGTCCAATTGGTCCGGTCGGGGGTGAAACCCGTTGTCTATGATGTTTCAGAGATCGGTCACGTCAGTGGCCGCACGGAAGGCACTTTCTTGCGCCGCCGCCTGAGCCACCAGACGCCGAACAAATCAAGCACACCGACCAGCGCGCGGTCAAAAATCCCGTATTTCGACGACCCGTGCCGCCGCTGCCTGTCCTGAACGTCGATGTGCACGACATCGTAGCCCTCGCGAATGACAAGAGCCGGCAGAAACCTGTGCCAGCTGTCGAAGTAGGGCAATTGCAGAAAGACATCACGCCGCAAGGCCTTCAATCCGCAGCCGCTGTCGCGGGTCTTGTCCTTCAGGATGGCCCCCCGGATCTTGTTGGCGAATTTCGATGCATAGCGTTTCGCCAGGCTTGCCTTCCGACCGAGCCGCTGGCCTGCGGCAAGAGCCGTCGATGTCCCGGCCTGCTCGAGCGCGTCCAGAAGCTGCGGAATATAAGCCGGGTCGTTTTCCCCGTCTCCATCAATGGTGGCGACGATGTCACCGCGCGAATGATGCAAGCCGGTTCTGACGGCGCAACTCTGTCCGCAGGAAGTCTCGTGGCGCACAGGCCGCAACCAGTCGTGCGTGGCCGCATAATCCTGAAGCACGATATCCGTTCCGTCGGACGAGCCGTCGTCCACGACAATGACTTCAAAACGGCGCCCCTGGAGCGCTGCCTCGATCTCGTCGAGAAGGATCGGAAGGTTCTGGGCTTCATCCTTCGCGGGCACAACCACGGTCACGGCGAGCGCACCCGTTGCCGTCGCCAGACCTTCAGCAAAACTCATTGTCATGAAGTCATCCGATCTGTCTCTTCCAGCCGTGCGGGTTCGACCGGAACCCGGTACAAACCGCGCTGGCCGCGCATGACCCTCCAGACCGCGCGCAAACAGGCGCGTGCGGACCGGGCGTTCATATTCGGTTCGATCTTTCCCGACGATGACAGATGAAAGCCGATCCTGCGGCGCGCCATTGCCCTTACGGTGAAAAAGGTGAACGTGACGCCCAGCAGTGTTCCGGCGATGACATCGCTCGGATAGTGGGCCCCCACCATCACGCGGCTGAACGCGAGCCAGAAGGCAGCGACAACGATCAGCCAGCGATAGGCCGGAAAAATGAAAGCGAGCGCCGTGGCAAGTGCCGCGACCGTCGTCGAGTGGCCGGACGGGAAACTGGTGTAGGTGCCGTCGAAGGCCAGAAAGTCGAAACGCACCGGTCCGACCTGCTCATACAACTTCGGCCGCGCCCTCCCGAGTGACCACTTGAACGCGATCGCAAGAAGACCCGTTGCCGCGACAGAATAGAAAATGAACGCTGCGTAGGTGAACACCGACCCGATTGCCATGCGGACACGGAAGGCATACCGGCCCGCGTCCTGAGCCAGAAGGAAGAGGCATGTCAGACCCGTTGAAATCAGTATCCAGTCCGCCTTACCGAAGTCCGTGAACGCCCGGAAGGCATTGCGGTACTCGTTCGGCAATGAACGGAGCCAGGGATATGTCGGAACGTCGAACACGACAACGGCGACCCCGACGGTCAACAGCAGAATGGCAAAAATGTCCTGCGGCCGTTGTCCGGGCGGCAGCGGATCCAGACTGTGGCGCGCACGCTCTTTGCGCCCGGAGAACAGCATCTCGGCCCGTCGAATATTTCCGCGCATGCGCGCCAGTACCCGCCAGACGTTGTTATTGCTGTTCGACATTGCCGTTTTCTTCTGCACCCGTTGTCGTGTCGGCTTTCTGATAAAGAGCTATATCAACGTCATCGCCGCCATTGATGTTGAGGCCGTCTACCCTCTTTCGGACCTCAGGCACAAGACCAATCTCCTTCGCAGCCTCCAAAAACGCAGTTTCTTCCCTGCTTTCGACCGCCGCGACCCGGCACGCACCGGCATCGCTTGACTGCGGCTCGGCGAGAAATTCCGCGGCGCCTTTGGGTGAAATGATGCGTGTGCCCGTGCCTTCCAGAAAAATAAAGCTGGGCTCATGAAAACCCGAGGTCACGACTTGCCTGGCGTCCCCATTGCCACAACCCGGTATCTCGTCGAGCGCTGCGACCAGGCGGGGACTGACCCATATCGGTGTGAGTGCAGGACCGACGAACCCCCAAATGCCGATTGCCACGCAAACCGCACTCGAAGCGGCAGACGGAAATGCGTATAACGCGGGGCCCTGGAACAGCCTCGAGGCGGCTGCAATGCCGAATACGGCGCCGATCGCCACCACGACGACGCCGGGCGGTGACGGCCACACACCGAGCACGAACGGTCCTGCGAACGATGCGACTGCAAGCCCGACCGGCGGAAGTGCCAGAAGAACAGCAGCGATCCGCCTCACCCATTTGCCGGAATTCTGACCCGCGCCTTCCATGAGGGCGGCAGCGACAGGCAGCGCCAGTGCGGGCAGGATCGGGAGCGTATAATGGGGCAGCTTGGTTGCCACCAGTTCAAACACGATCCAGGTTGGAACGAACCAGGCGATTGAGTAAATCACGAGCGGACTTTTGCGTTCCCGCCAGATCAGCGGAAGCGACATCAGGAAAAACGCCGGCAGCGGCCAGAAAATGCCGAACATGGCACCCAGATGGGTCAAGGGGGGAGCCCCGTGACCCTCCTGGCCCTGACCAACCTTGCCGAGAAGATCCCTGCCAATCGCTTCGGTGAAGAATGTTCCGTCCGTTGCGATCCAGATCGCAACAAACCAGGGCGACACAAGGAGCAAGAACCAGAGAAGGCCGATCACGGGCGACGCGGCCTTGAACCACGTTACCCGCCGGCTCATGATCATCAGGCCGGCAACCGTAAACCCGACCACCATCAGTCCGACCGGCCCCTTGATCAGGACCCCGGCGGCAAGCGCGGTCCAGAACAGGAAACTGAGGCCCCACATCCGTTGATCCGTATCCTTGAGCCAGATACGGGCGAGCGCGCCCTGCGCAAGGATCACGGTTGCAAAAAGCATGGCATCGGTCTTGGCGAGACGGGCTTCCACACCGACGATGATTGCAAGCGCGACGAACCCGCTTGCCACCAACGCACCTGCCGGCCCAAGAAAGGCACGCGCCATCCAGAAGGCGGCCAGCACGCTGATCGTCGCCCCGATAATCGATGGCAAGCGGTAGACCCAAAGCGGTGCTTCGGACCCGTGTCCGGTCAGTTTTGCGGCAGCGGCCTGCAGCCAGTAGATGCCGACCGGTTTCTTGTGCCGGGCCTGATCCTGGAACCTGATGTCAATATAGTCATCGGTTTCGAGCATCTGCTTGGTTGCCTGGGTGTAGCGCGGTTCGTCCCTGTCGAGCGGCGGCACTGTCCATTGACCCGGGACAAACAGCAGCAGCGACAGGAGCACAAGCAGGAGCGGCGCGGTGAGGTCATGACCGAACACCTTGAGCCAAACCGGTTTTCGCACCGCACCCGAAAAGCCGCTCGCGGCCTTTTGTGCCGCGGCGTCCTTGCCCGGGTCCGCGGCATCGCCTTCCGGCACATCAACACCTTCATGTTCCGCCGGGTCAGCCTTGTCGTTTGTGTGAACCTTCGAATTGCCGCTCATACTTGCCACAAATGCCGTTTGGTAAAATCCTGACACGTTCACGTAGCTGCCTGCGCGCTACGGACACAAAGCTTCTCCTACATGAGCTTTCGGAAAAGGGAAACAAGTGCTTGCTCTCATCAAGAGCTAAGCTATCGTTCCCTAGGTTTTTTGACACCTCCGATTCCCGGGATTCCAGATGACCCTGATCGCACAGATAACAGATTTGCACCTCCGCCCGAGAGGCCTGGCCTGCTACAGGGTCTCCGACACGAACATGATGGCAGAACGTGCCGTGAAGTCCTTGCTTGCCTTTTCGCCAAAGCTTGATGCCATCGTTTTGACGGGAGATCTTACGGACCGCGACGATCCTCGCGAATATGCTGTTGCCCGGGCACTGCTGGACCGGCTCGACGTGCCGGTGTTCCTCATGCCGGGAAACCACGACAGCAGCGAGGGCATGCGCCGGGAAATGGCCGATTTTCCGGGTATCAGCGAAACCAGTGACGGAAAGATCCACTATGCGGCCATGGTCAATGATGTGCGTGTCATCGCGCTTGACACGCATCTGCCGGGCCGCCCGCAAGGGCAACTCGGTCAAGAGCAGCTCGCATGGCTGGACCGAACCCTCGCGGGCGACACCGCACCAACCGTGCTGGCACTGCATCACCCGCCTGCTCTTTCCGGCATAAACCACATGGACGCAATGGGTCTGCTCGACGCAGCGGAACTCGCGGAGGTGCTGGCACCTCACGGGCATGTGCAACGGATCCTGTGTGGACACCTGCACAGACCGATCATTGCCGAGTTTGCGGGAAAGGTCATGACCCTTGCACCAAGCACGGGGCATCAGGTCGAACTCGACCTGTCACCGCAAGGTGCCGCGATGTTCCGCTTTGAGCCGCCGTCCTACTTCGTGCACTACCACAGCGAAAAAACCGGAGTGGTGACCCACATGGCCTACGTTGAGAGCTTTCCCGGCCCTTATCATTTTTTCGCCGATGAGGGTGTTACCTGGCCGGGAGACGAAGCCAGATGAGAGCGCTGCACGTCTTCGCTCCGTGGCTGAATCTCCTGTTGTTTCTCACCCTTGCCATGGTCCTTCACGGTTGCGGTGCCCTGCCCGGCCGCGGCGAGCTCGAAGACGAGGTTGTGCTGACAGATCAGCCCGTCAGCAAAAGCCAGCTGCTTTCCCTCATCAACAGTTACCGGAGCCAGAACGGTCTGCCTGCGCTCAAACACGATACGGTGCTGGACGAGGTTTCACAGAAAATGGCGCGCCATATTGCGGAACGCGACAGCATGGACACCTGGCAGCATAGTTCTTTCGGACTTTCGCAACGGCTGAGCAAGGCCAACTACAACAACTACGCGGGCGCGGAAAACCTGGGTGCCGGATATGCAGATCTGCCGGCCGCTTTCAAGGGGTGGCAGGGTTCGCAGGGACACAACAAGAACCTGCTTAATCCCTACGTGACGCGCGTCGGCGTCGCCAGAACGAACAGGAATACCGGAAAGTGGCGCAACTTCTGGGTTTTGACGCTTGCAAGGCCAACTTCGGACGGCCGCCCCGATGTCAGATAACAAACGGCGGGATGATCCCGCCCGGTTGCCTCCGGAGACCGGTTGACCCGGTCCTCATCTGAGAAAAGCGCCAAGACATACGCGTAGTACTGAATGCTTCGATGCATCTGTGCAGTTGGGAACCGCGTTTCGGGAAAGCCAGACTGTACCAGGGGGTGGTCGAACGCGGGCTTCGCAGTC
>JBCBUA010000163.1:0-13138 GCA_039818365.1 Pseudomonadota bacterium
CGGAAAACTTCCGATCAGGGGCAAAACGGTCGGGCTGGTGCTCACGGGCGGGAACATCGACCCCGACATGCTGTCGCGGGCCCTGTCTCGCTAGATCTCCCGGTGCGGTGAATACAGGGCGCTCTGGGAGGCAGGTAACCGGCGCGCAAACAAAAAACGCGGCACCAGGCCGCGTTTTGGTTCCGTTCTTGACCTGCCGGACGATCAGTTGAAGAGCGCCTGGCGCTCTGCCTCCGAAAGCTGCTGAAGCGGATCGTCCGTGACTTCCTCGTCAGACGCGGCTTCGTCTTCGAGTTCCCAGGCAACATCCGCCTCGGCCTCAAGTTCCGCATCGAGTTCCGGCTCAGCCTCGGCGAAGGCGTCCGTTTCAGCTTCATCGTCGGCCGCAAATTCGACCTCGGCTTCGACCTCAGCTTCGCCCTCAATCTCGTCCGCGCCGGCGTCCACTTCATTGTCGAAGAGCATTTCGATCGCTGCTTCGTCAAGCGTGGCGTCCATGTCGATGTCGTCGTCCGCAGCGTCCGGTGCTGTGTCTTCCTCGGCCGTTTCCGCCGGAGCGGATGCGAACATGTCGTCGATCGCGGATGCGTCCATCGGCTCATCGCCGCCGGCCATTATGGCGTCGACATCAGCCTCGCTCGCGGTGACGGACACCTCCTGGGGTTCGGGTGTTGCAGTGGCTGCATCCGTCCCGGTTTCTTCCAGCGCCGCATTGAAAACGTCGTCGCTGACCGACATGAGCTCATCGACGCTGTTCTGGCAAACGCCCCGGCCTGACCTCTGGGGGCCGTTGAGCAAATGCGCATCCGGGCGTGTGTCGACGGGGCCGGCGGTATCTTCCGCTTCGACACCCTCGATGCCCCAGATACCGATCATGAGGTTGATCCGACTCTCCAGATAGCGCAGAACCTGCACGACCTTGTTCGTCCGCTGACCGGTCAGATCCTGGAACGAACACGCCATGAAGATTTCCGTCGCCTTGGCATCGATCTCGTCGCAGGCCGCATCGTCGGCACCCTTTTCGCGCAGAACCCAGGCCTGTTCCTGGATCTGTTCCGCAGCTTCCAGGATCGACTGGGTCGCGCCCTCGGTCTGGGTGACGATCGCGTCCAGTTCGTGCGAGGCATCGACGAAGCGGTTGCTGTCGTCGTCTCCCTCGGCCTTTATGTTCGCGATTTCGGCCTTGGTCCGTTCAATCGCCTCGTGCATCTCGGCGATGTCGAGCCGGATCTTGTCGAGATCCGGAACGGTCCGCTCGCGCGTGACGACCTTTTCCAGTCTCTGGATCGCACCGAGAATTTCGGTCGTCTCAGGCGTCTTGTGGCGATTGAGGTATTCTTTCAGAAACCGACGCCCGCGATCGGATTCCAGCAGGGTCTGCTCTAGAGTGTGATATTCGGCTTCGCCGATCAACTCCGGTTCTTGCTGTGTTGCTGCCGCTTTCATATGGACGCGATTCTCAACTTGCCTAAGGATCGTGTGTTGCCGTATCAGGGGCAACTTCACCCGGATCGTATGGTGAAATTCGTTAACATCCCTTTATGCCGTCGCGGTTCCAGACCGTTTCACAGGTTAAATGACAGATTTGTCCAACAACGTTAGCGCAAGGGTTGCGGCGCTGTTTGCTTGCCACTTTTTCGGCTTCGGACTTTTTCTGCCGTTTTTTCCGCTGGTACTGGAATTCCGTGGCGTCAGCGCCGCAGAAATCGGTTTTATTCTTGGCGCCGGGACAATTGCCCGGATCGCTGCGAGCCCGTTGCTTTCCAACATCGCCGACAGAACAGACCAGCGTCGGCTGTCGATTCTGATCTATTCGATCATCGGGGCCGGTTTCATTTCACTGTTCTACCTGCCGGGCGGTCTCATACTCGCCGGGACGGCGATGATCGGTTACATGGTGATCAAGGCTCCGATCCTGCCCTTAAGTGACGCCTATGCACTCGATACGGCGCGCAACACCGGCGCTGATTATGCCCGGATGCGCCTGTGGGGCTCGGTCGGTTTCGTTCTTGCAAATCTTGCCGGTGGAGCCCTTGCTGCAGAAAGTTCCGCCTGGCTCATCGTAACGCTGACGGTCGCCGCGTCCCTGGCGACGGGGTTCGTGGTCCTGTCGCTGCCGCGCCAACAAAAGGAAACCGGCAGCAAGGAAACCGGCGGCAGACCCGGCGAGAGCCCGTTCAAACAGCTCTGGTTCTGGCCTGTCCTGGCGCTTCTTGGGCTCTTTCAGGCAACGCATGCTGCCTTCTACGGGTTCGGCACGCTTTATTGGCGGTCGATCGATGTGCCCGATTTTACCATTGGCCTGCTTTGGGCCGTGGGTGTTGTTGCCGAGATTGCATTGTTCACGATCGCCGGGAAGTTGTCGCTCCGGTTCGATCCCCCGGTGTTCCTGCTTGCCGCGGGCATTGCCGCAATCGTGCGCTGGGGCCTGTTTCCGTTTGCGGATTCGTATCTCTTCATGGCCGCCCTGCAGGTGCTGCACGGTTTGACATTCGGTGCGGCACATCTTGGTGCCGTTGCGATCCTTGCAAAGGTTGTGCCTCCGCGCTGGTCCGGAACGGGGCAGGGCCTTTTGACCGCATCGATCGGTATTCAGACGGCAATCGGGCTTGCGATCTCAGGGGCGCTTTTCCAGTTCGATCCGCATTTGCCCTTCTATCTGATGGCAGCAGCGGCGCTTGCCGGAAGTATCGCACTGGCATTCGCGGCTCCGGTGATCCGGCGGCGCATTCGCCATCCGGACACTTCAAGCCCTTAACCCCTAACCACTAACCCCAAAGCGCGGGGTCGGGCGGATAGAGGGTGCTGTCGTCGAAGCGCAGCCCCGGCGAACGGTCCTGCGTCAGCAGCAACGGGCCGTCCAGGTCGACATAGTCGGCGGTCTGCCCGATCAGCACGGCGGGTGCCATTGCGAGCGATGTCCCGAGCATGCAGCCCATCATGACCTTGAAATCGGCTTCGCGTGCCGCCTCAAGCAGGCGCAGCGCCTCGGTCAGGCCGCCTGCCTTGTCGAGCTTGATGTTGACAGCGCCATACTTGTGCTTAAGGCTGTCCAGTCCCTTGCCCGGTGACAGGCTTTCGTCCGCACAGATCGTGATGGGAGACTGATAGGAGCGCAGCATGTCATCGGCCTTGGCGGGAAGGGGCTGTTCGATGAGTTCGACACCAACCTCGGCGCAGGCCGCCATGTTCGTGTCGAAACAGCTGGGGTCCCAGGCCTCGTTGGCATCGACAATAAGTTTCGCGTCCGGCGCAGCGCCGCGCACGGCGCGGATTCGTGCGTCGTCACCGGGACCGGCAAGCTTGACTTTCAGCAGCGGGCGATGGGCCGCGGCGGCTGTCTTCTGTGCCATCGTTTCCGGCGTGTCCACGCTGATGGTAAAAGCCGTCGTGACCGGGTGCAGCGCGCCCAGGCCTGCAATCTCGGCAGCCGTCTTGCCTGCGCGCTTGGCCTCAAGGTCCCACAGGGCGCAATCCACGGCATTTCGTGCAGCGCCTGCCGGCATGGCTTCCAGCAGTGCCGTGCGGGACAGACCGGATTGCAACAGGGGAGTGACTTCCTCAATCTGGGTCTGAACCGTTTCCAGGGATTCGCCATAACGCGGATAGGGCACGCACTCGCCGCGCCCGGAGGCCGACCCGTCGGAGATCGTGACGACGACGACCTTCGCATGTGTCCGCGTCTCACGGGAGATCTTGAAACCGCCCGCGATTTCAAAGCTCTCCGCTTCAATGCTGACAAGTTGATTCATGGCGCGCCGAATTCCGCGGACACCTTGTCGACAATGGCGTCCATGCCGAAACGCACCGGATCGGTGGCCGGGAGACCGTGCTTCTCGCCGACCTTCGCCAGAAATGCGAGCGCTTCATCCTTGTCGAGCGCGGCTGTGTTGACCGCGATGCCGATGCAGCGGATGTCCGGGTTGGTGAGACGGCCGCACTCAATGGTCATGTCGATGACCTGCTGGATGCTGGGAAGCGGTGTCTCGACACCGCGCATCTTGGTTCTGGTCGGCTCGTGGCAGACGATGAAGCCGTCCGGCTGCGAGCCATGCAAAAGCCCCAGCGTGACCCCGGCGAAGGAGGGATGAAACAGCGAGCCCTGACCTTCGATGATCTGCCAGTGATCGGTTTCCGTTTCCGGAGAGATCCATTCGGCCGCACCGGATATGAAATCGGCAACCACCGCATCGAGGGCGACGCCGCGGCCGGAGATGAAAACGCCGGTCTGGCCCGTGGCGCAGAATGTGCTGTTGTAGCCGCGCTCGTTCATGGCGCGATCCATCGCCAGCGCGGTATATTTCTTGCCGACGGAGCAGTCTGTGCCGACGGCGAGAATGCGTTTTCCCTGCCGCTTCGTGCCCTTGCCGGTGGCAAAGGTCATGGAGTTATGGCGCACGTCGTGCAGTGCGCGGCCATTGCGCTCCGCCGCGTCCCGGATCGCCGGAATGTCGCCCAGGCGGACATGGAGACCGGAGGCGACATCCATCCCCGAATCAAGCGCTTCGATCACGGAGGCAACCCAGTGATCGGGCAGACGCCCGCCGGCATTGACGGCACCGATGATCATCGTCTTCGCGCCCGCGCCTGCGCCCTCGGCGATTGTCATGTCTTTCAGGCCGGTATCGGCGGCGCAACCGGGTAGCCGGACCTGGCCGATACACCAGTCTTTCCGCCAATCCACGATGCCTATGGCGGTTTTTGCGGCCAGTGCGTCTGGCACATCCCCGAGGAACAAAAGGTAAGGACGAGCAATTTCCATGGACAAAGCTTTCAAGTGGCTGCTGGACGTTAAAGTTCTCCATCAGGTATACGGGGGATATCGAACTAGCGGCAAGAGGGCAGCCATCCAGAATGGCATTCTTGGAAAAAAAGATTGATCCGGAGATGAAACTGGAGGCCGATGGCCCCGAACACCAGTTTCTCGCTCTTTCCGGCGACTGGACCGTGAGCACCATTGGCGATGCGGAAATCGGGCTGAAACAGCTCGAAGTCGCCAAGGACCGTCTGACCTGTATAGACGTTTCCAAGATCGAGCATCTCGACACCAGCGGTGCGTGGCTTATCCACCGCACGCGCGGCCGTCTCGAATTCGCGGGACGCAAGGTCGGTCTGACAGGTGTTACGCCTGTCCGCCAGCAGCTCTTCGACGAGATCGAGCGGCATCACCCGCCAAGCTACAAGCCGGAGCGCGGCGGTTTCACCATCGTCGGGTTCCTGGAGGCGACCGGCCGGACGATGGTCGACGCCTACAAAGACGGCCTGGCGATGATGCATATCCTCGGGTCGCTCGGGCTGGTCCTGACGACAGTCGTGATCAACCCTCGGCGGCTGCGCAGCATCTCCATTGCCGTCCAGTTCGACCGCAGCTGCATCGGCGCGGTGCCGATCGTTGCCCTCATGAGTTTCCTGATCGGAGCGATCATTTCCCAGCAGGGCGGGTTCTATCTCAAGCAGTTTGGTGTCGATATCTATGTTGTCGATCTGGCGGGCATTCTCATTCTGCGCGAGATCGGGGTCATTCTGACGGCCATCATGGTGGCCGGGCGGTCGGGGTCCGCCTTTACGGCCGAGCTCGGGGCGATGCGCATGCAGGAAGAGGTGGATGCGCTGCACGTCATCGGTCTGAGCGTCACGGAAGTGCTTGTTCTGCCGCGTATCCTGGCGCTGATGATCGCCTTGCCAATTCTCACATTCATCGCGGACATGTCGGCCCTGTTCGGCTCGGGCCTCGTCACCTGGGTCTATCTCGATATTCCGCCGGCCGCCTTCCTCACCCAGTTGCAGGTGGCCATCACGAATGAAACACTTGCCGTCGGTCTGGTGAAAGCGCCCTTCATGGCGCTGATCGTCGGCCTGATCGCCTGCGTGGAAGGGCTGAAGGTTGGAGGGTCGTCGGAATCCCTTGGCCGTCACACCACCTTGTCGGTCGTCAAGGCGATCTTCCTGGTGATTGTCGTCGACGGATTCTTCGCCGTGTTTTTTGCCGCAATCGGGATTTGATCGACCGCATGACCATCACAGAGGCCGCACAGACCAGCAGCGAGACGGTATCGACCGGCGATGACGCGGAGTTTGTTCTGTCGGTTCGCGATGTCACGGTCGGCTTTGGCTCCAAGATCGTGTTGCAGAGCCTCGACCTCGACGTCCGGCGCGGCGAGGTGCTGGGCTTCGTGGGCGGGTCGGGCATGGGAAAGTCCGTCCTGATGCGGACCATACTCGGCCTCACGCCCAAGCGGTCCGGGACAATCTCGGTCTTCGGTCACGATCTTTCCACGGCGAGCGACAAGGAACGGAAGAACATTGAGCGGCGCTGGGGCGTTCTGTTTCAGCAAGGTGCGCTGTTTTCATCGCTCACCGTGAAACAGAACATTCAGGTGCCGATGCGCGAGCATCTGAAACTGTCTCCGCAGCTCATGGACGAGCTTGCCACCCTGAAACTGGAACTCGTCGGATTGCCCCAGGATGCCGCCGACAAATTGCCGTCGGAACTGTCCGGCGGCATGGTCAAACGTGCCAGTCTGGCGCGTGCGCTTGCACTCGACCCGGATTTGGTGTTTCTGGACGAGCCAACGTCCGGATTGGACCCGATCGGTGCGGCGGCATTCGACACGCTGATTCAAAACCTGAGTTCAACTCTCGGATTGACCGTCTACATGGTCACCCATGACCTCGATAGCCTGCATTCGATTTGCGACCGCATCGCAGTTCTTGGGAATAAACGTGTTCTGGCTATCGGGACACTTGAAGATATGATGAAAAACGACGATCCCTGGATTAAGGAATATTTCAGGGGTCAACGGGCGTTGCGCCGAGTATAGGTTGGACTGAATGGAAACCCGCGCGAGCTACATACTGATCGGTTCCTTCATGGTCGCCGTTTTGGCAGCCGCGTTCGGGTTTATCTACTGGAAGGCTGCAACCGCCGAATCCCGCCAGAACGTTGAGCTCAAGATTATTTATCCCGGCCCTGTCACGGGTCTTCCGGTCGGCGGACAGGTTCTTTTCAACGGGATCAAGGTCGGCGACGTCAAATCCCTCGATTTTGCACCTGATGACCCGACCAAGGTCGTCGCGACGGTCGGGATCAAACCCTCCACGCCGATCCGCGAAGACACCAAGGCGACTTTGAATTTTACCGGCCTGACGGGCATCGCCTATGTCGACCTGTCCGGCGGCACCTCGTCGTCGCCGCTGCTACTTGGCAAGGATGACGGCAAGGTGCCTGTTCTCTACGCCGAACGATCCTTCTTCGACGACATTGTCGACGGTGCGCGCGATGTGCTCAAGCGCGCCGACACGACCATGAAAACGATCGAGGAAGTGCTTGTCGAAAACAAGCCGCTGATCAACGACACGATCAAGAACGTCGAGACGTTTTCTGCCGCGCTTGCCGCCAATTCGGACGGGGTGAAGGATTTCATGGCGAGCATCGGACAGGCGTCCGAGGCGTTTTCCAGCCTGTCCGGCCGGCTGGAAAAGCTCGTGGATCAGGGTGAGCGGCTTCTGGCCGCCGTGCCGTCCGACAAGGTGACGGCGATTGTCGATGACCTCACAACCTTTTCCGACAGTCTCGGCAAGGCCAGCAAGGATATCGATCTCCTGATGTCCGATGCGCAAAGTGCGGCCAAGGAACTGGACACGTTCACCAAAAAACTCAACGAAGGCCTCGACAACGTCCAGAAGATCGTTCAGGCGGTCAAACCCGAGGACGTGGAGAAGGTCATGACCGGCGCGGCGGCGCTGGGCGGGGTGCTGGAATCCAAAAGCGAAGACATCGGCAAGCTGATCGCCTCGACGACCACGACCATGCAGAACATCGACAAGATTGTTGCTGTTGTTCAGGAACGGGAAGGCGCGATTTCCGAGATCCTGGAAGGGGGCAGGGACGTTGTCGTCAAGGTCGATGCCATCATGTCGCGCGGGGTTGAGATTGCCGCAGCCATCGATCCTCTCCAGATCGAGCAGGTGGTCCAGTCGGTCAGTTCGTTCACGACGGGCATAAATGCGTCACTGCTGCGTGTCGACGAGGTTCTGGCCAGTGTTGATCCCGAAACGGTTGAAAGCGCCGTCGATGGCGTTGCCAGCGTGATCGACAACTTCAATAACCAGCAAAGCCAGATCAACGAGATCATCGCGTCCACCAAGTCGACGATCCAGAATTTCGAGGCCGTTTCAGCGACCGTGCGCGATCAGGATGACCGGATCGCGGCGCTGATCACCGACGTGCAGGCAGCGGCCGAACGGTTTGCCGAAACGCTGCAGACCGCCGACGGCCTGTTGAAGGCGGTGGATCCGGAGAAAGTCGCCAACATTGTCGGTTCCGTTGAAACGACTGCGTCCGAACTTGCCAGCCAGGAGAACGGCATCCCGTCCATCCTGCAAAGTGCGCAAAAGGCGGCGGACAATGTCCAGGAGATGACGGAGAACCTCTCCAAGCGCACACCGGATGTGGACCAGATCATCACCGATGCAAAGCAGATGACGGCGACGCTGAATGCAACCTCCGTTCGGGTCGAGAGCCTTGTTGAGAAGGTTGCGACGATGGTCGACGGCGACGGCGAGGGGCTGATCAAGGAAGCGACCCAGGCGGCGGAGGCGATCCGCAAGGTGGCGGTCGCGTTCGAAAGCAGGGCGGATTCGATCGCCGGGGGACTCTCCAAGTTCGCAACGCAGGGGTCCTCCGACTTCACGGCCGCGCTGGCGCAGCTCAACCGGACGCTGGTGTCGATCCAGCGCGCGGCGGAGAGTTTCGAGCGCAGCCCGAACCGGGTGATCTTCGGTGGCGAGGATGTTCCGACATATACCGGTGGACGGCGCCGATGAACGCGAAAAAAAACAAGGGCAGAGGCGCATGACAAAGGCAACGGCCAAAATGAGCCGCCGGGGAGTTCTGGGAGTCATGGGCCTTGGTGCGCTCGCTGCCGGATGTGCGAGCACGGCGCCGTCGGCGTTTTACAGCCTGACATCGGCCGACGTTGACAGTCTTCGGGGCCGGTCCAGCCGGGTGCAGGTTCTGGTCGCGCCGCCGCGCGCGCTGAAAGCGCTGGATACCAGCTATATCGCCGTCGTCGATGACGGTCCGATCTACAGCTACTATCCGAAGTCCGCCTGGGCGGACACGCTGCCCAATGTCGTCCAGAGCAAGCTGCAGGAAACGCTTCAGAATACCGGGCGTTTGCGGGGTGTGGGCCTGCCCGGCGACGGTCTTCTGATCGACTACCAGCTGCAGACCGAGATCCGGGCCTTCGAACTTCAGGTGTCCGGCAACCGCGGCGTGGTCGAAATCTCCGCCCGCGTCGTCAACGACCGGAACGGACGCACGGTTGCCACCAAGGTCTTCCGCGCCGAAACACCTGCTGGCAGTTCCTCCGTCGACAAGGCGGTGGAGGCGATGAACAGGTCAGCCGACCGTGTCTTTGCCGAAATGGCCGCCTGGACGCTCCGCAACGTCTGACCGGCGATCGGTCAGATCAGCATTAGGGACAGCGCCGGTACCGCGATCAACAGCGCGAGGCGAAGGATATCGGCTGCCCAGAAGGGCAGGACGCCGGCAAAGATCGTGCGGAGCGGCACGTCGGTCAGGACAGAGCGCAGCACGAACACATTGAGCCCGATGGGCGGCGAAATCAGACTGATCTCGGTCACGACAACAACGACAATGCCGAACCAGATCAGCACCATGTCCGGGTCGCTGAGAAGCCCGGTGCCGAAATCCAGCGACGTGACCAGGGGAAAGAACACCGGCACCGTCAGGAGGATCATCGACAGGCTTTCCAGCACCGCGCCGAGCACGATATAGATCAGCACCAGGACAAGCATGACCACATAGGCGTTGACATCGAGCGACTGCACGAAGGTCAGAAGCGCGTCCGGCACGCCGGCGTAGCTTATGAAATTGGAAAAGACTTCGGCGCCGATGATGATTGCGAAGATCATCGCCGTCGTGCGGGCGCAGTTGAGCCCGGCCGTGAACAGTTTCTCGAATGTGAGGCCGCCTGACAGGAATGCGATGATCAGGGCCGTTGCCGCGCCGATGGCTGCGGCCTCCGTCGGCGTGAAGAAGCCGCCATAGATGCCAACCATGATCACCGCGAAAAGGCCAAGCACGGCCAGTACCCCCCAGACATCCTTGCGCTCCAGCGCGATGTCGTCCTGCTCGGAGGGAGCCAGGGCGGGTTTAAACAGGACGGTGACGTAGACGGCTGCCAGATAAAAGACAACGCCGAGCAGCCCCGGAATGATCCCGGCAATGAAGAGTTTGCCGATATCGGCCTCTGTCAAAAGGCCGTAGATGATGAGAATGACGCTTGGCGGGATCAGAATCCCAAGAGTGCCGCCGGCGGCAATGGAGCCCGTGGCAAGGCTGTCCGCGTAACCCGCCTTGCGCATGGAGGGCATGGCCACCTTTGACATGGTCGCCGCCGTAGCGAGCGAGGATCCGCAGACGGCGGAAAAACCTCCGCAGGCAACGATCGAAGCCATGGCAAGACCGCCGCGCATGCGGTGCAGGAGGCTGTGTGCCGTGCTGAACAGCGACTGGCTGACGCCGGAGATGGTCAGAAGGTTGCCCATCAGGATGAACAGCGGGATCACGGAGAGCGTGTAGGAGAGGCCCGTATCGAATGCCGCGTTGCCGAGCAGGTTCAGCGCCGCGTTCCAGTTTCGCAAGGCGGCAAAGCCCAGAGTGCCCACGATCACCATGGCAACGGCAATCGGCACGCGCAACAGAACAAGGCCGAAAAGGGCGATGAATCCAATCAGTGCTTCGATCACGTGTCAGGCCTTTTCGCGCAAACGGCTGCGTGTCCAGAAAACGGCGACAATGGCGGACACCGCGAAGGAAGCCGTGCCGAGCCATCCAATCAGGTAGAGGGGGATTTCCAGGGAATCCGTCACCTGGCCGCGGCGCTGCAGTTTTTCCGCGTGTTCGAACAGTTCCACGGCGATGATCAGGAAGACGGCGATTGTCGCAACGCCCGCGCAGATTGCCCCCAGATACCTGAACACCCTGTTTTTCAGCCCGTCCAGAAGCTCCACCTCGATATGCTCGCCGGCCGCCGTCGTGAGGGGCAGGGCGAGAAAGATCAGCGACGCGAGAAGCAACTGCGTCAGTTCGTATGCACCGTTGACCGGGCTATTGAAGAGATAGCGGGCAACGACGTCCACGCAGGTGAGCCCGATCATGGCTGCCAGGACAAGGAGACAGGCAAGGCCGAGCAGGAAGGTGGCACCACGGCGGAACCTGCCGGTTCCGCGTGGTGCGCCTTTTTCGGGCTCAGACGGTGTCATCAGTTGGTGAGACCGGTCTGGGCGCGGAATTCGGCGAGGGCCGCTGCGCCATCAAAGCCGGTTTCCTTGACCGCATCCGCCCAGGCGGCTTCGTGCGATGCTGCGAGTTCGCGGATCTTGCCAAGGACAGGCGCGGGCGCTTCATAAACCTCGACCGTCTTGTCGGCGATAAAGGCATTTCCGCGCGCGTCGGCACTATCCCAGACGCTTCCGGCAAGTTCGGCAAGCGCTGCTCCTGAAACCTTCTCGATGGCCGCCTTGTCCTCGTCGGACAATCCATCCCAGATATCCTCGTTCATCACCATGAACCAGGAGGTGTTGTAGATGCCGCCAGGAACAGTCATCGAGGACGTGATGTAATCGGTGAGCTTGAAGGCCTGGAGTGCCTCGATCGGGAATGTGACGCCGTCGATCACGCCGCGGGAGAGTTTCTCGTAGACTTCACCCGGCCCCATGAACTGCGTGGTGATACCGAGATCCTGAGACAAATCAGCGATGTAGCCACCCGGTGTGCGGATTTTCAAACCGGAGAAGTCTTCCGGTGTCTCGATCTTGCGCTGGTTGTTGTGGAACATGCCGGGTCCGTGGATCCACAGCCCGAGCAGCTTGGTGCCCTCATGCTCGGCCTGGGCGTCCAGCTGTCCGCCATAGACATCCCAATAGGCCTTGGATCCGTCTGTTGCCGTGTCGGCCATGAAGGAAAACTGGCCGATACGCGAGCGCAGAAAACGATCGTCCCGGGTGAACGAATGCAGGCCATAGGTGATATCGGCGACGCCATCCGCCGCCAGATCATAATGCGCAGGCGGCGGTCCGAGGGGCTTCGGCAGAATGCGCACGGTCACACGTCCGTTCGTCGCCTCCGCGACCTGTTCTGCCCAGGGCTCCATGACACCGGTCACGATCGGGTGTTTCGGCGGCAACCAGGACGACAGAACCAGTTCGTCAGCGAGAACGGCTGACAACCCGCCTGACAACGCGGTCGCCGTCAAGCCGGCCAGAATTGAAAGACACTTGATGGATTTCATGGTTTTTCCTCCCACTTGCCTCCAAAGACCCGATCACTCCCCGATCGGAACAAAACTCCGCATTTGAGGCTCGAAAATAGTTGCATATGAAACTAAGTCAATCCTAAAATGGAACCCGATGAAATTTGCGGCCGAGAGAACATGACCAGAGCTGAGAACGCCGACGCCGAGAAACCGACGGACCGCCTGAAGAACGAAGGCAGCCCCGCGTTCGAACTGCAGACCTTTTTTCCCTATCAGGTGAGGGTGTTTTACAGCGATGTCACCAATGCCTTGTCCGCGGTCTACCAGCGTGACTACGGAATGATGCCGGCCGAATGGCGGACCATGGCGATCCTGGGAGCGGCAGGAACGGGACTGCAGGCGACCGAGATCGTATCGCGCTCCAGCATGGACAAGGTTGTCGTCAGCCGTGCCGTGAAGCGCATGGAAGATCGCGGATATCTGAAACGCTCGACCCATTCGGAGGACGGCCGTAGTTTTCTCCTGGAACTCAGCACCGAAGGACGGGTCGTTTATGAAGATCTCGGACCCAAACTGCTGGCGGTTGAACGCAAGATGCTGAGTGGACTGAGCGAGGACGACATTTACGGCTTTCTGGCGATCGCGCAGCGTATCCGGGACAATCTTGCGGACACGGAAGACGCACAGGACGGTACCGCCTGATGTGGTCCTGATGCGCGCAGCTTGAACAAAAAAGGCGGCCGAGAGGCCGCCTTCTTACTGTGATTTCTGCCGGGTTCTAGTCGAGCCGGCCGCTTGCGTGTGCCAGCATCGTGTAGACCTTGCCCGTATCAGAAGTGAGGTAGGTCTGTCCC
>JBCBUA010000164.1:0-10142 GCA_039818365.1 Pseudomonadota bacterium
ATTCATCGTGTAGAAGTCGAGTGGGGCGGACGGCCGCTCGTGCTCGAAACGGGCAAGGTTGCCCGCCAGGCTGACGGCGCCGTCATGGCGACCTACGGCGAAACCAAGGTTCTGGCGACCGTCGTCTCCGCAAAGGAGCCGCGTCCCGGACAGGATTTTTTCCCGCTCACCGTGAACTACCAGGAAAAGGCGTTTGCCGCCGGTAAGATCCCGGGCGGGTATTTCAAGCGCGAAGGCCGCCCGTCGGAGCACGAGACCCTCACCTCCCGTCTGATCGACCGGCCGATCCGCCCGCTCTTTGCCGATGGCTACAAGAACGACACCCAGGTCGTGATCACCGTCTTGTCCCATGACATGGAAAACGCACCGGACATCCTGGCGATGGTTGCAGCCTCTGCTGCGCTGACGCTGTCCGGCGTTCCGTTCATGGGCCCGATCGGCGGCGCGCGCGTTGGCTACATCAACGGCGAATACGTTCTGAACCCGGCCGTCGATGACATGCCGGAAAGTGCACTCGATCTCGTGGTTGCCGGTACGAACGACGCGGTTCTCATGGTGGAATCGGAAGCCAAGGAACTGGACGAAGCCACCATGCTCGGCGCGGTGATGTTCGGTCACACGGGTTTCCAGACGGTGATCGACGCGATCATCAAGCTGGCCGAGACCGCTGCAAAGGAACCGCGCGAACTGTCCATTCCGGACCATTCCGCGCTTTTCGATCAGGTCAAGTCCCTCGCGGGCGAAGAGCTGACCGCAGCCTACAAGATCACCTCCAAGACCGACCGCAAGAATGCGGTTGATGCTGCCAAGGCAAAGGTCGTCGAGGCGCTGATCACCAACGCGGCGGAAGGCGAGGCACCGGAAGCCAACGTTCTCGGTGAGCAGTTCAAGAAACTGGAAGCCGAGATTGTTCGTGGCGCCATCCTCGACACGGGCACCCGCATCGACGGACGTGATCTTTCCACAGTCCGCGCGATCTCTTCGGAAGTCGGCATCCTGCCGCGTGCGCATGGCTCTTCCCTGTTCACGCGCGGCGAGACCCAGGGTCTCGTGGTTGCAACGCTCGGCACCGGCGAAGACGAACAGTTCATCGATCTGCTGGAAGGCACCGTGAAGTCCCACTTCATGCTGCACTACAACTTCCCGCCCTATTCCGTCGGTGAAACCGGCCGCATGGGCTCCCCCGGACGGCGTGAGATCGGCCACGGCAAGCTTGCCTGGCGCGCGATCAACCCGATGCTGCCGCAACACCACGATTTCCCGTACACGCTCCGCGTAGTCTCCGAAATCACCGAATCCAACGGTTCGTCCTCCATGGCGACCGTCTGCGGCACCTCGCTGGCGCTGATGGATGCCGGTGTGCCGTTGAAGGCGCCGGTGGCGGGTATCGCGATGGGCCTGATCAAGGACGGCGAGCGCTTCGCGGTTCTCTCCGACATCCTTGGCGACGAGGATCACCTCGGCGACATGGATTTCAAGGTGGCCGGTACGGAAGGCGGCATCACGTCGCTGCAGATGGACATCAAGATCGACGGCATCACCGAAGAGATCATGAAGGTTGCCCTGGAGCAGGCCAAAGGCGGCCGTATCCATATCCTCGGCGAAATGGCCAAGGCAATCACCGAAGCCCGCTCGGAGCTCGGTGAACACGCACCGCGCATCGAAATGATGAAGATCCCGGTCGACAAGATCCGTGAAGTCATCGGTTCGGGCGGCAAGGTCATCCGCGAAATCGTGGAAAAGACCGGTGCCAAGGTCAACATCGAAGACGACGGGACGGTCAAGATCGCCTCTTCCGATGGCAAGGCGATCAAGGCCGCCGTCAACTGGATCAACTCCATCGCGGCGGAACCGGAAGTGGGCGTGATCTACGAGGGAACGGTCGTCAAGTGCGTCGACTTCGGTGCCTTCGTCAACTTCTTCGGCGCGAAGGACGGTCTGGTGCACATCTCGCAGCTGGCGCCGCGCAAGGTCGGCAAGGTGACCGACGTCGTCAAGGAAGGCGACAAGGTCTGGGTCAAGCTCATGGGCTTTGACGAGCGCGGCAAGGTCCGCCTGTCCATGAAAGTGGTCGACCAGGAGACCGGCAAGGAAATCGAGAAAGAAAACGCCGAGTAAACCCGGCCCGATCTCGAAACGGAAAACGCGCGAAGGACCCGCTCTTTCGCGCGTTTTGTTTTTTTGGGGCCGGGTGAGCCGGTCAAACTTCCCGCTGCGCGGCAGGACAGGCCGGAACCCTGATTTGCCTCTGCTGCGGAAGCTGCTATACCCGCGATCGAACATCGCAAAAGAGGATCGACATGGGGCAAATGCGCTTGGTTGTCGTTGGTGCCGGCGGCCGCATGGGCCGCGCGCTGACAAAGGCCGTGACAGAAACGGACGGGGCCACCGTCGTCGCCGCAATCGAACGCGAGGGGTCTGAGTTTCTGGGTCAGGATGCCGGTGAACTGGCCGGTGTCGGTCCGCTCGGCGTTCCCGTGACGGATGATCCCCTGACCGCCTTTGCCAATTCCGACGGGGTCCTGGATTTCACCGCGCCGTCGGCCAGCCTCTGGTTCGCGGAACTGGCCGCGCAGGCCCGGATCGTGCACGTGATCGGAACAACCGGATGGGCCGAAGGCGAGGACGAGCCGCTGAAGGCCGCCGCGCGCCATGCGCGCATCGTGAAATCCGGCAACATGAGCCTCGGCGTCAATCTGCTGGCGAACCTCGTGCGCGTCGCCGCTGCCGCCCTTGATTCGGATTTCGACATCGAGGTCATTGAAATGCATCACAAACATAAAGTGGATGCACCGTCCGGCACAGCGCTTCTGCTCGGGGAGGCGGCAGCCGAAGGCCGCGGGATCGACCTCAATTCCCACGCGGTGCGCGCGCGCGACGGCATCATGGATCCCCGCAAAACCGGCGACATCGGATTTGCCACTTTGCGCGGCGGTTCGGTGATCGGTGAGCATTCGGTGGTGTTTGCCGGTGAGGGCGAGCGCATCGAACTGGTTCACCGTGCGGAAGACCGCCAGCTTTTTGCGCGCGGCGCCGTCAAGGCCGCGCTCTGGGGATACGACCAGAAACCGGGATTTTACTCGATGGCCGACGTGCTCGGCCTCAACACAGAATGATTGCGTAGTTTAAGGAGAACGGCATGGAACGCCTTCTTGTGCTTGTCCGACACGGACAGAGCGAGTGGAATTTGAAGAACCTGTTCACGGGCTGGAAGGATCCGGGCCTGACCGAACAGGGCGTCGCGGAAGCACATCGGGCCGGTCAGCAGCTGAGGGATCTCAAGCTCGAATTCGACATTGCGTTCACGTCCGATCTGTCGCGCGCGCAAAAGACCCTTGGCATCATCCTGGACGAACTTGGTCAGACCGGACTGGAAACGCTTCAGGACCAGGCGTTGAACGAGCGCGACTATGGCGATTTGACCGGCATGAACAAGGACCAGGCGCGGCAGGAGTTCGGCGAGGAACAGGTCCATATCTGGCGCCGGTCCTACGACGTGCCGCCGCCGGGCGGCGAAAGCCTGAAGATGACGGCAGAACGGGTGCTGCCTTACTACAAGCAGGAAATCCTGCCCCGGGTCCTGGAAGGCAAGCGCACGCTGGTCTCCGCCCACGGCAATTCGCTCAGGTCGCTGATCATGGAGCTCGAAGACCTGACCCCGGAAGAAATCCTGAAGCGGGAACTGGGAACCGGCACTCCGATCGTCTACCGACTCGATGAAAACGGCGGTGTCGTCAGCGTTCAGGACCTCGCCGACTAGGCGATCGAATGTTTCAAGGAAAAAAGGCGGTCGTCGTGACCGCCTTTTTTGTTTTGAATCAGATTTCAAATCCGCTTTGCGCGGCGACATTCTTGAGCGGTCGTTCGGGGCGTGCACCGACATGGCTGATGACGTTGGCCGCACACAGGCAGCCGAGCTCCGCGGCATCGCCGAGCTTGTATTCGCGCGCGAGACCGAACAGGAAACCGGACGCGAACAGGTCGCCGGCACCCGTCAGGTCGACAACGTTGCTGACCGCCTGCGCAGAGACCTTGACCGTTTCGGTGCTGTCGAACGCCATTGCTCCGTTCTCGCCGAGCGTCAGTGCGGTCAGGGCACCGGAGTCCCGCGCAGCGGAAATGGCGGTGTCGAGATCGGCCGTTTCATAAAGCGCCTTCAACTCGTGCTCGTTGGCGAACATCAGATCCACGACCTTGTCCTTCAACAGCCCCTGGAATTCGCTCCTGTAGCGGTCCACGCAGAAGGAATCAGACAAGGTGATCGCCACTTTGCGTCCGTTGGCGTGGGCGACGTCGGCAGCCTTCAGGAAGGCTTTCTTCGCTTCCTCGGGATCCCAGAGATACCCTTCCATATAGGTCACGGCAGACGCCGCCACGACGTCTTCGTTGACATCGCCCGTGCCGAATTCGACGCAGGCGCCCAGATAGGTGTTCATGGTCCTCTCGCCGTCGGGCGTGATCAGGATCATGGAGCGCGCGGTCGGGTTGCCGTCCGTAAGGCGCGGGGTATTGAAATAGACGCCCGTGCCGTTCATGTCGTGATAGTAGCTGTCGCCCAGTTCGTCCTCGGCCACCTTGCCGAAATAGGCGGGATTGCCGCCAAGCGAGGCAATACCGGCCGCTGTGTTGCCGGCGCTGCCACCCGAAATCCGGACGGTCTGTCCCATCTTGTTGAAGAGCCTAACGGCCTCGTCCGTATCGATCAGGCGCATGGACCCTTTGACAAGGTTCTCGCGGACCAGAAAGTCTTCTTCGACATGCGCGAAGACGTCGCAAATCGCGTTGCCGATGCAAAGCGCATCAAATCTCGTTTCAGTCATGAATTCCTCTGAGGATGAAAGCTGCCGATGTGTCAGGAATGCGGGTTCGGGCGTAACGCGCGGTTGGCTTCCGGTTCCTTGATCTTGTCCCGGAAGGGGCTGGCCCTGTAAACGCCCAAAATGTTCAGTTCCGCACAAAAGAAGGCGAGTTCTTCAAGCGCGAGGCCGACGGCCGGATCGTCCGGATGGCCTTCGACATCGGCGTAAAACATCGAGGCGAAGAACTGGCCTTCCAGTTGATAGGATTCCAGCTTGGTCATGTTGACCCCGTTGGTGGCGAACCCGCCAAGGGCCTTGTAAAGCGCAGCCGGAACGTTGCGGACACGGAAAATGAAGGTCGAGATGACAGGTTGACCGTTATGGGCCGCCTCCATCTTCTCCCTTGAAAGAATAACGAAACGCGTGGTGTTGTGCGCGGCGTCTTCCACATCCCTGCGCAGGATATCGAGACCGTAGATTTCGGCAGCCATTTCCGGGGCGAAGGCTGCCACGGTCGGATCGTTCATGTCCGCGACCTGGCGTGCGGATCCGGCGGTATCGCCGCCGACCACCGCCGTCAGTCCAAGCTCGCGGATGATGTTGCGGCATTGTCCGAGTGCATGGATGTGGCTTTGCACTTTCTCCAGATTGTCGATGGACGCGCCCTTTGGAGCCATCAGCTGGAACCGGATCGGCATGAAATATTCACCGATGATGTGCAGGTCCGACTTGGGCAGGAGATGGTGAATGTCGGCAACGCGCCCGGCGACGGAGTTTTCGATAGGGATCATGGCAAGATCCGCCGATCCGTCCGCCATCGCCGAAAAGCAATCTTCGAACGTCGCGCAAGGTATCGCCTCGTAGTCCGGATAGACGCTTCTGCAGGCCATATGGGAGTTCGCCCCATTTTCACCCTGGAAAACAATTCTCTTTCTGTCGGTCATGGATCTTTCGCGTTCTGGCGGTTGGTGTCACTGGGTCCGGAGCGCGGCGCGCGCCCGCTCCAGGTCGTCTGGCGTGTTCACGTCCAAGGGGGCGCTGTCGATGATGGAGACGTCTATGCGCATGCCTGCTTCCAGCGCGCGCAGCTGTTCCAGCTTTTCGCGCAATTCCAGGGGAGACGGCGGCATCTGAACAAAACGCGCAAGCGCTTCCCTGCGATAGGCATAGATGCCGATATGCTGGTAGGTCGGCCCGTCGCCGGTTGGGGCGGTCGCCCGCGTGAAATAGAGCGCCCGGTGATGCCCGTGCCCGTTCGGCGTCGTGACCGCCTTCACGAAGCTCGGATCGTTGCGAAATTCCGGGCGCGTGATTTCCGTCATGATGGTGCCGATCGAGACATCGGGGATCTCAAGCGGTGAAAAGGCTGCACGGATGGCGTCCGGCTCGATCTGGGGCACGTCGCCCTGGACGTTGAGCACGACGTCATAGCGGCCATCCGGGTCGAGACTGCGGGCAGCTTCCTGGATGCGGTCGGATCCGGAGGCATGGTCCGTGCGTGTCAGGACGGCCTGACCGCCATGGTCCCTGACCGCCTCCGCAATGGATGCGTCGTCGCAGGCAACGGCAACGGGACCGATATCGGCCTGCTGTGCCTGTTCCATGACCCGCACGATCATCGGCTTTCCACATATGTCCGCAAGCGCCTTGTTCGGCAGTCGCGTTGCTGCCAGGCGGGCGGGAATAATGACCAGTGCTGCTGTCAATCGGGTCTCCATTCCGGTGGCCAGAGCACTTTTCGTGAAAAAAATGCCCGCCGCGTCCGTTTGTCATATCAATTGCCCTTTTAAAGCTATGGACAGCAAGGTCAAAAAATTTGTAGGTTCCGGCGAAATATAAAGCTGATTGGGTTTCCGTTTTCGGAAGCCCGGGCGCGCATGAGCTTGGAGCCGGAGAGAATGGATTCCTTCACACTGAACAAGGCCGCGGGTGCGGTTCTTATGGTTCTGATTCTGACCATGGGTGTTGGAATTGTTTCCGACGTCATTTTCCATCCGACGATTCCCGGGAAGCCCGGATATGAAATCGTGGTGGAAGCTGCACAGGATGCAACCTCGACCGTGGAAGCGGAGCCGGATGTGGTGCCGATTTCCGAGCGCTTGCTCGCAGCCTCCGCATCGGACGGCGCCAACGTTGCGAAAAAATGCGCAGCCTGCCACTCCTTCGACGAAGGCGGTGCGAACAAGTCCGGCCCGGCGCTCTGGGACGTGGTCGGTCGCAAGCCCGGCGGCCATGACGGCTTCCGCTACTCGTCCGCGATGGCGGCTTACGGCGAAGAAAATCCGGAGTGGACCTACGAATCGCTCGACAATTTCCTGGCCGCGCCGAAAAATTACATCAGCGGAACGTCCATGGGCTTTGCCGGCCTGCGCCGTCCCGAGGAGCGCGCGAACATGATCGCTTACATGCGCGAACAGTCCGGGGCGCCGAAACCGCTCCCTGCCGAGTGATCGCAGCGGTCCCCAAGACCAAATCATTGGTAAAAGAGCCGGGTTGTCCAGCCCGGCTTTTTTGTTGCTATATGAAAAATTAACGAAGGTTGGGTTCCGTTGTAGGAAGACGTGGGGTTGACGTCTGGCAGGATCTACATGGGCAGACGGCCGAATCTAAAATCTGTTTTCAAGTCGGGTGGGGTCTGGGTGGCTTCCACCGCGGCTGTTTTTTGCTTTTTTGTCGGGATCGCACTGACAGGCTACGTCGGACTTCTCGTGCGCGGGGAGCTTGTCTACCAGCACAAGAGCAGCGTTCTCGCCGAGTTGAGCGACATCCGCGCAAAGCTGGAGCTGGAAATCAGCCGTGCGGTCGCGCATGGGCTGGGTCTGAGAGACGTTCTGGGCGAGTTCCAGGCCGAGACGTTCGAACCTGACGCTGTTCGCAACATCGCGACCGAACTGCTCGAGGCAAATTCCAGTATCCGCTCGATTGGCATTGCGCCCGGAAATATTCTTCAGGCCGTTTATCCGCTCACACCGAACGAATCCGCAATTGGCCTGGATTACCGCTCAAATGCTGCCCAGTGGCCCGCTGTGGAGCAGGCGATGGTGTCACGCAACGTCGTTGTTTCAGGTCCGGTCGACCTTGTGCAGGGAGGGCGGGCCCTGTTGATCCGCATTCCCGTTTATCCGGCGAACTACACGAGCCAGCCTTTGGCCGAACGCAGTTATTGGGGCGTGGCGACCCTGGTTCTGGACGAAGCGAATCTCCTGTCTTTCGCAGGGATTCTGCCGGCGCAGAAGGGTTTGAGCATTTCCGTGGTCTCCGGCACGGACGGCGGCGCCGCAAGAGCCTTGCTCTATGGCGCTGAATTGCCGGGCAGTGCCGACCCGGTCGCCGTTCCGCTCGTCTTGCCGGGCGCTGTCGAATGGGAACTCCTGGGCTACCCCGTCAATGGCTGGCAGAGCGCGGGCAAGGAAGTTTGGATCACGCAGTTTGTCGGCAGCGTTCTCGCCCTCGTTTTCAGTGTCATGACGTTCCTGCTCATCAGCGAAATCTACCGCGCACGGTCGATTGCCTTGCACGATCCCCTGACCGGGCTTGCCAACAGGCGGTTGCTCGAGGAGCGCATGCAGCAGCTCGCGGCCATGTGCGACCGCTCCGGCGTCGGGTTTGAAATCTTTTATCTGGACCTCGATGCGTTCAAACCCGTCAATGACAATTACGGCCACTCCGTCGGCGACCAGCTTCTGATCGAGATCGGGCAGCGGCTTCAGAACCAGACGCGCGAATACGATACGGTGGCGCGCGTGGGCGGCGATGAATTCATTGTGCTGACCCCCGGAAGCATGCGCCAGGCGGAAAGGGAGGCCTTTGTGACGCGCCTGGCCGAACGCGTGAACGCCGTGTTTGAGTTTTCAGGAACGCATATCGACATAAGGGCGAGCATCGGCAGTGCCAGTTTCCCAATGGACGCAGCCACGATCAGTGATCTCCTGCGTGTCGCGGACGGACGCATGTATGCGCAGAAGGCCAGATCGAAGCCGGCGGCGTCGAACCTGCCGGACGGTGGCGTTCCCCAGGCCGGTTAAATTTCTGTCATAATGGCATCCAGCAGGTGACGTTTGATCGGCTGATCCCTACACTGTTTCTAAAGTAACCCTATAAATCCGGGTCTGGGGAACAGAAACGGGACGGAGATACCGATAGTGTTTGCACGGCGTCTGATGAATACACTGGCCGCGGCCGGGTATGTAAGCGTAGTTTCTTTTGCGGCGGTCACGGCAAGTCTGGCCAATACTGCCGAGCCGGAGTGGCAACACGCAACGGCCTTGACAGGAACACCGGGCTACAGCGCGGACGCCAGCCACTTCAACTACGTCAACCCGGACGCACCGAAAGGCGGTCTTCTGCGCCTGTCGACAAGCGGCGGCTTCGACACCTTCAATCCGATCCTGCCCAAGGGCAACGTCGCGCCGGGCATCAACCTGATCTACGACAGCCTGATGGAACAGGCGCTCGACGAGGCCGACATCAGTGCCCAGTACGGGGTTATTGCCGAGGCGATGCGCTATCCGGATGACTATTCCTGGGTTGAATACCGGCTCAATCCGAACGCCAAATGGCATGACGGCAAGCCGATCACGCCGGAAGATGTGATCTGGTCGTTTGAAAAGGCGACCGAACTCAATCCGCGTCAGAGGTTCTACTATCAGAACGTGACATCGGCGGAGGAATTGCCTGGCGGTGTGGTCAGGTTCGAATTCGATACCGCCGACAACCGCGAGCTGCCGCATATTGTCGGGCAGGTGCTTGTCATGCCCAAACACTGGTGGACCGGCACCAATGCCAAGGGCGAAACACGGGATATCGGCGCAAGCACGCTGGAACCGCCGCTGGGGTCGGGCCCTTACAAGATCAAGAACTTTGAAGCCAACCGCCAGGTTGTCTACGAACGGGTGGACGACTATTGGGGCGAGGATCTTCCCATTCGGGTCGGCACCAACAATTTCGGCGAAATCCGGTACGATTCCTATCTGGACAGCACCGTTCAGCTCGAGGCTTTCAAGGGTGACCAGTTCGACTGGCGGTCCGAAAACGTCGCCAAGAACTGGTCGACGGGTTACCGGACACCGGCGGTCGACCAGGGCAGGATCCTGCTGGAAACCTTCCCGGACAAGGGCAGCGGCCTGATGCAGGCCTTCGTGCCCAATCTGCGGCGCGAGAAATTCCAGGACGAACGGGTCCGGCGCGCCATGAACTACGCCTTTGATTTTGAATCGACCAACCGGACCGCGTTCTTCGACCAATACAAGCGCATCTATTCCTATTTTGCGGGTACGGAACTGGCGCATTCCGGTCTGCCGGAAGGCAAGGAACTGGAAATCCTGGAAAGCGTTCGCGACCTTT
>JBCBUA010000164.1:10150-13081 GCA_039818365.1 Pseudomonadota bacterium
TTTGCGGGTACGGAACTGGCGCATTCCGGTCTGCCGGAAGGCAAGGAACTGGAAATCCTGGAAAGCGTTCGCGACCTTTTGCCGGCGGAAGTCTTCACCGAGACCTACGTGAATCCGGTCGGCGGTGATCCGCAGAAGATGCGCCAGAACCTTCGCGAGGCCTTCAATCTCCTGAAAGAAGCCGGGTACGAGTTGAAAGACGGAAAACTCGTCAGCGGTCAGACCGGCGAGCCGTTTACCATCGAGTTCGTCTCGAACGATCCCAATTCCGAGCGTTACGTGTTGCCGTTTGCCGCGAACCTGAAGCGCCTCGGTATCGATATGACATATCGGGTGCTCGACACGCCGCAATATATTAACCGGATCCGCAGCCGCGACTTCGACATGACGACGCTCGGCATGGCGCAGTCCCTGTCTCCCGGAAACGAGCAGCGCGATTTCTGGGGCTCCGAAGCTGCCGACAAGCAGCAGTCCTACAACTACGCGGGGATCAAGGACCCGGGCATCGACGCTCTCATCGAAAAGGTGATCTTTGCAGAGGACCGGGACACGCTGGTGGCTGCAACGCGGGCGCTCGACCGGGTGCTGATGCACGGCAACTACGTCATTCCGCAATGGTATATCGATACCTACAGGACCGCGCGATGGGACCGCTTCGGGCACCCGGACAATATTCCCGAATTCACCCACGGCTTCCCGACCATCTGGTGGTATGACGAAGCGAAAGCCGAAAAGACGGGGGTGGCGAAATGAGCGACGTTTCGACCCCCAACCGAAGACAGCTTCTCAAGCTGACAGGTGCCGCGGCGCTCGCCGGAACACTGCCGATCGGCGCTGGCACCGCCTGGGCCGGTGTGTCGCCGGCCGGAAAACCCAGACACGGTCTGTCGGTATTCGGCGATTTGAAATACGGTCCGGATTTCACCCATTTCGACTATGCCAACCCGGATGCGCCCAAGGGCGGAACTTTCATTTTCCAGGCGCCCTATTGGTACTACAATCAGAACACGCTGACCTACAACACCTTCAATTCCTTCATCTTGAAGGGCGATGCGCCGCCGCGCATGGAACTGTGCTTCGACACGCTGATGGTGCGGGCCTATGACGAACCGGACGCCATGTACGGCCTGCTGGCCGAAACGGTGGAAGTCTCCGAAGACGGCAACACCTACACGTTCAATCTGCGGCCGGAAGCGCGGTTCCATGACGGGTCGAAGCTGACGGCGGAGGATGTCGCCTTTTCGCTGATGCTGCTCAAGGGAGACGGCCATCCGCAGATCAGCCAGAACATCCAGGAACTTGAGGATGCCGAGATTCTGGACGACCACCGCGTGGCGCTTCACTTCTCCGGCAATCAGTCACGGCAGCTGCCGCTTCTTGTGGCCGCTTTGCCTATTTTTTCCAAACGTTACTACACCGCCTACGATTTCAAGCAGAGCACCCTGACATCGCCTTTGTCCTCGGGCCCCTACAAGGTTGGAAAGCACGCGGTCGGGCGTTATGTCGAGTATCACCGGGTCGAGAACTATTGGGGAAATGACCTGCCCGTCCTGAAGGGACAGAAGAACTTCGACATCATTCGCGTCGAGTTCTTTCGAGAACGCCAGATCGGTTTTGAGGCCTTCAAGAAAGGTGAAATGACCTATCGCGAAGAGTTCTGGTCCAAGCTCTGGGCGACGGAATACAACTTCCCTGCAGTGCAGAACAAACGCGTGGTCAAGAAGGAGTTTCCGGACGGGCGTCCTTCCGGCGCGCAAGGCTGGTTCATCAACACGCGGCGGGAAAAGTTCAAGGACCCCCGCGTCCGCCGGGCGCTCAGCTATGCCTTCGATTTCGAATGGTCGAACAAGAACCTTTTCTACGATCTCTATCAGCGCACCGAGTCGTTTTTCGAAAACTCCGACATGAAGGCGGAAGGACTGCCGGGGCCGGACGAACTCGCCCTCCTGGAACCCTATCGCGACAAGTTGCCGGAGAGCGTGTTTGAAACAGCCTATACCCAGCCGGTCAGTAACGGCTCGGGCAATGACCGGGCCTTGCTGCGGCAGGCAAACGACCTCCTGACGGAGGCGGGCTTTAAGCGTCAGGGAACCAAACTCGTTGGTCCGGATGGTCAGCAGCTGACAATCGAGTTTCTGAACAATACGCCCGCATTCGAGAGGATCATCAATCCGTTCATCAAGAATCTCGAGCGGCTCGGCGTCAATGCCAGCCTCAGGCTTGTTGATGCGGCGCAGTATCAGTCGCGCTTGAACGACTACGATTTCGACATTTGCTCGCGCCGATACTCCCTGGAGGCCACCCTTTCTGAGTCTATTCGGACGTCCTGGGGCTCCAAGGCCGCGGGTACTCCGGGCACCTATAATATCGCCGGGATTTCCGATCCCGTTGTCGATGCGTTGATCGACAAGGCCCTGGCAGCCGATACCCGCGAGGAGATGGTCGTCGCGGCGCGCGCGCTCGACCGCGTCCTCAGATCGGGCCACTATTGGGTGCCGCAATGGTTCAAACCTGTGCATAACGTCGCGGTATGGGACATGTTCGGACATCCGGACGTCACGCCACGCTATTTCTTTCCGGTGGAAGATCTCTGGTGGATAGACCAGGAAAAAGCGGAAAAGATCGGCAAAGCCGGTTAGGTTCTGAGTGTGGCAGTTTCAGTGCGCTTGATAAGTCCAAAGGAAAAGGGAACGAAATAACCCCATGGGCGCCTATATCCTACGCCGTGTCCTTTTGATGATACCGACCCTCGTCGGGATCATGGCCATCAACTTCATCATCATCCAGTTCGCGCCCGGCGGGCCCGTGGAACGCGTGATTGCGCAGCTTCAGGGAACGGATGTGTCGGCAACCGCCAGGATCAGCGGGGGCGGCAGCGATTTTTCCGCTACCGGCAACGAATCTTCGGGCGGGAGCGGCACCGCCGGAGAC
>JBCBUA010000165.1:0-13019 GCA_039818365.1 Pseudomonadota bacterium
CGATACCAGGGCTGGAAGCGGAAATTTTCGTGCACGACCAGGGCGACACCCGCTTTTTCCGCAAGATCGGCCGCCTCGCGCGCTTCGGACAGCGACGTGCAAAAGGGTTTCTGGCAAATGATTGCGCGGACACCCTTTTCGATTGCCGCCCTGATCGCCGGCAAATGGGTTGGCGGCGGCGTGATGATGTCCAGCAGATCGGGCGTGGCCATCTTGAGCATCGTGTCCAGGTCTTCGAATGCGGACAGGCCCGTCGCCTTTGCCTTTTCCGGGTCCCGGTCACACGCACCGACAAGCCTTACCCTTTGCAGTTTCCGCCAGGCTTCATAGTGAAACCGGGCGAAATAGCCGGCTCCCAAGCAGGCAACGCGCAAGGTGTCCTTGCCTTCGACCATCGGTTTTCTCCCCTTGTGACAAGACTTTATAGCAGTCCTTTTGAGCCGCTGCCCGCTCTTCCGGCGGCGGCCTGTTGCCTTTCGTGATACGGGAGCCGGGCCGAGTTGACAAGGGATTGAATTACGTATACGCAAACAAATGTGCAAATTGATACGATCTAAAATCCGATCGTGGGAGGAGACCCAATGCTTGACAAGAAATCCCTGAGCCGCCTGTTTCTGAGCGCGGCAATCGTCGTCGCCGGTGCCGGCAGCGCCCTTGCTGTGGAAACGCTGCGGTTCAGCCACACCGACAACCCGGGCGGGTCGCGCCAGGCCGCTGCGGAGCTGTTTGCCGAGAAAGTCGCCGAGTACACCGACGGGCGTTACGAAGTGCAGATCTTCCCGTCCGGGCAGCTCGCGAACGACCCGAAGGCAATCGAACTGCTGCAGCTTGGCGGCATCGACTTCACCGTGTCCGCGACCGGCAGCTATGCAACGCACCTGCCGTCCCTCAACCTCACCGCCATGCCCTTCCTGGTCGACACCTACGAGCAGGGCTGGGAGCTTTACGACAACTCGGCCTGGCTGCAGGGTGAATTCGAAAAACTGCCGGAAAAAGGGTTCCGCGTCCTGTCGACCTGGGAAGCCGGCTTCCGCAGCTTCACCACCAATGAGCCGCTCACGTCCCCGACCGACGCGGAATCCATGAAGATGCGGGTCTTCCCGAACGACATGATCCGCTGGTCCATGGAGGCAATCGGTTTCCAGACAGTGGTGATGCCGATCACCGACGTTTATCTGTCGATCCAGCAGGGCATCGTCAACGGCCAGGAAAACCCGGTCGACACGATCAATTCCCTGAGGTTCTACGAGGTTGCGCCAAACATCACGCTGACCCGCCACGTTTACAGCCCGCTGCCGCTGACCATCGCGGAAAAGACCTGGCAGTCCTTCTCCGATGAAGACAAGGAAGCCGTGCTGAAAGCGGCCGCGGAATCGGCAACCTTCAGCCGCAACCTCGTCAAAAGCTCGGTCGACAGCCAGCTGACGCAAATGACCGAGGAAGGCGCCAAGGTAAGCGTTCCGGAAATTGGTCCGTTCCGTGAAGCCGTGCAGCCGGTCTACGCAAAAGCAAAGGACGTCTATGGCGCGGAAGCCGTCGACAACATCCTTTCCGATGCTGCGGCCATCAGGGAAGCGCTGCCGGCGCAGAACTGACAGGGCGAAAGGTCAACTCCCCGAAAAGCGGCCGCTCAGACCTGCGGAGAGTTGACCTCACGGATTGACTGGCCGGAACCGGACTGGTTCCGGCACTTTTTACAAAAAGAGAAGTCCCTTGGATTACCGAGATCATTATCCGGCTGTGCTGCGCTGGCTCAGCCACCTGGTCGACGTGTGCCTCATGATTGGAGGTTTTTCGATCGTCACCCTGGTGTTCTGCAATGCCTCGCTGCGCGGTTTCGCCGGTTTCGACCTGGCCTGGTCGCTTGAGGTCACCAGCTTCCTGCTGCTCTGGAGCACGTTCATCGGCTGCGCGGCGGCTGTTGCCCGTGGCGCGCATATGCGCGTGACGGAAATCGTCGAACGGCTGATGCCGTATCGGGGCCAGCGCGTGCTCTCGATCGCCATCGACGTCATTATCGCCATCCTGCTGATGAGCCTGATCTATACCGGATACAACATCTCGGTGCATACCTGGGCGCAGAAGACGACCGTTCTTTACTGGCCGGTCGGGCTTTTGTACGCCTCCATGCCCGTCGGCATGACGCTCACCCTGATTTTCCATCTCTTCAACATGGTGTTCGACATTCGCAATCCTGTCGTTCCCCACGCGACCCATTCTGACGGTGGTGAGGCGCTGCTATGATCCTGCTTTTTGTCGTCGCCGTTTTCCTGACAACGGTTTTCCTTGGCATTCCCCTGGTCTGGGCCATCCTGATCACGGCTGTTCTGCCCATCATCGTCTTCGACCTCGGCTATCCGCTGCAGGCGCTTTTCCTGAACTTCATCGGCGGGGTTGAACCGAACCACTTCCTCGCCATCCCGCTCTTTATCGTTGCGGGCGAAATGATGAGCCGGGGCGGTGTCGGGTTGCGTATCATCGGCTTCGCGCGTGCCGCCTTCGGTTTCATGGCCGGCGGGCTCGGCATGGTCGTTGTCGGCGCTTCGATGATCTTCGGCGGCATTTCCGGATCGGCCATCGCGGACAGCGCGGCCATCGGGTCGGTCATGATCAAGAACATGTCCCGGGAGGGCTACAACACCGCATTCGCGGCCGGGCTTGTCGCGGCAGCCGGCACCATCGGTATCATTATCCCACCTTCGATCCCGATGCTGATCTACGGTTTTGTCGGAAATGTCTCGGTCGCGGACCTGTTTCTTGCCGGTATGGTCCCCGGCATCCTGTTCGGCGCCATGTTCATGGCGGTCTGCTACTATGTCGGCAAGACCAGCAAGTGCGATCCGGGCGGACGCACAACCACCCTGCAGGAGCTGACAAGCTCGTTCATCGGTACGGCCCCGGCCCTTTTCATGCCGGTCCTGATCCTCGGCGGCATCTTCACCGGCTGGGTCACGCCGACCGAAGCGGCAGCGCTTGCCGTTGTCTACGGCCTGTTTGTAACCACCGTTGTCTACCGGGATTTCAAGCTGAGGGACCTGCCACGGCTCCTGGTCGACTCCTTCGTCACCAGTTCGGTCGTGATGGTGGTGATCGGCGCAACAACCGTTCTTGGCTGGCTGATCACGCTGGAACAGATGCCGCAGATCCTGGTGGGCTTCGTCCAGGACTTCTCCAGCGGTCCGTGGATGTTCCTGCTCCTGGTCAATATTGTCCTGCTTGTGCTTGGGCTCGTTCTCGACCCGGTGCCCGCCATCCTGCTGACGGCGCCACTGTTTCTGCCGACCGCCAAGGCGTTTGGTGTCGATCCGGTTCATCTCGGCGTCATCATGACCTGCAACGTGGCCGTCGGCCTGTTCACGCCTCCTGTCGGCGCAACTCTCTATGTTGCCTCAAGGATCTCCGGCGTCGGTGTCCTGTCGATCGCCCGCAACATGGCGCATCTCTATCTCGCGGCCATCGCAGCCCTTCTCGCTGTCACCTACCTTCCCTTCGTGTCGATGGGTATGGTCTACTTGTTCCGATAGGGAGGAAAGACAGGTGTATGCAGTTACAGTCCGCTTTCAGATCAGGGACGGGATGTTCGAAACGTTCATGCCCCTGATGCTTGAAAACGCAAAGGCCTCGCTCAGCGAAGAGACCGGTTGCCATCAATTCGACGTCTGCACGGATCCCGGCAGGCCCGGCGAGGTGTTTCTCTACGAGATCTATGACGATGCCGAGGCCTTTCAGGTTCATTTGAAGACACCGCATTTTCTGAGCTTCGATGCCCAGGTCTCTGCCATGATCGCGGAAAAGTCCGTTGCGACCTATTCGAAGGTGAATTCATGACGCCCTGGGAAGTTTTTGCCGTCAAATATGCAGACCGGAATGCACGGACGCGGAAGGACAGTTTTCTTTTTGATGACGACCATCACCTGCCACACGACATGGACTATTTCATCTGGGTGCTGCGACGTGGCAATGAGATTGTCCTCGTGGACCCCGGATATGACCAGGATGAGGGAGACCGGCGGGGGCGCCCCGTCAGGCTCAATCCCGTCGAGGCTCTGGCACCGCTGGGGATCGTTCCAGAAGCGGTCACCACCATCATCGTCACCCACCTCCACTATGACCATGCCGGCGGCCTGAAACACTTTCCGAACGCCACCATCCATCTGCAGGCGGCGGAAATGGCCTATGCGACCGGCCCGTGCATGTGCCACGGGACTCTCAAGGCCCCGTTCACCGCGGATCATATTTGCGAAGCGGTCCAGCGGCTCTATTCGGGCCGCGTGGTTTTCCACGAAGGCGAAGGTGAGGTCCGGGAAGGCGTCACGGTTCATCACACGGGCGGTCACAGCAAGGGACTCCAGGCGGTCCGCGTTCTGACCCAGGCCGGCTGGATGTGCCTGGCGTCGGACACATCGCACTATTACGAGAATTTCCTGGAAGCGAAGCCCTTCCCGATCGTGGTCGATCTGGACGACATGCTCCAGGGCTTCCAGACCATTCGAAAGCTTGCAAGTTCCGACAAGCTCGTCGTGCCGGGGCACGATCCGCTGGTGCGTGATCTCTTCCCGGCGCATGGGCCTGATCACGTCATCCGTCTCGACGTCGGCCCGCAGAAATGGATCAAGTCATGAAACTTGGTGTCATCGCAGACGATTTTACCGGCGCGTCCGATATTGCGCTGACGCTGTCCGAAGGCGGCATGCGGACAGCCCAGTTTGTCGGCATTCCCAAGCGCGCGCCGGAGGGCGACATCGAGGCCGGTGTCGTCGGCCTGAAGTCAAGGACGATACCTGCCGCCGAGGCCGTGGAAAGCGCGCTCAAGGCCTGCGACTGGCTTGTCGGCCAGGGCTGCACGCAGATCGTGTTCAAGGTCTGCTCGACCTTTGATTCAACCGACGAAGGCAATATCGGCCCGGTCGCATCCGCGCTCGCGGAACGTCTCGGCGAGAGCCGCGTTCTGGTCTGCCCGGCCTTTCCCGAAAACGGGCGGACGGTCTACCAGGGGCATCTGTTCGTCAACGACACGCTGCTCAGCGAAAGCGGGATGCAGAACCATCCGCTGACCCCAATGCGGGATCCCGATCTTCGCCGCGTTCTCGCCAGGCAGACGGACTGGCCGGTTTCGCACCTTCCGCTGTCCGGCCTGCGTGCAAACCCGGACGCTGCGCTGGAAATCGCGGCCGACAGGTCGATGGTCATTGCCGATGCGATCACGAATGACGACCTTCACGCGATCGGGCGCGCTGCAAGGACGCGGAAACTGGTTGTCGGCGGATCGGGCATCGCGCTCGGGCTGCCCGGCAATTTCGGAGCGGAGCACGGTGTGACCGGATGGAACGGACATGACGGCAAGGCGGTGGTGCTTTCCGGTTCCTGCTCGATCGCCACACGTGAACAGGTCGCGACCTTCAAGGCGAAGGCCCCGAGCCGGGAACTGGCCGCCTCCGACATCATGGAGGACAGACTGTCGCTTCAGGAACTCGTCGAGTGGACACTGCAGCAGGACACCGCGCCGCTGCTTTATTCCTCCGCGAAGCCTGAAGCCGTTGCTGCCGCGCAGAGCCAATACGGCAGAGAGGCGAGTTCCCAGGCGGTTGAACGGCTGTTTGCAAATCTTGCCGCAGCCCTTTCCCAGTCCGGTGTGACACGGATTGTCGTCGCGGGCGGCGAAACCTCCGGTGCCGTCGTCTCCGGTGTTCGTGCGGACACGCTGGAGATCGGGCCCCGTATTGCGGCGGGCGTTCCTGCGCTCAAGGTTGCCGAAAGCGAGCTTCTGCTCGCCCTCAAGTCTGGCAACTTCGGAGGGCCGGACTTCTTCGGCGAAGCACTGTCGGTGCTGGGAGGCCGTGCATGAGCGAAATCGCGGAACTGCGGGATCAAATGGCACTTTACGCAAGATCGCTGTTCGAACGGGGCCTGACGCACGGCTCAACCGGCAATATTTCGGCAAGGCTCTCCGATGGCAGTCTGCTGGTAACACCGACCGGCTCGTCACTGGGCTTTCTGGATCCGGTCCGTATCAGTCATATCTCGAAAGAAGGCGCGCTCCTATCCGGGGACAAGCCGACCAAGGAAATACCGCTCCATGCCGCGTTTTACGAAACACGGCAGCAGACCGGTGCGGTCGTGCATCTGCATTCCTGTCACTCGGTCGCTCTTTCCCTTCTTCCCGAAATCGACCCGGACAACGTGCTTCCTCCCCTGACGGCCTACGGGATCATGCTCCTCGGGAAGGTCCGACTGCTTCCGTTTTTCGTACCTGGAGACCCGGCGATGGGCGAAGCGGTGCGCGGACTGGCCGGGAAACACGCGGCCGTGCTGCTCGCCAACCACGGGCCGGTGGTCGCCGGCAAGACACTGGAAGCAGCCGTAAATGCGATGGAAGAGCTTGAAGCCAGTGCTAAACTCGCATTGCTGTTACGCGGCGCAAATGCTACCGCCCTGAATGAAGACCAGATCAATCAGGTCGTAAACCGGTTTGATGTTGAGTGGACTTGAGGACCTAAAAAATGAGAATTGCCCTGATCAAAGGCGACGGCATCGGCGTGGATGTTTCCGAAGCGGCCATGGCCGTGGTCGAATCCGCGCTGCAGAAAACCGGACAATCCATACCGGTCTATGACGAGATACAAGCAGGTGCCGGTTACTTTCGGGACACAGGCCGCGATATCGAGGCCGACGGTGAAAAACGCGCAGAGGCCGCTGACGCGATCTTTCTGGGTGCGATTGGCCTGCCGTCGATCCGGCATGCGGACGGAACCGAGATTTCTCCGCATCTGAGGCTGCGCGATGCCTTCGGTCTTTATGCCGGCGTCAGACCGGTCAAGGCCTATCCGAACGCGCCGCAACGGCTGGCGGATCCGCGTGCATCCGGCATCGATCTCATCATCTTGAGGGAATCGACGGAAGGCCTGTTTTATTCGGCAGCGACCCACAATCGCAGTCTCGTTGTCAATGACGACGAGGTGCAGGACATTCTCAGGATCACCCGCAAGACCACGACGAAGCTGCACGAATTCGCCTTCAACCTCGCCCGCAAGCGGCGTGAACGCGGAAGGTCCGGCAAACTCACCTGCGTCGACAAGGCCAATGTCTTCACTTCCCTCGCCTTCTTCCGGCAGCTCTTTGACGAGGTCAAGGAAAGGCACCCGGATATCGAGGTCGGCTACAACTATGTTGACGCACAGGCGCTCGATCTCGTGCGCAAGCCCTGGGAATTCGACGTGCTGGTCACGGAGAACATGTTTGGCGACATCCTGTCGGATCTGGCAGGTGGCCTGGTTGGCGGCATGGGCATGGCTGCCTGTGCGGAGATCGGCGATCAGGTCGGTCTGTTCCAGCCGGCACACGGCAGCGCGCCGGATATCATGGGCCAGGACAAGGCCAATCCGCTTGCTGCCATCCTCAGCGGCGCGCTGATGCTGGACTATCTGTCGGAGAAGCTGGATCAGCCAGCCCTGGGCGACGCCGCGGAGCTGATAAATGCAGCTGTTGAGACCGGGTTTGCGCAAAATGCCCTGAGACCGATGGAATTCGGCGGAGACATGGGCACACGCGCCGTGACGGAGCAGATCCTCGCGACCATCCAGGATACGTCCCTGGTGCGCAACACGCTCAGTGCTTGATCGCCTGCTCAGGCGCGTTTTCTGGCAACCCCCGCGCAGCTCTCCCGGACGATCAGGTCCCCGTGGAGACGATGCGAATGCGATTCCAGCGACCGGTTGGCGAGACGGTCGAGCAGAATGTTCATGGCTTTCTCGCCGATGCGCTGCCGGGGTTGCCGGATGGTTGTCAGCGCCGGTGAAAAGTTGCTCGCAAAGGGAATATCGTCGAACCCGAGAACGGAGAAGTCCTCCGGAACCCGGTAGCCGCGCAGTTGCAGTGCCGAGATCACCCCGATGGCAGTGTTGTCGTTGAAGCAGTAGAACGCCGTTGGCAGGTCGTCCTTGATGAACAGCCTTTCGACGGCCGCGCGGCCGCTTTCGCTTGTACCGTCGCCGTCGACGCGCCAGTCGCGCAGGGCTTCGGGAGATTCCTTCAGTCCCTGGCAATAGCCCTCGTGTCGGAGGTCACTGCGAATGTCGGCGCGTCCACCGGAAATGAAGGTGATCTTGCGATGGCCGAGCGAAATCAGATACTCGGTCGCCATTTTGGAGGCGGCGACATCGTCCACCCCGACATAGCTGATTTCCGAATTGTTGACCGGCCGCTCCGTGGCGACGATCGGCGGCAACGTCGTCAAGGGCGTTTTCGGTTCGCCCGCAACGGGAATGTGACCGGTCAGGAGAACCAGCCCGTCGGCCATGCCGGTCGACAGGAAGCGCAGGTAGTTCTGCTCCAGGCCGGTGGTTCCCTCCGTATTGCCGATCAGGACGCCGTATCCCCGGTCATTGGCAGCCTTTTCAAGCCCGGTCAGGATGCCGGCAAAATTCGGATCGGCAATCGACGATGCAAGAACGAGAACCATCTTGGACCGCTGCATGCGCAGGTTCTGCGCCATCGCGTTTGCGGTATAGCCGGTGCGCGCAATGGCAGCCGTGACTTTCTTGCGTGTGCTCTCGGCGACCTTCTCCGGTGAGCGCAGCGCCCGACTCACCGTGGCGATGGAGACGCCCGCAAGTTTTGCAACATCCTCGATAGTCGCCGGACGATCCACCGGTTCGCTCATTTAACGATCCCTGTCGCGTTGCGCCATGCACGCCGATAAGTGCATGAAATTCAACGTACTCATTGCTGTATATAGACAGAACTGATTCATGAAAAGGTTTACAAACCTAAATGTAAAGGTTTACATCGCTGATGAAAACGTTTACACGAAAATTATCGCGCCAGCGTGAAACAAGATCAAAGGCGCTTGGGAGGACCTTCAGATGGATGTCGCGACGTCCGCTTCGGCGGCGGTGATTGAAGCTGTCAATATCAGCAAGTCATTCGGGCCCGTGCCGGTTCTGTTCAGCGTCAGCATGGATGTCCGCGCCGGTGAAGTGCACGCGCTGATCGGCGAAAACGGCGCCGGAAAATCCACGCTGATGAAAATCCTCTCCGGCTTCCACGATCCAACGTCCGGGCAGATCCGCCTGGACGGCAAGACGACCGCTCTGCCGCCGAACGGCGGCGCGGAAAAACTCGGCATCGTGCTCATTCACCAGGAACTCAATCTCGCCGAACAGATGACGGTCGAGGAAAACGTGTTTCTCGGACGGGAAACACGTTCACGCGGATTTCTGGATCGTGCCGGCATGCGCCGGACCGTGCAGACGTATCTGGACGAGATCGGTCTCGACATCTTGCCTTCGGACCGGATTTCCGACCTGACAATCGCGCAGAAACAGATGGTCGAAATCGTGAAGGCCGTCAGCCGCAACGCCCGTATCCTGATCATGGACGAACCCACCGCCGTGCTCACGGAGGAGGAAACCGACGTGTTCTTCCGGCAGGTGGAAAAGCTGAAAGCCGGTGGCGTCGGGATAGTCTTCGTTTCCCACAAGCTCAACGAGGTGAAGGCGATTGCCGACCGGATCACGATCCTGAGGGATGGTCAGTGGATCGACACGCGCCCTTCCCGCGATCTGACCCCGGACACGATGGCGCAGATGATGGTCGGGCGCGAACTGTCCGATCTTTATCCGCCCATGCACGAAGCGGACGTGGATGCGGACCTGGTTCTGGAAGTTGAAAACCTGAAGGCCCCTGGCGCTGATGATGTGAGTTTCGGCCTGCGCAAGGGCGAGATTCTCGGGTTTTCCGGCCTGATCGGCTCCGGCCGCACAGCGGTGTTTGAAGCCATCTGCGGCCTTGCGCCGATCGAGAGCGGCACCATCCGTCTCCACGGGCAGGAGGTGGCTGCGATGACCGTGGCCAAGGCGCGCGACGCAGGACTTGCCTACCTGACCAAGGACAGGAAGGAGAAAGGACTGCTTCTCGACAAGAAAATGCAGCCGAACCTGACGCTGTTCGCCTTGCCGAAATTCGTGAAGAACTTCGCGGTCAACCAACGGGCGGAGGAACAAGCCCTTGAGCGCGCCATTCGCCGCTTCGATGTCCGCGCGCGCGATCCGAATGTGATCGTCGGCAAACTCTCGGGCGGCAACCAGCAGAAACTGCTGCTTGCCAAGATCATGGAATGCGATCCGAAGATCGTCATCATCGACGAGCCGACACGGGGGATCGATGTCGGCACCAAGCAGCAGATCTACCACTTCATCGCCGCCCTTGCCGCCGAAGGCGTTTCGGTCGTGGTGATCTCGTCTGAAATGCCGGAGATTATCGGCATATGCCACCGGGTGGCCGTGATGCGCGAGGGCCAGATTACCGGTGTCCTGACCGGCGACCACATCAACGAAAACGAAATCATGCGCTACGCCGCCGGGCTGAAACGGGAGGAACTCCATTGACCATGATGACCGCATCTGAAGACGGAGAGGCAAAAGCCGCCAAGAAGGTCGCTGTCGACTTCAAGACGCTCGGCCCTGCCCTCGCCCTGTTGCTGCTTTGCGTGATCGGATACCTGCTCAATCCGGCCTTTGCGAGCGAAGGCAACCTGACGAACCTTCTGACCCGCTCCGCCTTTATCGGCATTATTGCGGTGGGGGCAACCTTCGTCATCACCGCAGGCGGCATCGATCTGTCCGTCGGCTCAATGGCCGCGGCCATTTCCGGCGTCATGATCATTGTCATGAACAATGCGGTGGAAACGCTCGGAACCGGCGTTCCGACAGTCCTGCTCGGATGCGGGCTCGCGATCCTGCTCGGGATCGGTGCCGGCTGGATCAACGGCGCCCTGACGACCAAGGGCAAGATCGAGGCCTTCATCGTCACGCTCGGCACAATGGGCATCTACCGCTCGCTGGTGACCTACTTCGCCGACGGCGGGACCCTGTCGCTCAACTTCGACATTCGCGGAACCTACCGCCCGGTCTATTACGACAGTTTTCTGGGGCTGCCCTTCCCGGTCTGGGTGTTCATCGGCGTCGCCATCTGCGGCTGGCTGCTCCTGAACCGGACCGCGTTCGGACGCTACTGCACCGCGATCGGGTCCAACGAGGCGGTCGCGAAATACTCGGCCATCAATGTCGACCGCGTGAAGACACTGACCTACATCATCCAGGGTCTCTGCGTTTCCTTTGCCACCATCATCTACGTGCCCCGGCTCGGGTCGGCCTCGGCGTCCACCGGCGTTTTGTGGGAACTGGAGGCGATTGCCGCCGTGATCATCGGCGGCACCGTTCTGAAAGGCGGCTATGGCCGGATCGGTGGCACGATCCTGGGCGCGCTCATTCTGACGACCATCGGCAACATTTTGAATTTCACCGACATGATCTCGAACTATCTCAACGGAACGATGCAGGGCCTGATCATCATCGTGGCGGTTCTCCTGCAGCGAAGTGACTGGAAATTCGGCAAGAAAACCAAGACCTGACGTTCTGATTTCAACCCATCGGGGTCCGTCCCCCGCAAAGAACCGGTTCGCACCGGACGGGAGAGGTGCGTCCGAACGGAAGCCATTGAGGAGGAAACAATGCTCTGGAAAACAACACTTGGCATGATGGCCGTGACAAGCATGCTGGCCTTTGCCGGCCCGGCCGCTGCCGAAGACAAGATCAAGATCGGCGTCAGCTATCCGACGCCCACCCATGCCTGGGCAGCCGGCATGAACTGGCATGCGGAACAGGCCGAAAAACGCCTGGAGGCGCTTCACCCGGATGTGGATCTGATCCTCGTCAACTCACCCGACCCGGGTGCGCAGGCAAGCGCTCTTGAGGATCTCGTGTCCGTTCACCAGATCGACGCCCTCGTGGTTTTGCCGTTTGAATCGGAGCCGCTGACCGATCCGGTTCTCAACGTGAAGAAATCGGGTGCCTGGATCACCGTTGTCGACCGCGGTCTCAGCCAGCCCGGAATCGAGGATCTCTATGTCGCCGGAAACAACCCGGAACTCGGCCGCGTATCGGCACAGTACATGAAGGGCCGCCTGAAGGACGGGGACAACATCGTCGTTCTGCGCGGCATTCCGACGGTCATCGACAATGAACGCTTCGACGCGTTCATGGCGGAAATCGAAGGGTCCGGGATCAACGTGCTGGATCACAAGCATGCCAACTGGAACCGCGACGACGGCTTCGAGGTCATGCAGGATTTCCTTTCGCGCTTTCCCGATATCGACGCCGTCTGGGCGCAGGACGACGACATCGCGATCGGCGTGGTGGCCGCTCTCAAGCAGGCCGGCCGGGACGGCAACGGCATGTTCGTTGTCGGTGGCGCGGGCATGAAGGAGATCATCAAGGGCATCATGGATGGCGATGAACTGATCCCGGTCAACGTGCTTTATCCGCCCGCAATGATCGCAACCGCCATGGATGCGACCGTGAACGCGGTGAAGTCGAACGGACCGGTTGCCGGCCGTTATATCCTCGGTGCGACCCTGATCACCCGTGACAATGCCGAGAGCTACTACTTCCCGGACTCGCCGTTCTAAGAACGGTCACCAACCTGGCCGGGGTCTTGTGCGATGGGATCCCGGCCCTTTTTCCAACCACTTGCCGGTAACGGGAGACAATCATGAAAACCATCAAGGGCCCCGCTCTTTTCCTTGCTCAGTTCGCCGGCGACGAAGCCCCTTTCAATTCCTGGGACAGCATCACCAAATGGGCCGCCGATTGCGGCTATGCAGGTGTGCAGATACCCAGCTGGGACAGCCGCCTGATCGACCTTTCCAAGGCTGCCAGCTCCATGTCCTACTGCGAGGATCTTGCCGGTCGCGCCAAAGAGAACGGTGTCGAAATCACCGAATTGTCGACCCATCTCCAGGGTCAGCTTGTGGCCGTCCATCCGGCCTACGACACCGCCTTTGATGGTTTTGCAGCGCCCGAGGTCCGGGGCAACCCGGCTGCGCGGCAGGCCTGGGCGGTAGACCAGGTCAAGCTGGCGCTGGCTGCCAGCCGGAACCTTGGCATCGGCGTGCATGCGACCTTCTCAGGTGCCCTCGCCTGGCCTTATCTCTCTCCCTGGCCGCAACGGCCTGCCGGTCT
>JBCBUA010000166.1:0-12991 GCA_039818365.1 Pseudomonadota bacterium
CGCCCGACCATGGCCGCGATCACCGTGTCATGCGTATAGCCAGTGACCGGCCCCTGGGAGGTGACCACGCCGTCCTTGATGACGGTGATGTCGGTACAGATCTCGAAAATCTCGTCCAGACGGTGCGACACATAGACGATGCCGAGGCCCCGTGCCCGCAGCTCGCTGATGATCTTGAAGAGATGCCGGGTTTCGTTTTGAGACAGGACCGCCGTCGGCTCGTCCAGAATGAGGACCCTGGCGTCCGATCGAAGCGCTTTTGCGATTTCGACCATCTGCTTGTCGGCGACGCTCAGATCGTCGACGAGAGACCTGGCGGAGAGATGAATGCCCAGTTTTTCCAGCAGGGCCTCCGTCCGGGCAACCAGCGCCTTCCGGTCGATCAGGCCAAACCGGGTCCGGGGTTCGGCGTCGAGAAAGATGTTCTCCGCAACGCTCAGCGCTCCGATCGTGGAGAACTCCTGGTGCACAACGGCGATCCCGGCATCAAGGCTCGCCCTTGGGCTCGACCAGGCCTCCCGTTTTCCGTTGAATTCGACATGCCCGGATGTCGGTTGATAAAGACCTGTCAGCAGTTTGATGAGGGTCGACTTCCCCGCGCCGTTCTCGCCGCAAAGCGCCACGGATGCGCCCGCGTGAACGTCGAATTCAATTCCTTTCAGAACTTCGTTCGGCCCGAACGACTTTGACAGCGCGCGCGCGGCCAGTACCGGCTCAGACATGGCTGGCTCTCCTCCCCGATCTTCCGTTTCCGGGCGGCCGGAGCCGCCCGGATTGAGGTTTATTTTGGATAGTTTGCGGTGAAGGTTGCCGGGTCGTAATCCGCGCCGACGCCCGACGACATGATGACCGAGCCCGGCTTGTCCATCAGCGCATAGTCGGCGGTGAATACATCGGCCTTCACGGAGGGCGTTTCATGGCCTTCAGAGACGACCACCTGCTGGTTCACCTCGATCCGGCGCGGAATTCCCTTGCCGTCAAGCACGTCGAACAGCACTTCGAAACCCTCGGCACCCATCGCGGGCGGGTAATCGATACCGATCATGGGAACGTCGTTCTGCACGGAGAGCTGATACATCGCGTTGAAATCACCGCCGGTATGCGGCGGGATCTTTCCGGCTTCGTATCCGGCGGCCAGGAACGCTTCGATGGAACCGGAGCCCTGCAGACCGCTGTCTGCCCAAACGCCTGCGATCTCGTCGCCATACTTCTGGATCAGCGCCGACATGATGGTCTTGCCGTTCGCGGGCGACCAGGAGGTGTATTGCGTTTCCAGAACCTCGATCCCCGGAAACTGGTTGAAGACTTCCATCGCGGCCTTGATCCGGTTTTCCGCGGGCGAGGCACCGGCCAGCCCGCCGAGCATGACAACCTTGCCTTCACCGCCGAGCTTTTCCGCAAGCCACTGCGCGGAAATGCGGCCCAGCGCCTGGTCGGATGCCGTCACGAAGGTGATGTAGTTTTCGTCGGACGAAACCTGACGGTCCACCAGAACCACCGGGATGCCCTGACGCTTGGCCCGGCGCACCGCGGGATCGAGCGCCTCGGCCGTCGCGGGACTGATCAAGAGAATATCGACGCCCTGGGCAATCAGATCCTGCACGTCGGCAGCCTGTTTGGACGGGTCATCATTTGCATCCGTGATGATGAATCGCTCGATTTTGTCGGCGTGCCGCTCGGCAGCAGCCTCGATCCCGTGAAGCATGGCAACGCGCCAGGGATTTGAAATGGAAGCATTGGAGAACCCGATGACATAGGGCCCCTCCTTCTTGAATTCCGCGGCATCGAAAATGTCCACGGACCCCGGGTTCCAAAGGAACGTTCTGGGGACACCGTCATAGTCGGCCAGCGCTGCGCTTGCGGACAGGCAAAGGGATGCGGCCGCGGCCACAATCGTTCTGATACGCATTTTCTCCTCCGTAATAATGCGTTCGTGGATAAAGATTTTCGGATGTGTCTATTCGGCGGCCTGGATCAGGCCCGGCGCTCTGAGACCGCTCTCGCGCGGATCCTTCCAGGCGACGCCGTCCTTCATGATCATGGCCAGGTTGTCCTGTTTCTGAAGCAGCGAGACGTCCTCAACCACGTCGCCGCGCACCAGAATCAGATCCGCGAGGTAGCCTTCCTTGACGAGGCCCAGGTCGTCGCTCCGGCCCATGAGCTCGGCGCCGACATGCGTTGCGCAGCGCAGCGCTTCGGCTGGCGAGTAGCCGAAATAGCGGACGAAATGCTCAATGTCGCGGGCGTTCTGCCCCATCGGTGTGACGGAAAATCCGTAGTCGCCTCCGACCACAACGCGGACACCGCGCTTGCGAATTTCGTGATAGGTCGCACACGTTGCCTCGAATTTCCGGAACAGGCCCATGCTTTCGGCCACCTCCCGTGTCAGGCCCACGACATCGCCTTCGCGCGTGCTGTTGTGAACCAGTCCGAATGCCGGGCCGACAAAGATGCGGTCCCTGGCACCTTCCAGCATGTCGAGCGCTTCTTCGTCGGCAAAGTCGCAATGGTAGATGCAATCCACGCCGTGGCGCACCGCCATCTTCACGCTCTGGGATGATCTGGCATGGGCGGCCACCATCTTGTCGAAGGCATGGGCAACCTTCACGAAAGCCGCCAGTTCCTCGTCTTCCGTCGGTGTGATTTCAGCCCGCGCATGGCTGACGAACTCGTCACCGGAAATATTGATTTTCATGACGTCGACACCGTCGCGCACGCATTCGCGGGCAACGCGCCGCATTTCATCCGGCCCGTCCGCCACCAGACCGAAGCTTTCCTGGTAGATGTGCCGCTTGCGCTCATCACCGAGCCCGGCCGTCGTCGTCACCTCCGGGCTGCCGGCCATCATGCGCGGCCCGTCAATCAGGCCTTCGTTGATCGCATCCCGCGCGGTCACGCCGAGCATGGGCTTGGCAGACGCGGCTTCGAAAATGGACGTGAAACCGTGGCTTAACAGAAGTCTCAGGTTCTGCGCCGTCAGCAGCATGTGCTTTTCCGGACAGAGCTGGCCCAGCTCGGTCGGTTCCGATATTCCGGTGAAGCTCGGATGGCAATGGCCCTCGTCAAGGCCGGGCATGAGAGTCATGCCGTTTCCGTCGATGATATTCGCCGAAAGGCCAGACGGCAGATCCGTGCCCTCGATGACCTTGTCTATTCGGTTTTCCTCAACAACAACGGTTCCCGGAAATGCCGCGTCCGCGACACCGTTCCAGATCATGGCTCCCTGGATGACGGTTTGTGTCATTTGATCCTCCCAATGCGCCCCGGCAATCTCGGGCTGCCGGCGCGTTGGGCGGAGGATGTCAGACTTCGGGTGCACGACAAGACAGGTTGTCGCACCACTTATCCATATATCGGACTACTCTGATATATGGATAAGTATTTCTACTTTTGCATCTGCACGCATCCTGGATATCGTCATTTTCGACAGGGCGCTACCATGGCGCAGATGGACTCAGGGATTTTGATCGGCGCGACAGCCCCGCAACCCGGTCACACAAAATCGGGATCGTCGGAATTCGGAACGCGTCAGGAACCGCCGCTGATCGCAGCTTCCGAGCCGGCGCCGGTCACAACATCTTTGTCGCCTGGCGTCAGGTAGCGTTCCTGCGCGTTGACGGCGGTCTGCCCGTCCGTCGGCAGATTGGGGTTATAGGCCTGTCTCGGGAAGGGCTGCACGGTGTGAATGCCGATATTGGCTTGCATGGCGCTGCCGGCACCGACTGTGACAGTGTCCCTGTGGCTCATATAGTCGGCACACCCGCCGAGAAACAGGAGCGCCGCGAAAACCGGAAGCCGGTCAGTTCTTGGAATAAACATAACCATCCTCGAGTTCCAGATCGACGATATGGCCGTATGGCCCGATGAGACCGTCGCCTTCCTTGTATTTGCGCAGCATGTCCTTGTTCACTTCCAGAAGGCCGAGCGCGAACATCTCAACGTCATTCGTTGGCCTCGTGGTGTCGAGCGGCGACGCCAGAGGCTCGTTCGGGCGCGCGGGGCGCACCAGCCGGGGCGTCACGACGATGACCAGATCCGTTTCACGCTTCTGGAAACTGGTGGATCGGAAGAGCACGCCAAGAACAGGCACCTGACCCAGCCACGGGAGTTGGCTGATATCCCGTGTGTCGACATTTTCAAGAAGACCGGCGATGGAAAAACTCTGTCCGTCCTTCAGTTCGATCACGGCTTCCGCGCGCCGGGAGGTAAAACCGGGATTGCCGTTCACATTGATCGAATTGTCGATATCGCTGACCTCGGTCATGACACGCAGGTTGATACGGCTTGCATCGAGAACCGTCGGCACGAATTCGAGACGGACCCCGAACGGTCGGTAGTCGGTCGACGAGGCAACACCTCCCGCATTCGAAACCGCCGTCTGGATCGGCACTTCCCCACCAACATGGAACCGGGCGGTTTCGCCGCTGATCGTTGTGAGATTGGGCTGCGCCAGCCGGCGCACGAGACCCTTGCCCTCCAGCGCATCGATAATGGTATCGATCCGGATCCCCGCCGTTTCCAGGACCTTGCCGATCAGGGTGCCGAAGGGCAATGCCCCCTGCTGCGCAACACTGGCGCCGGTTCCGAGCAGCGCGACGAGACCGCCGTCATCGTTGGTTCCCACCTGAACGCGCGAGCCGCTTGTGCTCACATTACCATTGTCCGACCGGCCGACCCAGTTCACCCCCAGATCCCGGCCGATCGAACGGCTCGCTTCAAGCACGCGAACCTCCAGCGCGACCTGTTGGGGACTGCGTACGCTGAGTGCGTTGATGACCGGGGCCTCTGAAAACTGCTGCGCGACTTCCAGAACCTTTGTCAGCTCCACGGCATTGTTCACCGAACCGCTCAGCCGGATCTTGTTGCCGACGTTTGAAACGGAAACGAGAGACGTCGGCGCAACCGCGCGGATGGCGCGGACAACGTCTTCAAAATTCAGCTGAACCCTCACTTCGATGACGCCGAGCAGCGTTTTCGATGCGTCATAGATTGATATGTTGGTCAGGCCGGGCGCTTTGCCCTGGATATAAAGAACCTGTTCGGAGAGCGGAACGATGTCGGCCGTTTCGGGATTGCCGACGACCAGATCGGAAAACTTGCGATTGGTTCTGACGGTCCGGGTGGTTCCGGGCTGCATCGTCACTCTGGAAACGCTGCCCCCGTTGACCACCAGTGTCATTTCGTCGACCTGTGCCAGGGCAGCACCGGGAGCCGCGAGGCTCATGCCGATCAGGGCGATCACTATTGTCAATAGGGACGATATCTTCACGTCAGGTCTCGTCTTCAGAATTCGCAGTTTTTAACACGACCGACGTGAATCTTCTTTTCGTATCCTAGCAAAAGTACCTAAGATATTGAAAGAGCCCCCGCCGCATGACAATCAATACTAAGTCGCTGACGATTAACGGCTCGTGAAAAAAAACCTAAAACTGAAAATGATTGAACCGAAACTTCATTAACGCAGGTCTCGTTAGCGACTTAAACTTGAAAGTCCTGTATTTGATCTCTCGAATTCAACCGCAATACACCTAAAAATTGAAGTACAAATTGTATCTGGTCGCGGAACCGGGTCAGATCCGCGCCCGGGTAAGCGATCCATGGAGAATTGCGACTGGGATGGAGTGTCGGGTTTTGGCGAGGACTGACGGCTCGGGACGCCATCCAGACACGAGGCTACGGACTCATAAATGAGGCCGTACCCTAGAGGGCACCCGGGCGATCCCTACCGCTTTTCGTAACGGACTTTGCCATCGGCGGTGACAACGCGCCGGAACAACGCAGAACCCTGGGCCGGCCCCTGCGTCTGAGCCGGCGGGCGCGCAAACGAGACGCGCGGTGTCCCGCGCGCGCTCTCGAAACGATTGACACTTTGGGCCGACAGGGCCGGTGAGAACATCGCGGTCGCCGTTGACGAGTGAAAGAAATCGATATCCTCATCGACCCTGGTTTTCAGATTGTCGACCGGAATATCGGAGTCGCCGCGCTCGATCCGCATCAGCCTGACCCCTGACTGGATCTGGCTGAGACGCTGATCCATTTTTGACAGACGGTTCTGAACGCCCGTGTTCATCAGGGCGACATTGCCGGATATGCGCTTTTCGAATTGCTGAAGACCATCAAGCTGGCGGCGGATCTGATTGAGTTCCGCCGTTGCGGACCAGGAGAAGAACAGGCCCACGAACAAGAGAACGGTCACCGCGACCGAAACGGCATTGAGGGCGACCAGGATGCGGATATTGCGCTGCAGGAAGGCTGCCACGGGCGACGGGTCCTTGCCGGCTGTAGCGGCCTTGACCGTGTCGTGGGAGGGGGTGTCGGGCGCGCCTGTCATCTTCGGGCTGTTCACGTTGCTGGTGTCCCTGCCTAGCCGCGATTGGCGAAAGATGTGCTGTTGCGCAGCAGTTCCAGATTGTTTGCCGTTGTCTGGTTGTTCGGGTCGATGTCATAAGCCTTCAGGAAGTACCGCCGTGCAGACACCAGATTGCCGCGCAACATGTAGGAATAGCCGACATTGTTCAGGTATTCGGGCCGGTTCGGGATCATCCGTGCAAGGCGCTTGTACCCGATATCGGCATTGTCGAACCGGCCGATCATGTCGGCGGACGCGGAATAGCCGATCCAGGCAACAGGATCTTTCGGATAGACCTCGACCGCCCGCTTGTAGATGGCATAGGCCTGGCCGTAATTCTTTTCCTTGAACTGCACCTTGGCAAGCTGAAGGAGTTCGTCATCCGGATAGTAGGCAACCTTCGAAAGATCTTTCGATACGGCGCTGTCGCCGAATGTCGACAGATTTGCCAGATCCCCGGACTGGCAGCCCGCCAGCAAAAATACCGATACCGCAAAAGCAGAAGACTGTTTACGCAACCACATTGTCTCTTACCACGCCGCTTATACTCTGGCGGGATCAATTCACTGCGGCAACACTACTACGCAGTATTCACGATATTCCCCGCCGCAACTCTGTCGGTCTGCATTGAAGTTAGGTGAATTGTGAAAATTATTGGTTAAGAGCAACGAATTACATTTCGTAAAAAATTGCTCTTTACTGACAAGCTTCCGGTAAGCAACTCTTGCGCGCACATTTCCGGCAACACTCTGACCCGTGAAACACGGCGGACCCTAGCCTGTCTTGGGCTTGCGCCGCTGCGCGGCGAGCTCCTTGGTATAGGCGCAGAGCTGATCGAGGCTGGTCGCGGCCGCGGCGCTGTCCCGCGCTTTCAGGGCACTCAGAAGCGCGTCGTGATAGTCGGCGATCCGCTCGCGGTCGCGCAGACGGTAGACAAGCATGTTCATCAGCGGCTGCATCGCTTCGAAGGCCGCGGACAACTGAAAGGCCAGCAACGGGTTGCCGGTCGACTGCGCGATCGTCGAATGAAACGTCACGTCCGACGCGCAGAATTCCTCATCGCTCGTCAAGGGGTCCCGTTGCCGGCTCGTTTCCGCGCGCAGTGCCGAAAGATCCGCCTCCTCGCACTTATCGGCCGCAAGCGGCAGGGCCGCGGCCTCCAGCGAAAACCGGGCCTCGATCGCGTCTTCGAGCGGAATGTCGTTCATGCCGATCAGAAGGCGCGTCGTGGTCACGAGATTGTCCTGGGCCTCGGACCAGGTCAGACGATTGACGAAAGCCCCCCCGGAGGAGCCGCGCTCGCTCCGGATAAGGTTTTGGGCCGCGAGGCGCTTGAGCGCTTCGCGTACGGTCGAGCGGGACACACCGAACCTTTCGGCAAGGTCGGCTTCGCTTGGCAGGCGCTCCTCGCCCGCAAGCCGGCCTTCCAGAATGGCGTCACGAATGGCATTGGCGATCTGGACAGAAAGTCCCTGTTTCTGAATCGTGTCGAATTCAATCGCCAAAACGCCCTCGCATGCCCTCAGGTTTGATCGCTGACAACCTAAATGGCCGTGTTTGGTCGGTCAATTGCAAAAAAACAAATGTCAGACAATTAAATGTTTGACTTTTAAAAGACACAAGCGCAGCGTAGCGCAACCAAAAAAATGGGAGGAGCGGGTGAAGGCACTGACACGTCTTCTGCCCGGCCACGGAACACTGTGGCTGATGTTTTTCGGCAGCGTGCTTGCGGCATGGGGACTGCTCCTTGCCACGCACATGCCCGTTGCCGCGCCGCACCCGGCGGCTGAGTTCGGGCTCGCCTACCTGATTTCACTCTGCACCCAGAGCGTTGCCGATGCCGGGTTCGGGTCCGCGGTGGCCATGTGGTCGCTCATGTCGCTTGCCATGATGGCGCCCACGGCGTTTCCGGCGTTCAAGACCTATTCGGACATGACCTACACGGAGGCGGCCAGCGGAACCTCGCTTGCGGTGCTGGTCGCCGGATACCTTGTGATCTGGATCGGTTTTGCGGTTCCGGCCGCCTTGTTGCAAGTGCAGCTCGCGGAGCTTCAACTCCTCGACGCGGTTGGCCGTTCGACATCCGGCATCCTCAACGCATTGCTGCTGTTACTGGCCGGCGCCTACCAGTTCAGCCGCCTGAAGAATGCATGCCTGACCGCCTGCCAGAACCCGATGACCTTCTTCTTCGCCCATTGGCAGCCCGGCCACATGGGCGCATTCCGGCTCGGGCTCCGGCTTGGCGCCGTCTGCCTCGGCTGCTGTTGGGCGCTGATGCTGCTCGCCTTCGTTGCCGGAACCATGAACCTGGCTTTCATGGGTCTGGCCATGCTGCTGATGACGCTGGAAAAGCTGCCGCAGATCGGTGACCGCATCAGCGCACCACTCGGCGTCTTTCTCATCATTTCCGGGACGGTAGTCGGCGTCCTGTCACTCTTAGAACTGTCGAACGGAGGAATCTGATGTCCGGATGGGCCATACGCGGTGAATTGATCTTGAACTGCAACTGCACGGTCTTTTGCCCCTGTGTCGTTTCACTTGGAAAACACGCGCCGACGGAAGGCTACTGTCAGGCCTGGGCCGGCGTGCGCATCGACGAGGGCCATTACGAAGGTGAGGATCTCTCGGGACTGAATGTCGGTCTCGTGCTGGAGATCCCCGGCCTCATGGCGCGCGGCAACTGGAAGGCGGCCGCCTATATCGACGAACGCGCCAGCGATGCCGCCTATGACGGCCTGCTGAAGATCTTTTCAGGGCAGGCGAAAGGCACGACCGGGCTGTTCCGGGTCCTGGTCAGCGAATTCCTCGGCGCGGAGCGGGCGCCGGTGTCCTACACCAACGAAGGCAAGAAGCGCCGCCTGATTGTCGGCAAGGCGATCAAGGGCGAAATCGAGCCGGTTCCGGGCGGCAATCCGGACGAGGACATCGTCGTGACCAACACCGAGTACTGGATGGGTCCCGACATCACAGTCGCAACAGCAACCCAGGGCCGCGTTCGCGCTTACGGGCGGGTCTGGGATTTCGACGGCCGCAGCGCCGAGATCTGTCAGATCGACTGGTCGGGTCCTGCCGCCGAGCAGGCCGCATAGGGAGGTTCCGGCATGCAGGTCCCGGCTCTTTCAATTTCCCGCCGCACGCGCAACACGCCGTTTTCGCGCCGGGTACAGGCAGCAGGTGTCAAGGCCTACACGGTCTACAATCACATGCTGCTTCCGACGGTCTTCAACTCCGTCGAAGAGGATTACCATCACCTGAAGTCCAAGGTTCAGGTCTGGGATGTGTCCTGCGAGCGGCAGGTCGAACTCTGGGGGCCGGACGCCGCCCGGTTGGCACAAATGCTCACCCCGCGCGACCTGTCCAACATGGTCGAGGGGCAGTGTTACTACACGCCCATGGTCGACGAGACCGGCGGCATGCTCAATGACCCGGTCACAACGAAACTTGCAGAAGACAAGTTCTGGGTGTCGGTCGCCGACAGCGATCTGCTGTTCTGGATCAAGGGACTTGCGCATGCGCTGCGGCTGGAAGTCGATGTCGACGAACCCGATGTCTCGCCGCTGGCCATCCAGGGCCCCAAGGCTGAGGAGCTTGTCGCCAGGGTCTTCGGGGAAAAGATCCGGTCGATCCGCTTTTTCCGCTACGACTATGTCGACTTTCAGGGTCACAAGCTGGTGCTCGCGCGGTCCGGTTATTCGAAACAGGACGGGTTCGAGCTCTATGTCGACGGGTCGCATCTCGGCGAACCCATCTGGGACACGCTGATGACGGCGGGAGAGGATCTGGATGTTCGCGCCGGCTGCCCCAACCTGATCGAACGGATCGAAGGCCAGCTTCTGTCCTACGGCAACGACATGACCCGAAACAACACGCCGCACGAATGCGGGCTCGGCAAGTTCTGCCAGACGCAGCAGGCCATTGGCTGCATCGGCCGCGACGCCCTGCTGCGCGTGGCCGTCGAGGGTCCGGTCCGCCAGATCCGCAGCATCGCCATCGACGGTGATCCGGTTCCGTCCTGCGATGATCTGTGGCCGGTGATCGCCGGCGGCAAACAGGTCGGCACCGTCAGCTCCGCCGCCTATTCTCCCGACTTTCGCACAAATGTCGCCATCGGCATGGTCAGGATGACCCACTGGGACGACGGCACCAAGGTCCAGGTGGACACCCCCCACGGCATGCGCTCGGCTACGGTCTGGGAAACGGCGTTCACCAATCAGGGGGGATAGCGATGCAGGAACACTACGAGGCGCTCCCGAGGCACACGGCCAATCATGTGCCGTTGTCGCCGCTGTCCTTTTTGGAGCGCACGGCGGCGATTTTCCCGGACAGGACGGCGGTTGTCTACAATGACCTGCGTCTCACCTGGAGTGACGTTCAGGCGCGCGTCAAGCGGCTTGCCTCGAGCTTGACCGAATTGGGCATCGGCCAGGGCGACACCGTGTCGGTCCTCGCCGCCAACACGCCGGAACTCTTTGAACTTCACTATGCCGTCCCGCTGACCGGGGCTGTGCTCAACACGATCAATATTCGGCTGGAAGCCGAAACCGTCGCCTACATTCTCGATCACAGCGACGCCCGGCTGGTGATTGCCGACACGGCCTTTTCCGGCGTCGTCAGAGCGGCATTTGAGCTGAACGGCAAAAGCCTGCCGGTTGTCGACATTGTCGACCCTGACGGACCTGGCGGCGACAGGCTGGGCACCGAGACCTATTCGGATCTGGTCGAAAGGGGCGATCCCGATTTCGCATGGACCGGCCCGGAAGACGAATGGCAGGCTCTGGCGCTCAACTACACGTCCGGCACGTCCGGGCGGCCCAAGGGCGTCGTCTACCACCATCGCGGCGCCTATCTCATGGCAATGGGAACGCCCATTGCCTGGGAGCTTCCACGCCACCCGGTCTATCTCTACACAGTGCCGATGTTTCACTGTAACGGCTGGTGCCACGCCTGGACCATGACCTTGACGGCCGGCACCATCGTCTGCATCCGCCAGGTCAGCGGCAAGGCCGTTTTCAACCTGATCGACCGCTTCGGGATCACCCATCTCGGCGGCGCACCGATCGTTCTGTCGATGCTGGTGAACACGCCGGAGGAAGACAGGCGGCCGCTCTCAGCACCCGTGAAGATCATGACGGCGGGGGCACCCCCTCCCGCAACCGTCCTGGCAGCAACAAAAGCACTCGGCTTCGAAGTCATGCAGGTCTACGGACTGACGGAAACCTACGGCCATGTCGTCCAGTGCCTGTGGCGCGAGGAATGGGAAGACCTCAGCGCAGACGAGCAGGCGGAGCTGCAGTCCTGGCAGGGGGTCGGCTTCCCGATGACTGAAACGGTTGATGTCATCGACCGGGACACCGGTGCACCGGTCCCGATGGACGGTGAGACCCAGGGCGAGATCGTCATTCGCGGCAACACCGTCATGAAGGGCTACTACAAGAACGACGCGGCGACGGCAGACGCTTTCGCTGGCGGTCATTTCAAATCGGGCGATGCCGCCGTGCGCCATCCGAACGGCTACGTTCAGATCCGCGACCGGCTGAAGGACGTCATCATTTCCGGTGGTGAGAACATCTCCTCCGTGGAAGTGGAGGGCGTTCTCCACCGGCACCCCGATGTCGTACTGGCAGCTGTCGTCGCCCTGCCGGACGAGACATGGGGCGAGGTACCATGTGCCTTCGTCGAGCTGAAGGACGGCAGCACGCTTTCGGAAACCGATCTGATCGACTTCTGCCGGGAGCACATGGCCGGTTTCAAGAGACCGAAGAAAATCGTCTTCACCGAGTTGCCGAAAACGGCGACCGGGAAGATACAGAAGTTTGTTCTGCGCGAGGACGCCAGGACGATGACGGAAAACACCAGCTAACAGGGCAGTTTGACCATGACTTTCAAAGCACTCCTCGTTGAAAAGAACGACGAAGGCAAGACCTCCGCTTCGGTTCAGGAGCTCGACGACAGCCGCTTGCCGGAAGGCGATGTTACCGTTGCCGTCGAATACTCCACGCTGAACTATAAAGACGGTCTGTGCGTCGGTCCGGGCGGCGGTCTGGTGCGCAACTACCCGCATGTGCCCGGCATCGACTTTGCCGGCACGGTCCTGGAATCCTCTGACGACTGGTACAAGCCGGGCGACAAGGTGGTTCTGACCGGATGGCGCGTCGGTGAGGTCTGGTGGGGCGGCTACGCCCAGAAGGCCTGTGTGAAGGGCGAATGGCTGGTTCCGCTTCCCGAAGGGATTTCAACGCGCAACGCCATGGCCGTCGGCACGGCCGGTTTTACGGCGATGCTTGCGGTCATGGCCCTGGAAGAGCACGGCCTGAAGCCGGGAGACGGGCCGGTTCTGGTTACGGGCGCTGCCGGCGGCGTCGGCTCGGTGGCGACGGCCATCCTCGCCAATCTCGGCTATGAAGTCGCCGCCGTGACGGGCCGCGAAAGCACTTGGGACTATCTGAAATCCCTCGGCGCAAGCACAATCGTTCCGCGCGACGACGTCAACGAGACCGTCAAACGTCCTCTGGAAGCCGAAACATGGGCCGGGTGCGTAGACGCTGTCGGCGGCGCCATGCTGGCGCGCGTTCTCGGCCAGATGAAATACGGCGCATCCGTTGCCGCCGTCGGCCTCGCAGGTGGCGCGGCGCTGCCCGCAAC
>JBCBUA010000167.1:0-12953 GCA_039818365.1 Pseudomonadota bacterium
CTCACGCATTCCGCAAGACGGAAACTGATCGACAAGACAGCCATTCGGGCGCTGCCCGTCCGAATGGCCTGCATCCCGAAAGGGTGCAACCCGGGACACCGGGTGGAGGTCTAAAAGAGACGCGAAAGCTCTCAGGGGTTCGGGCCAGAAGGTCTGAGTTAGATGCAAGTATTGGAAACCCAGTGCCGGGCGAATTACCGGCCTGAACACAAAGAGGATTTATTAAAATGGCTAAGGTTGATTGTTTTCTGAAACTTGAAGGTATCAAAGGCGAATCTCAGGACAAGACTCACAAGGATGAGATCGACATTCTGTCCTGGTCCTGGGGTGCATCCCAGTCCGGCACGACCCACATGGGTTCCGGTTCCGGCGGCGGCAAGGCACACTTTCAGGACCTGAACCTGGTGATGTTCGTCGGTAAGGAAATGACTGCCCTTCTGCAGCACCTGTCAACGGGCAAGCACATCCCGAAGGGTACACTGGTTTGCCGCAAGGCCGCTGGCGACAACCCGCTCGAGTACCTGAAGATCGAGATGAAAGACCTTATCATCTCCAGCTTCTCCACTGGCGGCAGCGGAGCCGAAGACCGGGTCACCTACAATTGCTCGATCAACTTCGGTGAATACAAGATTATGTACACCGAACAGAAGCCGGACGGCTCCAAGGGTGCAACACCGGAGTTCGCCTGGGATATCGCAGCGAACGAAAAGAAGTAAGGCATTTGCCGAAACGGCTGCCACCCACGCAGGTGGCAGCCGTTCTTTTTTGGGGCGAAAATCTGAAATTGAAGGCGCATCGCGTTTTCCGCCTCCCGGACTTCCTTGACAGCAGCTACCTCCCGGGCATTGCCGATGGCAAAATCAACTGTGAAGATTCACGCGCCTTTGATGTGGGCCTTCCGCGCTATGGACGACCCGGACTACAAGGCTGCGCAAGAACGCCAGAAAGAAGACAGAAAGACCAGCAGCCTCAAGTCGGGACGACGGCTTTCCAGAAGCTACGGCGTCACGGAGCACACACTCTTGTCGGAGGTGCGGCGTGATCTTCAGGCCTTGCTGAACACGGTGAACCTCAATTCCACACAGGACCTGTCCGATTTCCCTGAAGTCCAGACTTCAATTCTGAATTACGGCCTGCCCGACCTTTCCGTTCATGTCGTCGATACCATCAAGATCGAAAGACTGGCGGACGATATCCGCGACGCCCTCATTCGATTCGAACCGCGCATGGATCCGCGCACGCTCCAGGTCATCCGGGACGACTCTATCGACAGCGACACCTTCAAGGTACGGTTTCTGATCAAGGCTGAAATACGATGCGATCCTGTTCGCATCGGAAGTGAATTCATCGCGGATGTCGACCCGGCATTCGGACGCATCAAGATCATCGGGGCGACTGCATGAACCGCGAATTTCTGGACCTTTACAATCAGGAACTCACCTATCTGCGTGAGCAGGGCGCCGCATTTGCCGAATCCTACCCGGCCGTTGCCGAGCGACTGGGCGGGCTCCTGGAAGACCGGTCCGACCCGATGTTGTCCGGATTGCTGGAAGGCACCGCGTTTCTGGCGGCCCGCGTCCAGCTGAAGATGAAACACGAGTTTTCCGAATTCACTTCCAACCTTTTCGAACAGCTCTATCCCTCCGCCCTCGCACCGATCCCGTCCATGGTGCTTGCACGCGTTACGCCCAAATATGGCGACGCCAATCTGCGCACCGGCATCAAGATCGACCGGCACGCCCCCATGGAAGCGGTTTTCCGGGAGCGCCGGGGAGAGGTCAGGTGCCGGTTCACGCTGTGCGCGCCCATCACACTCACGCCCTTGGAACTGACAGGTGCGCGGTATCTGAGTTCCGCCGCCCAGGTGTCCGGCCTTGGAGCCGCGATGGCCGAGGACCGCCGCGTGCGCGCAGGCCTTGCAATCAAGCTGACCCACCGCATGGCGGAAGATCCGGAGCTTGAGGTTTCGGAAGAAGACGCGCTCAAGAAACCGGAATACCAGGTTTCCGGATGCCGCATAGACGAACTGCCGATCCAGCTTGTCGGCCCGCTTGATCTTGCCGCGAAGGTCTATGAGCAGATTTTCGGTCATACGATCGCGGTTTACCTGAGAACGGAAGATGCGTTCGGACAGGCAACGCTCCAGCGCTTTCCGGTGGATGCAGTCACACAGCTCGGTTTCGACGAAAACGACGCTTTGCTGCGCAACGACAGAAGACTGTTCGTCGGCTTCGACCACTTGCGCGACTACTTCAACTTTCCGCGCAGCTTCCTGGGGTTCCGGCTGACAGGTTTGCGGAAGTATCTCGACCGCGTGAAGGCAAAGTCGTTTGAGGTGGTGTTTGTTTTCGACGAAGCCGACTCGCGTCTGCCATCCCATGTCGAAGACAAGATTTTCGCGCTCCACACGGCACCCGCGGTCAATCTGTTCGAACGCGCGACGGACCGCGTTCCGATCAAGAAGGGGCAGCACGAATTCGCTGTCATCACCGATCGCACCCGGCCCCTGGACTACGAAGTTCACTCCGTTACCGAGGTGAACGCGCATTTCTCCGGTGGTGAAAAGCGTTCCGTGGAACCGCTTTACAGCGTCGCGCCCGACACGGAAAAAGCCGGCCATGAATGGTTCTACACCATCCGGCGGCTGCCGCGCCGGCAATCCTCCAGCGAGCTGAGACGCATGCAGCCGAGTTCCTATATCGGCACGGAAACATTCATCATGATATCAAGCGGCGCACAGGCTGCCGCGCTCCTTGAAAGCGGCAACAAGCGCCTGGCGGAACTCTCATTGAAGGTCATGGCTTCCAACCGGGCGCTGGCGGCGGAGCTTCCCGTCGGCACGAACCCGGAGAAGTCGTCGATCGGCGACTTCCGCATACTTGAAGACATCAGTTTGAAGGTCGACTGCGTCGCAGGTCCGACACAGCCGCGTCCGCCGCTCATCTCCTATAATGAACGGCTTGGAGAGGAAGGCCACGCCGGGGCCATTGCATGGCGGCTGATCAACGTGCTCGCGCTCAACCATACCGGCCTGGTGCACGATGCTGCCGGTCAGGACGGCCGGTCCTTCAGGGACATTCTCAGCCTGTTCGCCCCGCTTTCCGACAATGCCTCGGATCGCCAGGCCCAGTCGGTCCGCTCGGTGTCGACCCGGCCCGTCGTCCGGCGCCTGCAGCAAAAGTCGGGAACCGGCGTGGCGCGCGGGCTCGAAGTCACGATTACGCTTGACGACAAGGCTTTCGAAGGGGCCAGCGCGTTTCTCATGGGCGCTGTTCTGGATCGCTTCATCGCGGAATACGCATCAATCAATCATTTCACCCAATGCGTGATCGCCACCACGGAACGCGGTGAAATCATGAAGTGGCCGCCCAGGATCGGAGCAAAGGGGATCCTATGAGCGACGCCGACGAAAACGACCAGAAAACAAAGGTCGTCCCCGAGGGAAAACCGCTGCCTGCCGACAAGACGATCGTGCAGGTAGGGGCAGCACCCTCCGTCTGGCCGGATACGCCACCCGAACCTGAAGACACAGTCCCGGATCCGAACTCGCACATTAGCGACCTAGAGGAACAGGTTGCTCAACCCGACGATCCCGGCGTTCCCTTTACTGAAGACGAGATATCCGGCGACGCGATTTCATCGCACGCGATAGAAGCGCCCTCTGATGCCGAGGCGGAAGAAGCGGCGATAGACGAGGCAGAAGCGGAAGCAGAACCGGCAGATGCGGATGAGGCCGTTGAGCAGGAGATTTTGGAGCAGGTGGAAGCGCAGCCCGCGCCGGATGTCCCGGATTTCCCGGATGATCAAGAGCAGGAGCAGGAACCGGTCGCTGAAGCACGCATAGAGGTTCCGGTTCAACAGCAATTTGCGTCACTGCTGTCCGCGCTGAGCGACCGCGTGCAGAAGCACCCGGGCGGCCATGATCTGCTGGCCGTTCTGCGCATGCTTGAGGGTCAGACCGGACTGAGCGGAGCGCAGTCGGGAATGGGGCCGAAGGTTCTCGATGAACCGGCCCCTCCCCGCATCGGCAAGAGCCGCCGGAAAATGGAGGACATCGTCCGGTTCGGACAGGATCCGACCGGCGAATTCGCGACGTCCACGATCGAGCGTGCCACGCGTGATGCCGATGACGGTCTCGTTCTGCTTGAGAGGTTTCTGGGTCTGCTGGGGCCCCACGGTGCCCTGCCGTCAGCCTACACCGACGAGGCGATCGTGCGCGGGCTGCAGGGTGACGACAGTTTTCCGCGATTTCTGGATGTCTTCAACAACCGCTTCGTTCAGTTTTTCTTCAGAGCCTGGGCCGACGCGCGGCCGATTGTGCAGCATGACCGCCCGGACGATGACCGGTTCCTGTCTTACCTCGGATCAAGCATCGGCATCGGCAGCCCCATCTATCAGGACCTCGACCGGGTCGACGACCGGCTGAAACTGCTGTTTGCGGGTCTGACCTCCACGAAGGTCAAGAGCGCGGCTCGTCTGAAGGCATTGATCACCGGCGTCTTCGGCGTGGACGTCGAAATCGACCAGTGTGTCGGCACATGGCTGCACCTTGATCCCGATGACCAGCTCAGCATCGGCGGCCTGGGCCCCGGCGGAGCGGGACAGCTTGGCATGGACACGATCGTCGGCTCCAAGGTCTACAGTGTAAGCGACAAGATCCGGATCCGGATTTTCACCAGTTCGCTGGAGGAATACCGGAAGTTTCTTCCACCCACGCGCACAAGGCCCAATCCCTGGACCGAACAGCTTTTCGATCTCATCGACTTCTATCTCGGGCTGGAGATCGAATACGAAATTGAACTTGCGCTTCCCAAGCGATGCGCCTCCTCCGTCCGCATGGACAGCACCAGTTCCGCGACCCTCGGCCATATCGGTTGGCTGAAGCCGGTGGATGCCGTTCCTGAGGACCAAGCTACAAGCGACGACGAAGAAGAAATGTTGACCGATACCCGGTTCCGCCCGGTTCGTCGGCATACCACCGTTTATCAATAGGTCTCCAATTTGAAAGGCCGGTGCCATGAGTGACATTCTGGTTGAAACAGTTGCCAACAAACTCACGACAGTCAGTTATGACTGTCTCGAAAAAGCCATGCGGCTGACCAAGAGTTCCGGTCACCGGCATCTGGAAATCCTGCATTGGCTCTATTACCTCGCACGCGACGAGAACACGGATTTCGTCCATATCCTGCGCCACTTCGGAATTGACGTGGGCGATGTTCACGGCGATCTGCAAAAGGCCATCGCTGATCTGAAGATCAACCAGACCGAACTTCCGTCGATGGCGACCCCTTTTCAGGAAGCGCTCGAACGGGCCTGGTTCGAAGGAACGCTTCGCTACGGCGATTACAAGATCCGGTCTGCCTATGTCCTGATCGCCGCGATGGGCGACAAGACGACGTGGCGCCAGTTCCGCAGCTACTCGCCGGCGCTTGAGGGACTGAACCGCGATGTGCTTGTGCGCGACCTGGACAAGATTGCCGGGACCTCAAGCGAAGTCGGTGCGCGTCCGATCGACGGATCGGGACCGAAAACCGCGGCCGCCCCCGGCGCAGAAGCCGCGGAAGCCGCCCCCGGAAGCGGCGTCGGAGAGGATGCCCTTTCCCAGTTCACGGTCGACTTTACCGCGCGCGCGCGCGCCGAGGAGTTCGACCCGATCGTCGGCCGGGACGAGGAAATCCGGCAGGTCATCGATGTCCTGATGCGCCGCCGGCAGAACAATCCGATCCTGACTGGCGAGGCCGGTGTCGGAAAGACGGCAATCGTGGAAGGCTTCGCCCAGAAGATTGTCGCCGGCGATGTGCCGCCCGCACTTCTGGGAACCCGGCTCTGTTCGCTCGACCTTGGCTTGCTGCAAGCCGGGGCCTCGATGAAAGGCGAGTTCGAAAAGCGGCTCCGTGCCGTCATTGACGCCGTGCATGCCTCGATCGTGCCGACAATCCTGTTCATCGACGAGGCGCATACGCTGATCGGTGCCGGCGGGGCGGCAGGAACAGGCGATGCCGCCAACCTGCTCAAGCCGGCGCTTGCACGCGGCACGCTGCGCACGGTTGCGGCGACGACATGGTCGGAGTACCGACAGCATTTCGAAAAGGACCCTGCCCTCACACGCCGGTTCCAACCGGTCCAGGTCGACGAGCCGGATGAAGAAAAGTGCTTTGCGATGGTGCGCGGGCTGCTCGGCCCCATGGAAGACCACCACCAGGTGCGTATACTGGACAGTGCCGTCAAATCGGCAGTTTCGCTCTCCCATCGCTACATTCCGGCCCGGCAACTGCCCGACAAGGCCGTCAGCGTTCTGGACACGGCGTCTGCACGGGTCAACATTTCGCAAGCAGCGCAGCCTGCCAAATTGTCGGATCTTGTCGCACGCAAGGGATTTCTCGAGACCGAGAAGAGCGCTCTCACCAACGACACCGAACTCGGGATGGAGCATCAGGAACAGCTTGACGCGCTCAACGAGGCGATAGAAGCAACGGAACGCGACATTGAGAACGTCAAGGAAGAGTGGGAGCGTGAGCGCGGCCTCGTCGCGGCGATACGCCGGCTGAACGCCGCGCTGTCCCAGCTCAAGGGCGGCGACCCCGCCCCTCACCCTGAAAGTGCGGAGATCGAGGATCCCGAACATGACGGTCCGGCGCTGGTCTCGATCGACGACATTGAGCTCGACCTCGACGTCGACCTGGAAGACGAAGACGCCATTCGGGCGGCGCTTCATGAAAAACGCGCAGAGCTTTCCGAGATCCCGGAAGACGAACGCATGGTCTATGCCTATGTCGACGATGAAGCCGTTGCGAGCATCATCTCGGACTGGACCGGCATACCGGTCGGCCGGATGGTGCAGGACGAAATGGCGACCATTCTCAACCTGACGGACAGCCTGAACAAGCGCGTCATCGGTCAGGCGCACGGACTGGCGATGATCGCCAAGCGCATCGAGACGAGCCGTGCCCAGCTGGGCAATCCGGACAAGCCGATCGGCGTCTTCATGCTGTGCGGTCCTTCCGGCGTCGGCAAGACGGAAACCGCACTGGCGCTCGCGGAGACGCTCTATGGCGGCGAAGACAGCCTGATCACCATCAACATGTCGGAATTCCAGGAAGCCCATTCGGTTTCGGGCCTCAAGGGCGCACCTCCGGGTTATGTCGGCTATGGTGAAGGCGGCCGGCTGACGGAAGCTGTCCGCCGGAAACCCTATTCCGTCGTGCTGCTGGACGAAGTCGAAAAGGCGCATCCGGATGTCCATGAAATCTTCTTCCAGGTCTTCGACAAGGGCTGGATGGAAGACGGCATGGGCCGCAAGATCGACTTCCGCAACACGCTGATCCTGTTGACGTCGAATGTCGGTACGGAAACGATCATGAATGCGGCGAGCCACATGCTGGACGCCCCGGTTTCCAGTGACCCGGACCTTGCCGCAACCGATCCGAACGCACCTGATGCCGAAGAGCTGGCGGAAGCCTTGCGCCCGGCGCTTCTGGACGTGTTTCCGCCTGCATTGCTCGGACGTATCGTCACGATCCCCTACTATCCGCTGTCGCCATCCATGCTCGGCTTCATCATCCGCCTGCAGCTCAACCGCATCGTCAAGCGTGTGAAACAGAACCGGGACGCGGAGCTGACATTCGGGGATGATGTCATCGCCCATATCGTCTCGCTTTGCCGCGATCCGGACAGTGGCGGGCGTATGATCGACAATATCCTGACCAATGACCTCCTGCCCAAGCTCTCCAGAGCGTTCCTGACAGCGCAGATGAACGGGGAGGAGCTGACTTCTGTCGTGATCACTGCGGGAGACGAAGGACTGGAGATTGCGACAGGCGGCGCCTGACACGCACGATCGAACCCATTGGCGGTGCTCCGGCACCGCCATTTTTTAGCAGTCTGATTTGGAAACGAGCCACGCCGGCCATGTAAAACCAGCCCATTTCGCGATGCGCCCGCAAATTCGGTTGCAAACCAGCATTATTGACTGCCCGAAAGAACCTCGCCGATCACGCCCTGGTAGGCCTTGAGATCCTTGCTTGCCACGGATTGCGGGGCGTCCGCGCCGGTCTCCATTTCGAAGGACAGCGGGTCCGCGGGCTCGCCTCGCTGGCGGATTTCGAAATGAAGGTGCGGGCCCGTCGACAGTCCGGTTGTGCCGACATAGCCGATCAGATCCCCGGCCTGAACAACCGACCCGAGTTCGATGCCGTCAGCATATTCGTGCATGTGCGCATATCGGCTGGTGATGCCGTCCTTGTGGCTCAGTTCTATGAAGTTTCCGTAGCCACCGCGCACATCCTTGTAGGTGACCTTGCCGGAGAAAGCGGCGCGAATGGGCGTGCCGGTCGGCGCCGCCCAGTCCACACCGGCATGCAGCCGGGACACTTTCTTGATGGGGTGGAACCGCATCCCGAATTTCGATGTCAGAACGCCTTTTACAGGGACAAGCATGGCGCCGGAAAGGCTTATCTTGCCGCCCTCGCTCACGCAGGCAAACCCCCTGTTTCCCGGTGCCTTGAGAACATAACAGCGCACCGACCAGTTATCTCCCGTGCGGACACCGGCAAACAGAACCCTGCCACCGCCGCGCTTTTCGTCACGCGCCATATCGCTGAACACAAGGGTGAAACGTTCGTCCGGTTTTATGGCTCTCTTCAGATCGGTGGTGGGTGCCAGATAGGCGATTGCCTCTCCGACGATCGATGCGGGAACAGCATTGCGAACCGCCGTTGCGTAAAGGCCGTCGATCAGCCGGTGCGTCTTTCCGGCCTCACCGCCTTGATCGACCGCGATCTTTTCCTGCACGATCTCTTTTCCGAACCAGGGATCCGCCCCGTGAACATATCCCTCCCCCTCGCGTGTTGCGGAATAGGCGGCGGTTCCGACATAGCCTTCCGCCGAATAAAGAGACAGCTGCACCGGCCGATAGTAGTCCCCGATTCGCCCGAGCCGATTGGGCAGGCGCACACCGCGAATAGCGATCTTGTCGCCCGCGATCAAATCGGATCGTTCAAATTCCTGCTTGAGAAAGTCCCCAAGGTTTTTCGAGATATCCGCATCAAACCCGTTGTCTTTCAGCAGGGTTTCAATCGGTACGGTTTTCGCGATGGCCTTTCGCAGTTCGATGCGGCTGGGTCCCTGGCCGATCGGACGCTCCGTGAGATAGAGATCAAGTGTATCGGTGGACGGTTTCAGGAACACCGGCAGATCCGGTGACCCGCCGTCGCTGTCCGCTTCCGGTTCATCGACGACAAGTCCATCGGATTCCTCACCACCGCCGAAATTGCCGAATTGAAAGTCGGCCTCACTGCCGGGTGCACGGATCACGAGGTCGCCATCGTCGTTCAGCATCCTGCTGTCGAGTACAAATGCGCTCAGCGACGGCAAGGCCGTTACGCCACTGGATTTCGAACTCTCCGGAATTGCGCGTTCTGACAGTTGTATGCGTTCCGCCGACGCACCGTCATTCAGAAGAACCGGATCGCCGGCAAGCGGAATGACCGCAGACACAGCCATATCGAAAAAGGGATCAGCGGGAACATCCAGATCTTCAACCGCGTCATCGCCGGTTGCCGGTGCCTGGTCGGCGTTGTCCGTCTCAAGCTGTTGGTCCAGGGATGCGGTATCGTCAGCACCGCCATCCAGGTCTGCCTCGATGTCCGTGACAGGCGGAGTACCGGTGGTCCTGACGATTGTTTCTTCCGGTGCCGACAGCGAAATCGCCCCGGAGGATATCAGATGAGCGATCCCTCCTATGCCGCCGCCGATGACAAGGAAGGAAAGCGCAAGTATCCCGTAAATCACGAACGGAGACGTCGCGCGCTTGTCTTCTTTTGCACGGGACGGCTGCGGTCGCGGCTGCGCTGGCGGGTCCGGTGCAGCCGGAGCTGCCACGGGTTTGCCCGCAGGGCGGATTACCGTCCGGTCAAATTCGGGTCTGTGTGCACCGTGGTTGCTGTTATCCGACCACTGAACCATCGCTCTACCTTGGCTGCAGCAGTTTCTCGTTGTTTTGAGCTGCAGGGCCGATCATGCCGGATGAGGCCTTCAGATGCAAAAGCGCTCGCCGGAAACACGTCGCCATATGCTCAGCGGGGGAATTCAACGAGATTCGACTTTTGTTGCTCGCTTTCCACTTCGCTCGCGCTCTGAATTTTTTCCATATATATTTCAGGCACATCCAGGGTGAAAACGGAAATATCCGTGCTCAATCCGCGCAACTGACCGGTCCAGATTTCCCGGAGCGGATACCGTTTGGGCAGCCCATCCGCCACTGACTGGCTGAGCGCAAGGCGGACCTTTTTGTCCTTGGCAACGGATTCGACCCTGCTGGCGGTGTTCACCGTCGTGCCCATCACGGTGAAGGAACGCCGGTGCTCACCGCCGATATCCCCGACGAGAACCGGACCCGCATTCAGAGCAATCCTGAGATCCAGTCCTGCTTCGCCGGTGATCTTCCTGATGTCATCGAGGCTGCCGATAATCTCGTGCGCGGCATCGACCGCCGCCTTTTCCGGATTGTCCACCGTGTTTGGTGCATTCCACACCGCCATGATCGCGTCGCCAATATATTTGTCGATGTAGCCCTGGTGTTTCGTGATCGTCTGCCCGATCCTGTCAAAGCAGGCATTCACGACACGAACAACGTCCCGGTCGGGCAATTTCTCGGACATTTTCGTAAAGCCGACAATATCGATGAAGGCGACCACGACATGCCTTGTGTCTCCGCCAAGTTCGGGCAACTGCTCGGATGTCGCCATGTGCCTGATCACATCAGGCGCCAGGTAGTGGCCGAACAGCCTGACAAGCGACCTTTGCCGCCGTTGAAGGATACTTATCTTGCCGACGGCTGCCGTCACCATGGCCATCACACAGCTGACCGGTGCGACACCCGGTGCAATGAGAATGCCGGCCTCCAGACCCGCCAGGCTTACGCCAAGACCGGCTGCAACGCCAAGGACCGCAATGACCGGCAAAACCATCAACGGAAAAAAGAGCCCTGCGAGCGCGCCGGCGATTGCGAAGGCCGCAGACATCGCCGTCAGAAGTCCGCGGGGCGGCGCCACGGCATATCGGTCCGACAGCGCTGCCCCGATCACGTCCGCGAGTATGAACACACCGGCCGTCTGCGGCTGGACCCGCGGTCTTCCCCCAGGTCCCGTTTCAACATCTTCCGAGGCGGCATGAGGCAGGAACCGGTCTGAATAGAGATGTTCGTCCTCGAAGGGCAACAATCCGCCGAACAAAACGATGCGGCCTGACGCAAACTCCTTCAGTTCGGCGTGCCCTTCTTCGCTTTGACTAAGCGCCAGAACATCGATCAGGGAGATATAGGGCAGTGACGTTGCCAGCCTCGATCCGGGTATCGAAACGAAGGCCTCCGACACATCCGATCCCGCTGCCCCAAGCAGGGCGTCGATCAGATGCGGCGACTCGTTGAGTGGCAACTGCGGCGTATGTTTGCGCACGATGCCGTCATTGTCGGTCGAAACGATCACGGACCGCACGCCGCCCGCTCCAATCGCCGCGGTAAAGCTGCGATGCGGAACGCCGATTTCCGTATGCGCAATGAAAACCCTGCCCCTGTTCCGGTAAGCGAACGTCTGAAACGGCCTGTCAAAGCCACTGAGACGTGCCTCGCCGGTGCTGGGATCGACGAAAGAGTCGGCGCTGTAGGCAAAAACAAAATCAAATCCGACGGCGGTTGCGCCGGCGTCGAGAACCGCCTGCCCCGCCTCGGCCATCACGGGGGTCATCAGGACCCGGGGAATGCGGGACAGACGTTCTGAATCGAGCGACGCCTGGTCAAGACCGACCACAGCCACCGGGGAAGAAGGCATCTGGCCCGGATGTATGAAGTTGGCGCGTATCTGGAACAGCCGGTCCGTCACCCAGCCTTCCCAGATCGCCTTGTTCGCGGACAAGCCGACCACAAGTCCTGCCAGGGATGCAACGACGGCAATCAGCAGGACCAGTTGTTTTCGGCCAAGGGCCGAATCCGTGATTCGGCCGTTTGACTTCATTTCACGAGAACGACCGCGGTTTTGCGCCCGACCTGAGCCGGATCAATCGTTATCTTGCGCATTTCGACACCGAAATCCGGTGCTTTTCCCTGCAGAAAGAGCTCCACTTCAACAGCGTCGTCGTCGCTTTCACGCTCCGGCATCTCGGTAACGATGTTGTCCAGAACGTCAAACCGGATTGGCTCGCCGCCGCCAAAGGAGACAAAGACCGACCCGTACTGATCTTTGGCGCTGTCATCGAAACGCAGCATCAAAGACGCAGCCTTCTTATTCTCCAACGTCAGTCCGCGCAGAGTGACTGTCAATCCCTTGTCTGCGGTGCTCGAGCTGGATCCGCTGTCTGCCTGCAGGCAGTTGCCTGCGCGCAAAACCTTTTCCTCGCCGCCATCAAGCACAAACCCACCGGAAGAAACCGTCAATGTGCCCGATTTGATCCGCACTTCCTGGCAGGCGGAATAGTCCAAAAGGTCGACGTGCCCGGACGCGCCCAGGTCAATTACGTCTCCCGGCATCAGCTCTGAAAACGCGGAAACGGATACGCCTTCAGACCTGTCGAGAACGAGCGCAACGGGATCCGCGAATGCGGCGCCGGACGCAAGTGTGCCAAATCCGAGTGCGGCGACCAAACCGGTCGTTTTCAGACTTCGTTTTGCAAATCGACTAAACAAATCTTTCATGACGGTCTCCAGGGTCAATGGTTTGTTGCGCCTGAACTCACTCAGAGTCCGGGCGCCAATTGTTTCAATAATACCAGAAAATCGCGAATTGAATGTGGCCTCAGTCACATAAACGCGAATTGGACGACACGGCCTAGGGTACGGGCGCACATTCGGCCTGATTTATGGGCCCGTACCCTAGGTGATGGACTCATAAATGAGGCCGAAATGGTTTGAGGCGGCTTGCTTCTAGTCGAGGCGCGGAAGCGCAGGAAATGTGGCCCATTTT
>JBCBUA010000168.1:0-12780 GCA_039818365.1 Pseudomonadota bacterium
TCGAGAAGCTGTTGATGATGATCGCATTGTCAGAAATCTCCAGAGCGGTTTTCTGCTCTTCCGCATAGTCAAGGCCGACGCTTCTGCATCTGCTGCGGAGGAAGAGGTGCAAGCGAGCGCGGAAACGGAAACCGCATCGGACGCCAATGGTGCTGCCGCCGACATGAGCGGTGCTGCGCCGGATGAACCAGCGGTCCAGGCGGAAGAAGAAACGCCCCAGGAGGACATCGTTGTTGAAACGCCGACGTCCGAACAACCGGTACCCAATGAAACCGCAGGCGAGGACGCGGCTGTTGAACCCTCCGCACCGGCAGAGCCGGTCGTGACCAGCGAAACATCTGGAGAGGACGAGGAAGACAAGCCAAAGCGTGTCGGATGGTGGCAGCGCGGTCGGTCGTTCTTCTGATTGTTCTTGTAAGCGCAAGTCCTGAAAAGGCGGCCATTGGCCGCCTTTTTTGGGTCCGCGTTCCGGCGTCCTGCAGGACACGGCACGCGCCGAGGAATTCAGTCCAGGAAATCCGAAAGGCGAATCAGCGCTTCTTTCATGTGCTCGTGGGCTCCGGCGAAGGAAAACCGCAGGAATTCGTGTCCGTTCAACGGATCAAAGTCAACGCCGGGTGTTGCGGCAATCCCGGTCTGGTGCAGCAGCCTGCGGGCGAAATCGAGACTGTCGCTGCTGTACCTGCTGATATCGGCATAAATGTAGAAGGCCCCATCGACCGGCAACAGTCTGTCCAGCCCGACTTTGGGCAAGCCATCCAGCAACAGCGTCCGGTTGCTGACGTAGCCGGCTTTCACCGCCTCCAGTTCCTGAACGGAACTCAGTGCTGCCGTTGCCGCAATCTGTGAAATCTCGGGTGCGGAAATGTAAAGGTTCTGTGCGATCCGCTCGACCGGGCGAACCAGTTGCTCCGGCAATACCATCCACCCAATGCGCCAGCCCGTCATGCAGTAATATTTCGAGAAGCTGTTGATGATGATCGCATTGTCAGAAATCTCCAGAGCGGTTTTCTGCTCTTCCGCATAGTCAAGGCCGTGATAGATCTCATCTGAAATGAACCAGATGTTTTGTGCATCACAATAGCTGACCAGTTCGGTCAGCGCGTCGGCTGTCATCATCGTGCCAGTCGGGTTTGCCGGGCTCGCGACCAGCACTCCCTTGATCGGTCCATCCTTTTGCGCTTCTTCAAGATGCTCAGGTGTCAGGCACCAGCGCGTCTCCGGGCCGACGGCAAGTTCCACCGGCACCAGTCCAAGCGATTTCAGTATGTTGCGATAGGCCGGATAGCCAGGCATTGTCAGCACGATCCGGTCGCCAGCATCGAAAGCAGCGAGAAAAGCCAGATTAAAACCCGCCGACGACCCGGTCGTCACCGTGATCCTGTCATCGGGAACCTCAACCCCGTACGCGCGCCGGTAATGCTGTGCCAGAGCGCCGCGAAGCGGCCTGATCCCCCGCGCCTCGGTATATCCCAATCGTCCGTGCTCAAGCGCTGCCCGCGCGGCCTCCAGTGCCGCCTTGGGCGCTGGTGCCGAGGGTTGCCCCACTTCCATGTGAACGATGGACCGGCCATCGGCCTCCAGTTTTGCCGCTTCGGCAAGGACATCCATGGCAATGAACGGCGAAACGTCGCTGCGCATGGACGGGCGGAAGGCATCATTTGTCATGTCTGGTCCTGGCATCCGGTCGTTTATCCTGTCAGGACCGTATTGCGGATTTTGAGCGCCGAGGCAATGCACTGGCTGCCTCCGAATGCGAGTTAGCGGTACCGGCTCTTCCAACCTTTCCGATTTGTCATGTTGGAATTCTTGACCGGGGCTGGACACATCCATAACTTCGCCACGTCGACTATCCATAACAAAGTCTAATGACTTTAAGAAAATCAGACGAGCTGCACGAAATGCCCGTTACCCGAGGATCTACCAGGACAGCTTTGCAGCATTCGATACGCAAAACTGTTGCCAGCCTGTGTTCAGCGGCGATCGCAATTCCGCTTGTGGTCACGCCTGCCCATGCGCAGCGCGGCAAGATCCCGATCGTCCGTGACGCGGAAACGGAAGCCCTTTTGAAAGACTATGCGAAACCGATTTTCAAGGCCGCGGGGATCGCCCAGTCCGAACCTCAGATCATTCTCGTCAACAACAAGTCGTTCAACGCTTTTGTCCCTGATTCCCGCCGGATGTTCATCAATATCGGCGTGCTGATGGATGCGGAAACTCCCAATGAGGTCATTGGGGTTATCGCCCACGAAACCGGCCATATTGCCGGACGGCACCTGGTGCGGCTGCGGGCAGCCGCATCAAACGCGCAGATCATCGCGGTGATCGGCATGCTGCTGGGCGCGGGTGCCGCCGCAGCCGGTGCCGCCTCCGGGTCGGGACGGGCCGCTTCGGGCGGTGCCGCTGCCGCGTTGAGCGCACCGGAAGTTGGCAGGAGATCCCTGCTTGCCTATCAGCGCGGAGAAGAAGCTGCCGCCGACCGCGCCGCGCTCCGGTACCTCAACGCAACCGGACAAAGCGCGCGCGGCATGTTGAAGACATTTCAGCGCATGTCCGAGCAACAGCTTTTTTCAAGCCAGTTCGCCGACCCTTATGCGCAAAGCCATCCGATGGCGCAGGAGCGGTATAGCGGTTTGCTGCGGGAAGCCCAGAAGTCGAAATATTTCGACCAGCCCGACGACTATGTGCTGCAATACCGGCACGAAATGGTCCGCGCCAAGTTGTTTGCGTTTTCGAGCCATCCATCCGCCACCCTGCGCGCCTATCCGCGCAGCAACAAGAGCCCTGCCGCGCAATATGCGCGCGCGATCGCCGCGATGAAGAGCCGCGGAAAAGGTGCGGTCAAGGAGATTGACGCCCTGATCCGCACCCAGCCCAACAATCCTCACTACTACGAACTCAAGGGCCAGGCGCTGATGGAAGGGGGTGACCCCAAAAACGCGATCGCGCCGTTCCGCAAGGCGCTCTCCTTCAAGCCGAACGAGCCGCAGTTCCTGGTCTGGCTCGGCTATGCACTCGTTGGCGCCAACAACCCGGCCTATCTTCCGGAGGCCGAACGCGTGCTGAAACGGGCGATTTCGCTCGATGAAAACTCGGGCGTGGCCTACAGTCAGCTCGCGATTGCGCACGGCCGCCAGGGGGAGCGTGCCGAAGCCGATCTGGCCACCGCGAAGGGCCTGATGGTGCGTGGTGACTTCGGTGCCGCCAAGCGATACGCGGCGCGCGCTCAAAAAAGTTTGAAGCGCGGATCGCCGGCATGGGTTCAAGCGGACGACATTGTGGCGTACAAACCTCCTAACGTAGGGAATCGCCGGTAGCGCCGGACAGACGAATGGCGGCGAGTTTTCCCGTGGCATCGCCAGAGGAGTTTTTGATGATCAACCCCTACTCACATGCGCAGCGGCTCCTGTCGACTGCGTTCCTGCGCATTGCGTCCGCTGCGGCGCTGATCCTGGCATTGATGGCAGGGTCGGTTGCGGCACAGGATCTCAGCCGCAGCGACGTTGAGAATATCGTGCGCGAATACCTTCTGGAGAACCCGGAAATCATTGCCGAGGCATTCAACGAACTTCAGCGCCGTGAACAGGCGGCAGAAGAAGCGGCCCGGCTGCAGGCTCTCAACGACAGTGCCGATATTCTGTTCAACTCGACGCGGCAGGTCGTCCTTGGAAATCCGGAAGGGTCCGTAACCCTGGTCGAGTTCTTCGATTACAATTGCGGTTACTGCAAGCGGGCCTATGGCGACATGGTCCGGCTCATCGACGAGAACCCGGAACTCAAGGTCGTCTTGAAGGAGTTCCCGGTTCTGGGCCAGGGGTCGGTTGAGGCAGCCCAGGTTGCCGTCGCGGTCAACTCGATCGCTCCGGACAAATACGGCGAGTTTCACGAGGCACTCCTGATGAGCCGCGGACAGGCAAACCTCTCCAGCGCCCTTGCTGCAGCGACCGAAATCGGACTGTCGGAAGCCGAATTGCAGGCGGCCCTCAGCACCGACGAGGCCGGCCAGACGATCGAGGAGGTCTACACGCTGGCAAACCGTCTCGGTCTGACAGGCACGCCGTCATATGTTGTCGGAAACGAAGTTGTCATGGGCGCCGTCGGCTACGAACAGCTGCGCTCGAAAATCGAGGCGTTGAAGGATTGTGACCAGGCGACCTGCTGAGCATTGAGCGATCAAGGCTGTTGGAAACTGAATGGCCGAAAAATCAATGAACCTTCGGGGCTTTTCCTGACACAATTGAATCCCTATAAGAAGTCTGGCTCGTATTCGGTGGAATGCGGGCCAAACAATTATTTCCGCTGCATTATGGCGGGACAAAAAGTGCGGATGGAACGGGCTTCTACAAGGATTTAACCTGGTAAGAGTCAAAAACGGCCGGGACCTCGACACCCAAGTGTGGAACCTGAGACCGGGCGACCCAGAGCTCATGCTTTTTGTGGATCGAGTACGAGAGCCAAATGATATGATGCGTAACGATAACAAGAAATTCGACACGGCCCTGATCCGCGATCTCGCGGTCCTGTTGGACGAGACAAACCTCTCCGAAATTGAACTGGAACAGGGCGACACCCGGATCCGCGTCGCCCGGCAGATGTCGATAAATGCTCCCGTCAACGTCGCAACGCCGGCTGTCGCCGCTGCTCCCGTGGCCGCGGAACCTGTCGTCAAGACTGTCGAGGCGGTCGAGGAAAAACCCGTTCAGGCCGGATCTTCCGTGACCTCGCCCATGGTGGGAACGGCGTATCTGTCTCCCGAACCGGGCGCTGCTCCCTTCATTCAGGTCGGCGACAAGGTGAGCGAAGGCCAGACGATCCTGATTGTCGAAGCCATGAAGACCATGAACAACATACCCTCCACGAAATCCGGCACTGTGAAACAGATCCTGGTCGACGATGCGCAGCCGGTGGAATTCGGCGAGCCTCTCATCGTCGTCGAATAAGGAGCCGCCAGGGTCATGTTCTCCAAAATTCTCATCGCCAACCGGGGCGAAATCGCGCTGCGCATTCTTCGCGCCTGCAAAGAGCTTGGTATCTCGACCGTTGCGGTTCATTCCACCGCCGATGCCGATGCCATGCATGTCCGCCTCGCCGACGAAAGTGTCTGTATCGGTCCACCGGCCGCCCGCGACAGTTACCTGAACATTCCGCAACTCCTTGCCGCGTGTGAAATCACGGGCGCGGACGCCGTTCATCCAGGATATGGATTTCTGTCGGAAAACGCGCGCTTTGCAGAGATCCTCGAAGCGCACAACATCGAGTTCATCGGACCGACCGCTGAACATATCCGCGTCATGGGTGACAAGATCCAGGCCAAGCAGACCGCCAGGGATCTTGGCATTCCGGTCGTGCCCGGATCGGACGGAGAAGTCACGGCGGCAGACGATGCCCACGCAATTGCTCGCGAGATCGGCTATCCGGTTCTTGTGAAGGCGGCCGCCGGTGGCGGCGGACGTGGCATGAAGGTCGCGCAGACGGAAGCCGACCTGGAGACCGCCCTTTCAACTGCCCGCTCCGAAGCCAAGGCAGCCTTTGGCGACGACGCGCTTTACATGGAAAAGTATCTCGGCAAGCCGAGACACATCGAGATTCAGGTTCTCGGGGACGGCAAGGGCAATGCGGTTCATTTGGCGAGCGCGACTGCTCGCTGCAGCGACGGCACCAGAAAGTGCTGGAAGAAGCCCCCTCGCCCAGCCTCAATGCCGAACAGCGCGAACGCATCGGTGAAATCGTCGCAAACGCCATGCGCAAGCTGAAATATCGCGGTGTTGGCACGGTCGAATTCCTTTATGAGAACGGCGAGTTCTATTTCATCGAAATGAACACCCGCCTCCAGGTTGAGCATCCCGTTACGGAAATGATCACCGGCATCGACCTCGTCAACGAGCAGATCCGCATCGCCGCCGGCGGCGACCTGGACATGACCCAGGAAGACATCAGCTTCGAGGGCCACGCGATCGAATGCCGGATCAATGCCGAAGATCCCGTCACATTCGCCCCGTCCCCCGGGACGATCACATACTACCACCCGCCGGGCGGGTTGGGTGTCCGTGTCGATTCCGGCGTCTATCAGGGCTACAAGATCCCGCCCTACTATGACAGTCTGATCGGCAAGCTCATCGTCCACGGGCGCAACCGTGTGGAGTGCATGATGCGTTTGCGCCGCTGCCTTGACGAATTTGTGGTTGACGAAATCAAGTCAACTATTCCGCTGTTCCGCGATTTGGTGGACAATCAGGCGATCGCGAACGGTCAGTACGACATTCACTGGCTGGAAAAATACCTGGCTGACAAGTCGAACTGACCGGGCGCAGTAGCGAAGTGATAGTCTTCGCACCTGGAAAGCGAGACCACGCATGGCTGGTTACAAAGACGATATTGTCATGGAAATAACACCGCAGGTGCTGCTGAAGGCGTATGCCTGCGGCTTGTTTCCCATGGCAGAATCGGCGGACGATCCCGGGCTGTTCTGGCTGGAGCCGGAACAGCGCGGCATCTTGCCCTTCGACGCGTTCCACCTGCCTCGCCGCCTCAAACGCACCATCCGCAACGACGTCTTTGAGATCAGGGTAAGTAATGATTTCCAGCGCGTTATCGACGGCTGCGCAGAACCCATGCCCGGACGCCAGAAAACCTGGATCAACCGCGAGATCCGCCGCCTCTACGGCGAACTCTTCGACATGGGCTATTGCCACACGGTTGAAGCATGGCAGGAAGGGGAACTTGTCGGCGGACTGTATGGCGTGAGCCTGAACGGAGCTTTCTTCGGCGAAAGCATGTTCACCTTCAGGACCGACGCCTCAAAGGTATGCCTGGCCCACCTGGTGGCCCGCCTCATTGTCGGCGGTTATTCCCTTCTCGACACCCAGTTCGTGACGGATCATCTCAGCAAGTTCGGCACGCTTGAAGTGTCTCAGGAAGACTACAATGAGCGTCTGTCGGCGGCCCTGAAACTGGAAACGGACTTCTACGCCCTGCCCTCGCACGCAAGCGGCCGGGACGTCCTGGCTGTGCTGGAAAACCACCGCACTTCTTAAGTCGTTTTCGGACCGGTGCGGCACAACCCAGGCAAGGCAACCAGCGCGCGTACATCCGGTTGTAGGTGTTCTTTCGTAACTTTGCTAAGTTTCCCTTGAGTAAACATTCGCGTAGGGAAGCGTCATGGCGGTGGAACCGAAGCAGACCGGCAGCAATAACGGGCTTGGAAGGTCTGTAACTGCGACAAGCGCAAAGGAAGAACGGCGACCTTATTCAGGCCGGGATCCACAGGGTGCCGAAGCCGCGAGCCTGAGCCCGGCGGCAGAGACGCCTCCGCAGCCTCCGGCCCAGACAGGCCTCGTCAGCGACCTCAAGAAAGCGACGAAAACAGTCACCGACTACATGACAACAGCCGGCCGGACCTCGGACCCGGACAACACGATTGTCGACATCAAGTTCAACAAGGACCTGGAAACGCTCAGGGACCTTCATTCCTTCCTGATCCGGGAGGCCAAGTCCCTTCCCGAAGACTTTTCGCTCGGTATCCTGAATACGCTCAAGGCCGGCGGTCCCAACGAAAACGGCCGCAGCCCGACAACCGAGGAATGGAAAGCGATTGAAAAGAAGACCCAGCTTCTTTTCGCTCAATTGACCGACACCGACAGAAAGAAGTTTCTCGCCTCCCAAATGCCGAACTTCCTGCCGAGGATCGCCGTCTGGCTTGTCGCGGTCTCCATTGGTTCGATGATCATGTCGGTGGTGATGGCCGAACTGACACTTTTCAGCGTCGGCATTAACGGGGCCTTCATGGTCTTTTTCTTTCTGCTTTGGCTGATGTCGCTCGGTGCGATTGGCGCAGCCGCGTTCATCGGTTTCAACGCGATCTCCGTCAGCAGCGACATCACGTTCGATATCTCCGATTCCCGGTTTATCATTCAGCGTATTGTCCTGGGTGCGCTATTCGCCCTTTTCTTCACCCTGCCCTTCGGCTTCCACGAGTTCATAAGCTTTGCCAGGAGCCTGAGCACGGCCGCCCTGAACCGCGCGACCGTGCCGACACAATCCGAACTTGCCTTCACCAACCAGTCCCTGCTCCTGATCATGCCCTTCGTGCTTGGATACAGCACCTCGCTGGTCATCCTGATCCTCAACCGGCTGATCTCATCCGCAAGCACGCTGTTCGGTGCAGGCGAAACAAAGGCCAAGGCGGCACCGGTGCAGGACGGCCGATAGCACAAACGAAAAAGCCCCGCGAAAGCGGGGCTTTGAAAACCGCGTAAGGCGCGTAACCTCAGCTGCCCGGGGTCCAGGCCTCGTAATCGCCGGTCACTTCCGGACGCTTTTCCGGCGTCAGAATGGACCCGTGCGGCCTGTAGGCTTCAGGTGTTCCTGTCGGATTGGACTTGTGCGTCTGCTGCCAATGCTTGGGATGATAGGTTTCATCCGACGGCGGCGTATCGACACGGTGATGCATCCAGCCATGCCAGCCCGGAGGGATCGAGGACGCTTCTGCCAGGCCGTTATAGATCACCCAGCGTTTCTTGCCGCCGCGTTCCTTGTAATATTTGTTGCCGGCTTCATCCTCGCCGACGAACTCGCCCTTGCGCCATGTAAAAAAGCGCGTACCCATCGTCTGGCTGTTCCACCAGGTGAAGATTTCAAGCAGAAGTGTCTTCATGGCCTTTGAAAGGTCCTTTTGGGATATGTGACCTTGCGCCTGCCCCATCTGGAGCGGAGCGACTGCAATTTCGCGGAATATGGCCCTAAGAGCCGCCTATGTCCAGTGCGGCACTGCCGCACGGCACCAGAAATCGAACTTCTACCGTCTGAGCGGTATCCGCGGCTGGATGCTCGGACCGCCCCAGAGCTGTTTTGTTTGTGTCAAGCGAGGTTAGTGAAGTTTGAGATCCTTGGACTTCACATACTCGGCGTTTCTGATGTGCCTTGCCGCAGCGGAGTGTTTTGCAGTGGTGCCGCCCTTTTTGACGCCAGCAAACACTTCTTCCTTCTTTTCCGGCTCCACCTTCGGTGCCCGGTCGAATTCCTCCTCGACCACCTCTTCCACCTCGGCCCGTTTCTGGATCGCGATCTTGTGGTGCAGGCGCGCACCGGCTAGCGACTGCATCTTTTCCGCCTGCTCGTCCAGCGTCTTTTGAATGCCGTAGATATTGTAGAACCCGGAATGCTCCAGAATCATCGGTCTTTCATCGGCCATCAGCCATTGCAGTCGCTTGAACAGCGTTGACGGTGACACCGGCTTCACCAGCACATGATGGGCACCCGCCCTCAGGGCCTTGTCGACAAGCGGACGTGTTCCATGCGCGGTAATGAACAGAATCGGTACGTAGCAGAGCGGTTCCATGTGGCGGTGCCGGACCAGGCGCAGGAACTGGTAACCGGACGTCGGTTCCATGCGCCAGTCCGTGAGAATCACGTTCGGCGGTTCCGCCAGGCTCGCCTCGAGCGCGTCGTCGACCGAATCAAACACCCGGACACGCGAGACCTTGAAACTCAGAAGAATCGACCGGAGAATCGTTTGCATCGGTTTGCTGTCTTCGACAACAACAGCATCGATGTCCTCCATCGCAAGTCCGTAGGCTGCGTGATGCTTCATGAAATGTGCGGTCCTCTCCTGGCCATTTCCGCACTAAAACAAAGCCGGCTTAAACCCGCCTGAAGCCGCTGGCCGCCATTTTCGTCAAATTTTCATAAAAGCGGGGTTATCGTCATCCACAGCGAAGTTCGAATCCGCCTGCAAGGCTCGGACAGGGCGTTTGCAAGCGCAAATTTTCCCGCGTTCCCGCTGACCTCGCCTTGCTCCCCATAATCCACACTGCCACACAATATTTTGCGTTTGCCCACAAGGACGGCACAAGCTGTTGTCACTCACGCCTTGACCTTAAGAATTCATTTACATTAGTTTTTCATTATTGCGATGCGCGTAATCGGGAGCCCGTTCCGGGCCCCTCGGTCATCCAGCAACCCTAAAGTAGCCGCGTACCTGTTCCGCATTCCTGAGCGAATTCGGAAGATGGGTTTTTGCGTGCCGAGTTCAGGGAGCACATCGTGACAAACCTGTTGATGACTACTATATATAGTAGACCCTGATACAGTTAACGCTACATACAGGAATTGCCTGTAGGCATTGAGGTGGCATCCGGCAAAAAGGCAGACGATTTCGTCGCGGCGGATGAGATGCGGAATGAGCTGGTTCGGGGCGAACCGGCTGGGGACATAAGGGGACTTTGAGAATGCGGATCGAGCGGCGCTATACCAAGGAAGGCCAATCGCCTTACGCCGACGTAGAATTTCGGACAGCAACGAGTGAAATCCGGAACCCGGACGGCTCGATTGTATTCCGTCTTGAAGACATTCAGGTCCCTGCGCAGTTTTCGCAGGTCGCCTCGGATATCCTGGCACAGAAATATTTCCGCAAGGCCGGTGTCCCGGCAAAACTGAAGCCGGTCGAGGAAAACACGGTTCCGTCCTGGTTGTGGCGCCACGAAGCCGACGAGGATGGCCTGAGCAGCCTGTCCGAAGACGATCGATATGGGTCAGAAATCGATGGCAGGCAGGTCTTCGATCGCCTTGCCGGCACATGGACCTACTGGGGCTGGAAGGGCGGCTATTTCGACCAGGAGGCGGACGCCCGGGCGTTTTACGATGAACTGCGCTACATGCTGGCGACCCAGAAAGTCGCGCCGAACTCGCCGCAATGGTTCAATACGGGCCTGCATTGGGCCTATGGTATCGACGGCCCGAGCCAGGGTCACTTCTATGTCGACTACCAGTCCGGCAAGCTGACGAAATCAAAGACGGCCTACGAGCACCCCCAGCCGCATGCCTGCTTCATCCAGTCCGTTCAGGATGACCTGGTGAATGACGGCGGCATCATGGACCTTTGGGTCCGCGAGGCACGCCTCTTCAAATATGGCTCGGGCACCGGCTCCAACTTTTCGTTTGTCCGCTCCGAAGGCGAAAGGCTCTCGGGTGGCGGCAAGTCCTCGGGACTGATGAGCTTCCTGAAGATTGGCGACCGCGCTGCGGGTGCGATCAAGTCCGGAGGCACCACGCGCCGCGCGGCCAAGATGGTCGTCGTCGATGTCGACCACCCGGATATCGAGGAATACGTCAACTGGAAGGTCAAGGAAGAGCAGAAAGTGGCGGCGCTCGTCACCGGCTCCAGGATCTGCCAGAAGCACCTGTCCGCGATCATGCGCGCCTGCGTCAACTGCGAGGCGGACAATGGCGACTGCTTCGACCCGGCCAAGAACCCGGCCCTGAAACGGGAAATCCGTGCCGCGAAGAAGATGATGGTGCCGGAGAATTACATCCAGCGCGTCATCCAGTTCGCCCGGCAGGGTTTCACCAAGATCGAGTTCCCGACCTACAACACCGACTGGGACTCCGAGGCCTACCTGACCGTTGCCGGACAGAACTCCAACAACTCCGTGCGTGTCACGGACGGCTTCCTCGCCGCCGTTGTCGATGATGGCGAATGGGACCTGACGGCGCGCCGCACCGGCGAAACGCTAAAGACGGTCAAGGCGAAGGAGCTCTGGGAACAGATCGGTTACGCCGCCTGGGCATCGGCCGACCCGGGCCTGCAGTACCACACCACGATCAATGACTGGCACACCTGCCTGGCGGATGGCGAGATCCGGGCTTCCAACCCGTGCTCGGAATACATGTTCCTGGACGACACGGCCTGCAACCTGGCGTCCCTGAACCTGATGCAGTTCCGCAATGAGGACCGGTCCTTTGCCATCGACAATTACGAGCACGCCGTCCGCCTGTGGACGATCGTTCTCGAAATCTCGGTTCTGATGGCCCAGTTCCCGTCGAAGGAAATCGCGGAACTCTCTTACAAGTTCCGCACGCTCGGGCTCGGCTACGCCAATATCGGCGGCCTCCTGATGACCTCGGGCATTTCCTACGATTCCGACGAAGGCCGTGCCCTGTGTGGCGCTCTGACCGCCGTCATGACAGGCGTCGCCTACGCAACCTCCGCGGAGATGGCCGGCGAACTGGGTTCCTTCCCGGGCTACAAGAAAAACGCCAAGCACATGCTGAAGGTGATCCGCAATCACCGCCGCGCCGCGCATGGCGAAACGACGGGCTACGAAGGTCTCAACACGCCGCCGGTCGCGCTTGATCACGCAAGCTGCCCGGACAAGGAGATCATCGAGCGGGCCCGGAAAGCCTGGGATCGCGCCCTGGAACTCGGCGAAAAGAACGGCTACCGCAACGCGCAGTCGACCGTGATCGCGCCGACCGGAACCATCGGTCTTGTCATGGACTGCGACACGACCGGCATCGAGCCCGACTTCGCTCTGGTGAAGTTCAAGAAGCTCGCCGGTGGTGGCTACTTCAAGATCATCAACCGTGCCGTTCCCGAAGCCCTGCGGGTGCTCGGCTATTCGGAAAGCGAGATCGGGGAAATCGAAGCCTATGCCGTCGGCCACGGCTCGATCGACCAGGCACCGGGCATCAACCCGGCGAGCCTCTCCGCGAAAGGCTTCAGCGAGGAAAGCCTCGGCAAGCTCAAGGACGGCATGAAGTCGGCCTTCGACATCAAGTTCGTGTTCAACCGCTGGACACTCGGCGATGACCAACTGAAAGCGCTCGGCGTCTCCGATGAGCAGCTGGAAGACAGCGAATTTGATCTCCTCACCTTCCTCGGCTACTCCAAGGCCGACATCGAAGCGGCGAACACCCATGTCTGCGGTGCGATGACCCTGGAAGGCGCTCCGTTCCTGAAGGAAGAGCACTACCCGGTCTTCGACTGCGCCAATCCGTGCGGCC
>JBCBUA010000169.1:0-12716 GCA_039818365.1 Pseudomonadota bacterium
CCGCCTGTTGTGAGTGTCAATATAAGTTGACACATTTTGGGCGCAGAATGAAGTCTATTCTTTGTCATGAGGATTTTCGCTGAGCCGGCCTTCCGCACATCGTCGCCGGGACGGGGGTGGTCCTGCCCTTTTGCTAAGCGTGCCCCCGATCTTGGTCTCGCGCAAACCATGGAAACTGCATTTCTTGATGCAAAGGAGTTTCCAACACTGGCGGTTCGTCACACGCTCTGACTGAGGGAAAACGCGCGTGTTTGATTTCCGCTCACCATTGGTTTCAAAAACGCGCGGCGCTTCGGCAGGTTTGCAAGATCGGCTGCTTTTGGCAAAGCCGATCCTGACTGCCGGTCAGTGCGTGGGCCGGCTGGTGGCTCTGCCTAGTTCAGTTGTCCGCTTGGAGGCAAATACTGCCGCAGCATGTCCTTGAGCTCGGATGGCCTGCACACAATGTCCTTGAGCGGTATGGTGACGACATCCCAACCGAAGGCTTCCAGAATGGCGGTGCGGCTTGTCAGCATTTCATCCACCATTCCGCGGTCGTAAAGGTCGCTTCTGTCAATCAGGATGGCCACAGGACATCCGGTGCGTGTGTCGTGCGCCGCGATTTGAGGCACGACATCAATCACGAATTCCGACAAGCCAACATTGCAGTCGCACGCAATTCCCATCTCATGCCTTAGCCATGATGCAACTTTTCGCGCGGCCGCGTATTGCTCCGGTGCGCGCGCATTGACGAAGCTGCCTGAACGATACCGATCCAGGATACGGTCCGCCATGTCGGTCTCGCCAGCCGACGTCGCACGGGCGAACTGCAACATCGTTTTCAAGGCCAGGGCACCGGTGTTGTAGTCGTTCGTTATTTCATCGCCGGTGATGGTCGAGACGATCGCCATGTGCCTGCGGGCGCGAGAGAAAATGACGTTCAGGCGCTTCTCGCCACCGATTTTGTTGATGGGCCCGAAATTCATGCGCATCTTTCTGCTCACATTCGGGCCATAACACACCGAGACAAGGACGATGTCGCGTTCGTCGCCCTGCACGTTTTCCAGGTTCTTGACGAGCAGGCCGACAAATTCACCGTCTTCCGTTCGTTCCTGTTCGTCGGCGAGAAGCCGCGCGAAAGCTTCATCTTCCTCCGACAAGCGAGCGATGGCTTCTTCAATCTCTCTTTGCTGGGTTTCTGAAAAGGCGACGATCGCGATCGTCATGCCGGTCTTCCGCATCAAGATGCTGCGCAGCAAGGCGGCGACATAACTTGCCTCGGCTTCATTGCTGCGCGCGGAATAGATCCCGTGCGGCAGATGGTGAAAGCTCAAACTGCGCGCAAGGACGGTCTCCGGGTCCGGAGAATGCCCCGCCGTGTCGGGGACAACGATCTCGCCTGCGCGGCCGGTCTTCGTCGCCGATGGGATGGACAGCAGCGCGGCGTCATAAAATGCCGTGTTGGAAAACGCGATCAGGGCCTCTTGCCGGGATCGGTAATGCCAGCGCAGCATGACCGATGGGAGGGATTCATCCGCGAGAGACAGCAGACTTTCCTGATCGAGCTCAAAATCGAAGTCTTCCTCTTCGTCATGATCATCCTGGACGGTCGCGTTGAAGTAAGCTCCGGGCGGCAGCTGCTTGCTGTCGCCGACAACAACGATCTGCTTGCCGCGCACGCATGCCGGCAATGCTTCTTCGACGGTGATCTGAGACGCCTCATCGAAAATGACGACATCAAAAACGTCGTTGTCCAGGGGCAGCACATCGGCAATCGACGTGGGACTCATCATCCATATGGGTTTGATCGTGGACACGATCGGACCGCACTTGTCCTGAACCAGGTCGCGGACCGGACGGAAGGCGCGAGACTTGGAGAATTCGTTTTCCAGGACACGCCGTGCGGCAAGGACAGCTTCACGGCGTTCTTTCTCGTCTTGAGCGAGCCCGCTTGCCGGCTTGTTGGACAGGACAATGTCCTGCCGGAAGAGGTTGAGCTGCCTGGTTTTCACGATCCCGGCATTGAGCGTTCGAAGGTCTGCCTGAGCCTCGACAAGCTGTCGGCGCGCCATCGACAAGGTGCTGAAATCGATCGCATCGAGCTCGGGATGCATGGCGAGACGCCGCTGAAGGTCGGTGACGAGGATACGGCGGTCGATACCGCTCACATCCGCGTCCGCGTCCGCGAGCAGCGCCCAGATGTCTTCGGGCGCTTCAGCGAGGTGTTTCAGATTTCCGGCCAGAACAGGCAATTGCACCGCGTTTTCACGGAGCTCGGCTATCCGGCGGCAAAGCTCGGGGAGCGGTATCGATTGTGCGTGTTCACCAAAAAGCTCCCGCCCGGTCTCTTGTGCATCCTCAAGAATAGCCGTGGTCTGTGCGAGCGTTCTTGTCGCATCGGTTGCCGGAGTGTGCAGAAGACGCAATGCGAGCGGTGCGGCCTCAGCAGACATCGAACGCCCGGCTTCTTCCAGCCTGTCCAGGGCTTTCCTGACGTCTTGCGGTGACCTTTCTCCGTAACGCCGTTCGAAATGAGCGGCTTTTTCCTGCAGGGCCTTGCCGGCCTTCAGGTCTTCGACCAGCCATGTCAGAAGCTGGGTCAGGGTCGGTTTCACGGCGAGCGAAGACAGATCGGTGCGGGCGTTCACAAGACCGGCAACCGAGCGCAGCCTTGAGGACAGGATGCGGGCGAAAAACCGGGTTTCTTCAGAAAGCGCGACGGCAAGGGCGGCCTCGGCCTCCGCGAGACCGAGAGGCATGACCCAGACGGACGCATACTGTTCGGTCTTCGCTTTTCCGGTTTCGAGATCTTCAAGAGTGCGGGCGTCGTCGTCGAATTGCCTGCGGGCTTCCCCATCTGCACGGGCAACGTCCAGCACGGACCCTGTGCCCAGGCCGCACACTGCGCCGGCATATCGTGCCAGTTCCAGGACATGAGGCAGACAAAGCTCATCAAGGCCGGTTTCGGCCGGCAGGGCATCCGCGATCCGTTTCCTGATGTCTTCCAGCGTGTGTGTCAGGCCGCCAAATTGTCCCGGCAGTTCCGCGACTGCCTCAAGGTCCCCCCAAAGCCGCCTGCGGAGCTGGAACTCGGCGCTTTCGCCGAAGGCCCGGCCATTGCCGTTTCGCCGCAGGGCCAGTGTTGCATGGGAGAAGGCATCCCGCCATTTCTCCCAGGTTGCCGCGTCGGGCAGATGCGCGGCGGCTGAGGCGGAGGGGGCCGACTTCAGCAGGTTCAGGTCAACCTCTTCGTCAATCGCTTTTTCCAGGAGCTGGTGCAGGGGCGGCTCTTCTGCGGGCGCGTTCAGTGCCTCTGCCAACGTTTCGAACGTTTTGCGCACCGTCCGCACGCGCTCTTGAAGCTGTTCCTTGTCGCGCTTCAATCTGTCGAGCGAGGTTGCCGGAGGTTTGTCGCTCCAGGCCTGATAAAGCTTGCCGAGTTCACCGACAAAACTCGCCCGCCCTGTCTTTGCGTCGTGGAACGACGCCGTGAGAGCACCGAGACCGGCTCCGGTCAGGCGATTGCGCACAACGTCGAGCGCGGCGCGTTTCTGGCTCACGAAAAGCACTCTTTTGCCGTTTGCGACGAAATTCGCGATCAGGTTGGCGATCGTCTGGGACTTTCCGGTGCCCGGAGGGCCCTGCAGAACAAGACTTTTGCCGCTTTGTGTTGCGGCAATGGCGTCATCCTGCGACGGGTCGGAGGGCAGTATGTTGTGAAGGTCCTCGACCCTGGTTTCCTGGCCGGGAAGCAATTCGCGCACCGCCCCGCCGAAGAAACGCCGGAAGTGGGATCCGCGCAGGTCTTCACGACGCGCAAGTTGATCATAGTCGCGCAAGAGCGACATTTTCTGGTAGTTGAAGTTGCCGAGAACCACGGACGACGTGTCCAGACTCCAGTCGAACCGTCCTTCCGATGCGGCCACCTGCTGTATGAAAACCTGGCTTTTCTCGGTCTGCGTCGCTCCATCCATTTTCGCCATGTTGAAGTAGCGTGGCAAAGGACGTCCGGCGATGTTACGGAACGGAGCTTCTGGAATGCGAACGCGCTGTTGAAACAGCTGCACACCAAGAGGCTTGTAGTTTTCAGCGTCGTAGGAGTAGTCCGATATGTCGCCGCTGCGTTTGCCCTTGTGACCCCGCTGGCGGCGCTGAAACTGATCGAGACGCCGGCGCACAGTGGTGTGCAGAAGACGGCGCTTCGGCTTTTCGGCGAAGGTGAACGACACACCGGGCTCCGACGCGAGTATCTGTTTGCTGATCTCGCCGTGGAGTTCGGAAAGCGCGTTCGGGTCGGAAAGATCGACCTGTTCGGGCAGAACCATGCCGTAGAGCTGGTTCAACACAAAGGCCAGCGCCGGGTTCAGATCGGCTTCCGGCCCTTCGAGCCTGAGCACGAAGGCATCGCGGACACCCTTGCGCTTCGTCAGGTTCGCTTTCAAAAGCAGCAGCGGAGATGTGATCGGCGTGTCCGGCGCGTTCTTGAGATCGTACCAGTGCAGTTTGGCGGGGATCAGATGCAGCGGAGAGACACCCGTATCCTGCTCAACGCGCCGGGCGTCCAGCCGAAGCCGCGCGAGAACCGGGGGGACGAACAGCATTTCCTCAAAGCGTATCCAATCTCCAAGGACAAGGTCGTGTCCGGCGATCAGTTTCTTCATCGCCGTTGAGGTGCCCGTGAACAGGTCTCCCGCCTTGATGAGATCCGGATTGAGCACCAGGGGAACAGACGCTTCCGTCAGATCGAGTTCGCCCGCGATGGGCCGGTGGTAGAGCAGCCGGTTGCGGCGCGATGTGTCGTAGAGGCGCGCTCTCAGGCGCTTTATGATCTCCGTGTCCCGCTCTTTGGATGGCGTCGCTCCAGGTTTGGCCGGCTGTTCGAAATCAGATCCGATCCGACGGTAGTTCTCCAGCGCATCGCAAAGCGCGTGGAGGTCCTGCGCGCGATCATATCGTTCCAGAGCCGTCATGCGCTCGATCGCGCGCACAAGGACGGGATGAAGGCGGCCGTTCAGCCGCTGAAGATCCTGGCGGGCCGCTGTAAAGGTCTCAAGTTGCTCGCGTTCGCGAAAGTCCAGTCCCGTCGCGAGCGACGCCAGCATCATCCCGAGCAGGTAAATATCGGTGACAGGATCATGATGACCATTCTCGACTTCCCATGACCTGTACCCCGTCAGGTAGCTCGGCCGGCCGGTTTCGTCCTCCGATACCCTGCGGTCGCTGGCACTGACGCTCTGACCTCCCAGCAGCACGTGTTCGGTTTCTTCGACGACGAAGTCGACCTCATCCACGATGTGAAGGGCTGCTTCGGCGGGCCGTTTTCTTCCGGTCACCAACTTGCTTCGACGTGACGGCTGCACGTGGCTCGCCTTGAAAAACAAGACGCCACCGGCAAGACCCAGCGTATCAGGGTCCGTTACCGGGGCAACACGCCCTGCATCGTGCGCCTCCGCGGCCTGTTTCAGGACCGGCAGACAGGCAGCAATGACATCGTCGCTGCCGATGGAATGCGCATCGTTGAAGAGGCTGAGCAGCGCGGAGAAGCCATTCGTGTGAAGGATGCGGTCTTCGGTCTGCGGGATCGCGTTCATGCAGATATTTCTCCACAGGCAGGCATCGCATCCGAACCGGATGCCTTTGCGCTGCTGGCCTGCAGTTGCGCAAACCGCTTGGCGGCAATTCCGAGATCCGACCGGGCAATTCGCTCGAAGACCTCGGTCATTTCCCAGTTAGCGGCCAGATTGACGGCATCGATAAGCACAAGGTCATCGAGGTCCGGATCGCCCAGTGCAAAATCCGCGAGCACATAGCAGAAATAGGATTTGAGTCCGTCGGGCAGGGCGCGCATTTCCCGGTCAAGCTCGTCGCGGTCGACGGTGTGTGTCTGCCGCCGGTCAAAATGCGGAAAGTAGCGGCGCGCCAGGATTTCAAGACGTTCGCTCTCGGCAAACCGGGGCTTGAGAAGGGTTTCAATCACCGCTTCGGTCAATGCCGTGGTACGTGCCTGCTGCAACAGGTCGAGTGCATCGAGTTGCGGTTGACCCTCGAGCATGTGTTTCAGCTTGCTGTTCGCATTGGCACGGTCGTCAACCCAATCCCGCATCGCAAGCGCGCGGATGAACAGCTCCGGGTGACTTTCGCTCTCGGCTCCCGAATACTTCCCGTCATTGGTCGCGACAGCGAGGGCTTCTTCGGCCTGTTCCAGATAGGATCCGGGGGATACGTTGGTGATCCCTGCACCCACTTTCACCAAAAGCGAAAGCGGCGCTTCGAAACCGCCGCACACCTCGACGGCGATCCGGTCGGCGTAGATTTCCTGGTAGAGCTGGGAAAGCCAGAGGGATCGCTGAAAGGAGGGTTCCCCGCCATTCTGGCAGATCCAGGTCAGAAGATTGTCGCTGATCTTGAAGTCACCATCTTCAACGGTTTTGAACAGAAAATGCGCCATCTCGTGAGCCAGAAGCGCCCGGTGTTCGTCCGGGGAAAGAAAGGACAGGATATCGCCACCGAAATAGACCGCGACCTCCGATGTCATCGTGATCAGCATCGCGTTTCTTTGGCCGTGATTGCTTGCCTGATACAGCGTGATCGGTGCATCAATGCCCAGCTTGCCGGCGATTTCGCGTGCAAGGGCGTGCAGTTCCTCGTGGTCTTCCTCGTTGAGCCTGACCGCGTTTTTAAGCAGATACAAGCGTGCGTCCTTGTCTGCGTTTTCAGTCAGTTCGTCAGAGGAAAACCAGTCCCAGAGCCCGTCTTCGTGCTTCTTGAGGCAGTCCGCCAAGTCCCGGTGATAAGGGATCGAAGGAACACTGGCGCCTTCACTTGCGTGGGAGGCAGGCATCAATAATACCTCCCTTTCCTCAGTTCGCTGTTGCCGGGCCTGTCGTCCTTGCTGAGCAACTGGATTGTCGCGACCATCCTGCGCAACAAAGGGTCCAGCCCGAAGGGAACGTTGGACACGTTGTCAATCAGGCTATCCGAAAGTCTTCGGCCCCATTCAACGTGATCGTCCGCGCTCCAAAACCTGTCTTCAAAGGGGCAATAAAGGTACTTCTCACGCACGCCGTTGATCTTTATGCGGCCACTGGCGTCAACCGAAATCCTGTCTTCCCCATCGGACTTGCCAAGCCAGTTCTTGGCGGCTCGCGGGTCAGCAAGCAGGGCTGCATAGGCGATCACGGTCGGAGCCCGCTCGTTACACATTGGTCTTGTAAGAGGAACTTCGGGAAACGAGCCTTTTTCCCTCGCGCTCATCAAATGGCCTTTTCCCGGCGCGATGAAGGCCTCCGAGCAGAGCCCCTGGAGGCTCCGTATGATCTCAGACCTTTGCACGTCGGTAAGATCGGCTGTTCCCACCGGTTTTGACTTCTTCAACCCGGTTTTCGTCGGCAGAGCCCCAAGTTCACCGCGCGCCAGTTCGATCCTGTCAAAGGACAGCCAGCGGAAGTTTCCGGCCGTTTCGGATTGATAGCTCAATCTGGCTTCGAGATAGAGACGGCTGACCGGCTCGAAAATCTGCAGGATAATGGGGCCCATTTCCCTGCTTTTCATTCTCTTGGTCGGGGTCCAGCCGTAGCCGTCGACGAGCACCGGCAACTGCGTTCGATAATTGTCCCTGACCCTTGCAGACCTAAGCTCTTCCAAGGCGTCTTCGAAGACTAGATCCGGCTTCACGGCGCGGAACGCCTGTGCGAATGGCTGAACAATCGCGTGCCGCACCAGGAAACTCCGCCAGGCGTCCACATGGTGGGGATCAGCAACAGGGTGCCAGAGCGATATCACACAATCAGACGGATCGACCTTGTTGCCGAATGCATCCTGATACTCATCGTCGAACGAAATGAATGCAACCGCGCTGCCATCTTCACGCTCCGCGCTCCAGATCAGCCTGCTTGCCGGCGCTCCCCGGCTTTCATGATTGAGGTAGCGTTCCTGCCATTCGTCAAACCGGAAAGAACTACCGGATAGATAAAGGCGTTCGATCCAGCGAATGTGCGTTTTCAGCGTCTTTTCCAGCTGAGGAACAAGCTTCCTCAACCGCTTTATGCTGCCTGGATCCTGCGCTTTCATCTGTGGGGACGGCTTGCTCAGAGGTTTGCCATCCTCATCCTCCCAGGTAAGCGAAAGCCTGTCAGGTGCATTGTAGCTGAAGACCGCGTTGCCGCCGGCGAGCGGCTCGCGATGGGGCTCCGGCCAGATTTTCAGGATCGGCAGAAGCAATTCGCCAGACAGAACCGGGTCGTCCGAGTTCCCGGTCGTCATTGCCCGTAAGTATTTGGTTGCAAGGTCGCGGCCGGTAATCCAGCGGCAATCCCCTGCGATACGGCGCATCGCGGCAACGGGCGCCTCTCCACGCCTTTGCGACAGGACCCAAAGCGCAGCGTTGGCAAGACGTTCATGGCGCTTGCCCTGGGGCGCATCCGCGAAGCCCGAATGAACAAGTTTCTCCAGTGTCTCGGTTCCGACCGCCGGTATGCGCGCGCAGGCATGAACGGCGGCGACGATAATGTCGTCGTTGGTGTCGCTCACCGGCCCGATCTCGGCCAGAAGCTTGTCGAGTATCTCGAAGTGGCTGCTTGCACTTACCGAATTCAGCCATTTTTCAGACGGGTTGCCGGTGCCCGGCAGCGGGTGGAGGCTCGATGCGAACGTGCCGAGAACTTCGCGTTCTGAAGGTGAGAACTGCTGGAACCCGGACAGGGTCTGTTCAAGGGAGATGATCTTCGTGAACAGTTCGGCCGCTCTCTTCGCGGGGTGAGAGTAGTCGAGCGAGCTCGCCAGCTCCCTTGCTTCGTCAGGGCTCTCCATGATTGGCTGGTCGAGCTGGCGGAGGGCGGATAGGGTGCGTTGCCGCAATTGTGCAAGCACGTCTTCGGCGACATGCGTGTCGAGGCCAAAATAAAGCGCCGGCGAAAATGCGTCAGCCAATCGATCGAACTCTTGCACGACACCCCAGGACGGCCGCCAATCCTCTTCTGCAAAGACCGTGCGCTTCGCTCCGAGTAGCTTCCCGAGGAGACCGCCTGCGGACTTGTTAGGTGCGGCGTGCCTGCTGAAATTGTCGAGCAGTGCGGAAAGCGCATGCTGCGCCTTTTCGAGCGCCACCCGGTATTTCTCGACAACCTCCTCACGTTGCAGGGTCTCGTCGCTCAGGCCGGCCATCACAAGCAAAGACTGCTTGTGGTTTTCCTTCATGCCGACCGCGGAAACGAGGATCTGACGAACGTCGGAACTGCCCCGGGGCAGCGAATTTCCCAATGACTTCCAGAATTGCGGCGGAAGCGCTTTCCTGTCCTGCCCGATATCAAGTTCGCCGGCGGCACAGAGCCGCAACAGCCAGAGCGCTTCGTCCTGCTCGAAACTGAGTTTCTTTTTGCATAGTTCGAATGCCAGTTGACGCATGTTGTGAGGCAACCGCTTGAAGGCGTAGGCGCACCGCACGTTGTCGTTTCCACACGCTGTGTCGGCGGCGAATAGCTCACGGGAGACAATTTCGCTCGAAAGTTCGAGTGCAGAGACAAAAGCAACACCCTTCTCCTCAGGTGAGTGCTCGTGCAGGTCCTCCATTAGCAGCTTGAGGTCGGATTGCCTGGGTCTGGACTTGATCCAGACATTCTCAGGTTCTGCGGATACCACTCTCACATAAGCTTGCAGGACAGGGGCAGCCAGTGAGCATATGTCTTCAAGCTCCGCCTTGTATTTGGCATTTTCTTTTGCAGCCAGCTGAGACAAGGGATGCGACCCCGGCGGGTTTCCAAGTGCCTCATGGGCGTTTTCAATAATCAGCAGGGTCGAGCGGGATTTGTAGCTTCCAAGAAAATAGCGCTGGATATCCGCCCCGCACAGATGTTTCAAGAGGGCTGTCGTGGTCTGCGAAGGGCACGCGTTATGTGCTTCGATAGCCAGTTTCGAGACTTTTCCCGGAATTGTTGTTTTGAGAATGAAATCGATTTGGCTGAACATGCGCAGGTATTCATCGAGCGAGTATGTCTCTTTCAACAGTTGGTTTCTCAACCTGTCCGCCTTGCTGGAATAGGCGTTGAGTTCCCTTGACTTGGTTCGATCCCTGTTAAAAAGCGCTTCGTGAGCCCGAAGCATCTCGTTCATTTCCAGAAACAAATCCACTTTTTCAGACGAGGGCCGTCTCAGCAGCACGGTTATCCCCGGTTGGGACGCTTCGAGCGTGTGATCGCTGTAATTCCCGTGTCTGGCCCGGCTTCCGTCTCCTTCGAAGTAGGTGCGAAGACACTGATCATCCGTTGCAAAAATTTCTGCGGGGGAGCAGCCTTCGCGCGAAAAGGGTCGTTTTTTCGCAGCGCTGCTATTGTCTGCTTCCGATCGCGGAACCAGTGGCGTGATGCCACTGCGCTTGCCGAAACTTCGCTGACTGCCTTGCCTGTTGTTGCCGAGCACCTGAAAACCTCGCTACTTTTAGCGAGGGACCCTAGAGCGGCGGCCTTAAAGAAGTTTCAATTCATAAGGTCAGTTTTTCAGGTTTACGTGCAATAGGTTGCATCAGCGCCGAAAAAGAGTTTGGCAACCAGGTATGGAGCCTTGCCAGGTTCATTATCCCGCGCCCGGCGACCGGGACACACGGCTGAGGGCAACGGGCGGCCATCGGGCCGCGGCACGATCAAGGAGGCCTGGTCTTTCTGCCAGTTCATTCGGCAAGCGGCGGTTTTGGGCCAGAAAGCTGGTACGGGTGAGCGTCGATCTCCTGATGAAACGCGATTTTTTGGCCGGTGAAGTCAAGGCGGTCAGGAAAGCTTGACGGGGACCGACAACTCCCGGGACGCGAGGGTTTTCTTCATAGGAAGTTTACCAAGCAATTGAAAACCATCGGCATCGTTATCAATGCGCAGGAATTTCGGGATACACCATTTCCGCGAACTTTCCAGAAATACACGGTAACGAATTTGCCAAAATCACTTTTCTTCTTTGTTGCTGTCGGATTTCTGGCACTTCTTCAATTCATTCCGTATGTCGGGCTGATTTTTGTATTCGTTGCAACGTTTTTGCCGGGAGCATTGATCAATTTGGGGATGGCCGGTGTCGCGTTTGAGGCGCTGATATACCGCCGGCTCCGCTATTGGCTCATTTTGCCCATTGCTTATTTCGCCGGTTACTGGGGCATGGCGCTTTGGGAAGATCTGAGGTTTCAGTCGCTGACGGCGGCTTATCAGGCCGCAAACTCTGATATCGAAATTGATTTCGATCCGTCTCGTCACGCTCTGGTTTTCGAAACCGATACAGCTGCTTCCTGGACGCTCCGAAACCGAAGTGTCCCGGTGATCTATGTTTCGAGAAAGGACCTTTCGACCGGATACACCGCCCATCGCCTGGTGGACAAAGACGTCTTTGATCAGATCGCATATGATCACGGCACGCTCTCCGGTGAGGGGATCAAGATCTCCTCTGTCTACGATGACCGTCCGTCAAACAGAAGAAAACCGGACGACAGGGTGAAAAAGATCTCGACGCGGGAAAAACCGAGATTGCCGGTCATGCGGGTTTCGGATGCGCAAAGGCAAAAGCGCGTTGAGGGCACCTTGCCGATCGTCGCCCGCTCCGTTTTTGTCGAGACACCGGACCGCCAAAGTCATGAATTTGTCAGTGTGGCCGCCAGACGGCTGCCTTGGTTCCCGCAGCCCTTCGTTGGATGCGCACCCACCTTTTCGCGCAAGGGAACAGAGTGTTACGCGCGTTTTGTGCGAGATCGTTTAACGCTCTTCAGATACGGAACGGCTGCCTATGAAAAGGAAATGTCAGCCATTGCAGATGCGCTGAAACTGAGACCTGTCACTCCGGAAACTCGAGAGCCTGTCAGCTCAGCGGCCATTCTTGAGCGTATCGATCACGCCGTCAAAGATGCTGTGGCCCGCCAAACTGAGCGTCTTGGGATGTTGGTCGAGAATCCGAGTTCAAACGAACGCCTGGTCGATGTGACTGTGTTGAAAAATCGGCCCGATATCTTGAGGGAAAACGCCGGCCTGATAATTGGTGGGTTGGAACGCGCGGTTTTGCCAGTCGATCAAGGCGGTTCGGAGAGGAACTGGAACACCAACGATTTGGCCGCCCTGGTCTGGTACATGCCGAACGATGTCATTCACGACTACGGGTCGAGATTGATTTCGCTTTTCGAGAACACCGACAAAGATCATTGGTTGTGGCGTTCATCGCCTCTCATTCAAAAGCTCGGGTATCTGGGTGAGCCCGCGCGCTCCGTTCTGACTGTACCTGAATTATGGCGGGACGGTTCCGGCGCGGGAATTGCGCCTGTCTTCGCGGCCTGCGTTTCAGGTGCGCCAGGCCGCCATGATTTTGAACCGCTTCTGCTTGAACTGTGGCTTTCGCCAAAAACCAATAAGCTTCATCGGCCTGAACTGTTTGTGGCGTTGCGGCGCATCGGTGTCACACCTCCCGACTACGAAGGCGATCGATTTGAAACGCGAAAGCGCTTGAGCCTCGAGTGGGCGGACATAAATCCGCAATCGCCTGCCAGCGTCTGCCGGGTGCATTCCGAACGAAAAGCCAGAAAGCAAAAACGGAGCAATTCAGGGTAATGCCTACGCCCCGTTCTCATCGAGAGCGGTCTTAAAATGCTGCCCGGGCAGAGCTCCGAATTGCAATCGCTTCCGGTGTGGATGCATCGATTGCATCCCACGGCGTGTTTTGAAGTGTCATTCGGCAGACCCACCAGATGTAAAAGCGACCACCGTCACGCCGCGAGGTCGCGC
>JBCBUA010000170.1:0-12693 GCA_039818365.1 Pseudomonadota bacterium
CTGAACGGGTGACGGTCTTCCATGCAAAACCGCTCTTTCGACTACGTGCTGCTGGGGTTCCTCGCGCTCCTGTGGGGCTCTTCCTACATGTGGATCGGCCTGGCGCTGGACACGATCCCGCCGGCTACCCTCATGGCGATACGTGTCACCCTGGCCTCCGCCATCTTGCTGATGGTCATGACGCTTCGCGGCATCCGGCTGCCGCTGGACGTGCACAGCTGGCGGCTCTTTTTCGTCCAGTCGCTCCTGAACGGCACCGGGCCGTGGCTTCTCCTTGCATGGGGCCAGCAATATGCGGGAACCGCCGTCTCTAGCGTGCTCAACTCCACGTCGCCGCTCTGGGTGTTTGCGATCTCCTACTTCCTGTTGAAGCGGTCCCAGCCGGTCGGCGGGCGTCAGCTTGCCGGTGCGCTGGTTGGCTTCGGCGGCGTCGTCCTGATCATCGGGGTCGGGGCACTGCGGGACCTCGGACAGAATATCGTGCCCCAACTGGCCGTGTTCCTGAGTGCTGCGCTCTACGGTGTCGCGGCGCTGCGCGGTCAGCTATTCAAGGGCGTTCCGCCCATCGTCCCGGCGACAGGCATGCTGATCTGCTCGTCGGTGGTTCTTGTGCCGCTCAGTCTTCTGACCGAAGCTCCATGGACGTTGCAGCCGGGTGTCACCGGCTGGACCTCCGCCCTCATTCTCGGGACCGTCTGCACGGCTCTGGCGTTCCTGATCTATTTCCGCCTGCTGGTCACGCTGGGGGCCATGGGGACGGCCAGCCAGGCATATCTGCGCGCCGGGGTCGGTGTCCTTCTCGGTGTGGTGTTCCTGTCGGAAAGACTGGATGCGGAGACACTCGCCGGGATATGCCTTGCCATCTCAGGTGTTGTTCTGATCAACTGGCCCGGAAGAAGGCGTGCTTCAGATCCCCTGAAGAAGGGGACCTAACGGACGAGGTGGATTGATGAGCTTTTTGACCGTCTACAAGGCCGGCTCCCGGCCGAGCAAGCGCGCCAGTTCCGAGTACTTCACCGGTACGGTCTGGCAGGAGCCGGTTATCGAAGCGCCGGCGCCCGCGCGGGTGAGGGCGCTCCGGGTCACCTTTGAGCCCGGTGCGCGCACCAACTGGCATACCCATCCGCTGGGACAGACTCTTCAAGTGCTGGACGGCGCGGGTTTCGTGCAGCTCTGGGGGCAGGACAAGCTGCCGATCCTTCCCGGCGACGTGGTATGGATCCCGCCTGGGGTCAAGCACTGGCATGGCGCCGGCCCGCAGACCGCAATGGTCCATCTGGCCATTCAGGAAGGTCTTGATGGGGCGGTCGCCGACTGGCTTGAACCGGTGGACGAGGCGACATACGCAAAATCTTAGCGCCTCACCGGGTCGGCAGCTTCACCTCGGCCACGAGCCCGTCCTCTTGTCCGTTCTGCAGCGTGATCGTGCCTCCATGCGCGTGAATGATCGAGCGCGAAATTGCAAGGCCGAGGCCAATACCGCCGGTCTCCTCGCTCCGGGACTCCTCAAGTCTCACAAAAGGTTCGAACACGTCCTTCAGCCGATCCTCTGGGATGCCAGGTCCCGTGTCGGTGACGCGAATGACGATTTCTCCATCGCCCTTTTGCGCCTCGATCGACACGTTTCCACCGTAGCGGATGCCGTTCTCGATCAGATTTCGCAGGGCACGCTTCAGAGCGACAGGCCGGCAGCTGAGCATGACCGGATGATCGAGCGTCACGCTGCAGTCGTGTCCGAGATCCTGCTGATCGCCCGCCAGGCTTTCCAGCATCGCGCCGAGATCCGTTTCTTCAGCGCCCTCAGCATGCGCTTCGTCCCTGGCGAAGCGAAGGGTTGCTTCCGTCATGGCGGCCATTTCATCCAGGGTTTCGATCATCTTCTCCCGGTTTTCATCATCGTCGATGAATTCGGCCCTGATCCTGAGCGATGTGATCGGTGTTCTGAGATCATGGCTGATCGCGGCGAGCATGCGCGTGCGGTCCTTCACGAAACGGGTCAGCCGGTCCTGCATGTCGTTGAAGGACGATGTCAGCGCCCTGACTTCCCGCGGTCCGCTCGGATCAAGCGGCTCCAGCTCCTCGCCGCGGCCGAATCTCTCAGCGGATGCGGACAAGGTCTTCAGGGGACGCGTGACCCTGCGCACCGCAAAGCCGATGATGAGCACCGTCAGGACAGAGGTGATCCCGAGCTGCACCAGCAGCGGGATGTAAGCGCCAGGAGGCGGGCGGTAGCTCGTTGCGACATTCAGCCAGCGTCCATCGGTCATCTGGATCGAGAGCGACAGATCTTCCGGCTTGTTCATGATCTTGCGCAGGTTCTTGGGTCGCTCCCGCTTGGGGACAGACCGCCAGCTCGCATCTTCCTGATCGCCGTCCCTGTCCCTTCGGACCTTGGGACCGCGCTTTTCGTCGGCGAGAATGTTGAGATGGACCGCCTGATCGTGCTGGAGGCGGCTGGACATGTAGCCCTGCAGCCGCTCTTCAAACCGGGATGTCCCGGGTGCCGGCGCAAGCGGAGTATCACCGAGCCAGAAAACGGCAAACCGGCTGCTGCTGGCTTCCAGGATGCGGTCCTGCAGGCCGGGTGGCGTGTCTTCGAGCAATTCGGCGACCGACACGGACCGGGCAAGCAGGTTGTCTCTTGCCGCCGCGACCAATGCGATCCGCCGCTCGTCGTGGAAAATCCAGATGCTCAGGGCCTGCGCCGCGAAGATCGCGGCCAGAAGCAGCAGGATCAACTGCGACGCCAGGGACTTCGGCCAGAGCCAATTCAGGATCTTTGTGATTGAGGACGGCAATTTCATTCCACCTGGTCTCTGACCTCGGCGGTGAACATATAGCCGCCGCCCCAGACCGTCTTGATCATCCGGGGCTCTTTCGGGTCTGCCTCAATCTTGCGCCGCAGGCGCGAAACCTGGTTGTCGATCGATCGATCGAAGACACCGGGTGTCCGTCCTGTCGTGAGATCCAGAAGCTGGTCGCGGTTGAGAACCATTTTCGGGCGCTTCAAGAATGCACAAAGCAACTGGAACTCGCCGCTGGACAGCGGCACCGCATTTCCTTCCGGGTCTGAGAGTTCGCGCCGCGAGACATTCAGGGCCCAGCCGTCGAAATGCAGCATCTCCTGTTCGATCGGATCGCGTTCCCTGGGAACAAGGGACGTGCGTCTCAAGACGGCCCGGATACGCGCAAGCAGTTCGCGCGGGTTGAAGGGCTTGGTGACATAGTCGTCCGCGCCGATTTCCAGACCGATGACCCGGTCGGTATCATCGGCCATGGCTGTCAGCAGAATGACCGGCATCGACCCGGTTTCGACAAGGTGGCGGCACAGTGACAACCCGTCTTCGCCCGGCATCATGATGTCGAGCACAACAAGGTCGATCGACGCGGCCTTCAGCGCCTTGCGCGCATGCGCGGCGTTTTCGGCAGCCGTGGCGCGCAACCCGTTCTTGACGAGATAACGGGCCAGCGTTTCTCGAATGTCGCGGTGATCGTCCACCACCAGAATATGCGGACTGGGGTCGCTCACGCGTCTCTCCTGTCTTGCGATTGCCATGTGTCCAGTGCCGGAGCTGCCAATAGCTAGCTCTCCAGCCGGCAAGGTGTCTGTTCCTACTGCAAAAATAATAACAGGCAGCGCAACTTTCGAGCGGAACTTGTAACAAAGTGTGTCGCCGGGCCGAATGGGGACAGATGGCGACACTTAAGGCCAGTGCCGCGGGTATTTCTGCGACAAATGACACCTACGTTGCGTTCATCGACGAACCAAGGAGTTGTTTGAATGAAACCGTTCAAGAAAATTGCAATCACCGCTTTGGCTGCGAGTGTCGCGGGAACCGCGCTGACGGCCGGCCTGCCTGCATTCGCACAAAGCGGCGATGCGGCAGGGAACGGGGGCCAACAGATACAGCAGGTACAGGGCGAGCAGGTCGCGCACAAGGGTGAGCGCGGCAAATGGGGCCGCGGCCACGATCGCGGCGGCCACAAGCAGCGCGCCGAACGTCTTTTTGAACGCTTTGACGTGAACAAGGACGGTGTCATCACCGAAGCCGAGATCGCGGAAGTCAGGACGACCGATTTCACCACGGCGGATGCCGATGGAAACGGCGAGGTCAGCCTCGAGGAATTCAAGGCCCAGTTCCTGGACCGATCTAGCGACCGCATGGTCCGTGCGTTCCAGTTCCTGGATAGCGACGGTGACGGCACCGTGACGCAGGAAGAGGTCGATGTCGTTGCCAACCGGATGTTCAACCGGCTCGACCGCGACGGCAACGGAACCGTTGAACGCGTTCGCGGCCAGCGCAACCCGGCAGGCGCTGAAAACGGCGAACGCCAGCAGCGCGCCGAACGCGGTGAGCGTGGCGAGCGCGGCGAGCGGCGCGGCCGCGGCGGTCATGGCCGCATGTTCATGGCCCTGTTCGACACCGACGGCAGCGGGTCCGTGACACGGGAAGATTTCGATGCGCGTCGCGCCGAACTGTTCGCGCTGGCAGACACGAATTCCAGCAGCTCGTTCACGCTTGAGGATTTCGGTCCGCTGTGGCTGGCCATCAACGAGAACCGGATTGTCGACATGATCCAGCGTGCCGAGGAAGACGGCAGTCTCGGTATCACCCAGGAAGAAGCCGGAAAGCGTCTCGACAACCTGATGAAGCGCGCAGACCGGAACAAGGACGGCGTGATCACCAATGCCGATTTCAAGCACGGCAAGAAAGGGGGCAAGGGCAAGAAGCACCGCGGCTGATTTCCCCGTGAATTGAAACCGATCTGTCTTCCCGCGTTTCGATGCCCCCAAGTGCGGGAAGACGATAAGGGAGCCACCTTTGTGGCTCCCTTTTTTTGTTACCGGAATATCAAGGTTTTCGGGCGAAAATCCCCGTCAAAGTCTCCAAGGGGGAAACCATGGCCAAGCCCGATTTGAATGAATTTGTCACTGCAAAGATCGCCTCCGGGCATGTCGGTGAAGACGATGTGATCACTCTGCGCCGTTTAATCTATGGCGACATGGCCGTGTCCCTGGATGAAGGGGCCGCGCTGTTCCGGCTGAACGATGCCGGGCTGACTTATGCGCACACGTGGTACGAGCTGTTCCCCGAGGCGATCGCCGACATTCTGGTCAATCAGGCACGGCCGGAAGGCTATGTTTCAAATGAAAACGTTGACTGGCTGATTGCACAGATCGAGGCGGACGAAACCGTTTGCAGCCGCACGGAACTTGATGCGGTGCTGCATGTGCTTGAGAAGGCCCGCGAGGCACCGGAAAGCCTGGAACAGTTCGCTTTGAAGGCGGTGAGCACGTCCGTCATTTCCGGGAAAGGCGCAACACGGGCAGGCCATGATCTGAAACCGGGTGTCATTTCGGACGCAGAAGTGGAGATCCTGCGGCGGGTTCTTTATGCCGGGGCCGGCTGCGGCGGCGTCGCGATTTCAAGAACGGAAGCCGAGATCCTGTTCGACCTGAACGATGCCACGGTCGAAGCTGAAAACGCACCTGCGTGGTCAGAGCTCTTTTCCAAGGCGGTTGCCAATCACCTGATGGCCATGTCGGGGTTCACACCGCCGTCGCGCGATGTCGCGCTGGCCCGCGAGGACTGGCTGAACCAGCCCGGCGGCTACGAGCGCGGTCTCGGCGGTTTCTTTCGCAAGATGATCAGCGGCGGCGTCAGCGGGATCCGCGAGTCCTACGCGGTCAACGATCCCTTCGCGGCAAGAGGGGCCTCCATGGAAGCGGCAATCGCCGCAAATGAAACGGTGAACGAGGACGAGGCCGCGTGGCTGGTCGAGCGCATTGGGCGCGACGGCGTTCTACATGAAAACGAAAAGGCGCTGCTGCGCTTCATTCGCGAAGAAAGCCCGAATATTCACCCGGCCTTGCAGCCGCTCATGGACAAGGCTGTCTGACGGGCATTACCCGTCGACGCGCATGGCCTCCGTCTCGATGATCAGCTGCACCTCGTCGCCGACGAACCCGTTTTCAACGGCGTAGTTCATGCCGTAGGCGCTGCGCTCAACGGTGCCGCGCGCGCTGATCCCGAGCGTGAAGCGCTTGTGGCCAAAGGGGTAGTCGGCAGCCTTTTTCAGCGTGACATCCAGGGTGAGCGGCTGGGTTTTTCCCAGAAGCGTCAGGTTGCCCGTGACGGTTCCGGTGGTGTCGCTCGCCGGCGTTCCGCCATCGGCGGTGAACGTCATCACGGGAAACTGTTCGACGTCCAGGAAATCCTTGTTGCGGACGTGGTTGTCCCGTGCCGCGTTGAAGGATTGCACGCTGGCGGTTTGTACCGTGATCTCGACGTCGGAGAGTTCCTGTGTGTCCATGTCGTAGGTAAAACCGCCCTCGAATTCGAGAAACACGCCAAGCGTGTCGGCATAGCCGATGTGATCGACCATGAATGCGATCGTCGTATGGGTCGGGTCGAGTTCATACCGGTGCGGCTCGGCCAACGCGGGTGTGGCGGCAAGCGCGAGGGCAGCAGTGCCTGCAAGGGTGCGGATCATGTCCGGCCTCCGTTCAACGGGTCAATCGGGGTCAAGCAGTCGACCTGATAGCTAGAGCGGGCCTTGCAGGAAGCAACAGACTTTGCGGTTGAAATCAGACGTTCGTGCGAAAATCAACGTGGATGTGATTTCCGTCCGGGTCCCAGACATTGATCGCGACAAGGCTGAGCGCCGCCAGTTCGGACTTGCGGTAGGTTTCACCGCGATCGCGCAGCCGTTGTTCGAACTCCTCGGCCCCGGTGGCGGAGAAGGCGAAGTGTTCCAGTTTCAGTTCCACTTCGGATCCGGTACCCGCGTCGCCGTCCAAGCCGACAAGATGTACAAAAGCCGTATCTCCGGCATACAGCCAGGCACCGGGGAAGGGAAAGTCCGGCCGCGGACCGGAGGTGAGGCCAAGGACGTCCTCATACCAGGAAATCATGGTGTCCAGCTGCGTCGTGCGCAGGTTGACGTGGTTGAGTTGTTGGATCTGCATGTTTCCGCCCGGCTTTATTTCCACTTGATTGAGCAGCCGATCGAGGGGATCTGATCTTCAGGACCACGACCGGTCTCAGCTATCTGTTTCATGGCCTCAAAGAGATCGCGGCGCAAGTCCGCGGGCGAAGATCCCATGCGTGTTGCGTCGAGCCTGCCACGATATTGCAGGCCGAGATCCTTGTTGAAACCGAAGAAATCGGGGGTGCAGACGGCGTCATAGGTCTTTGCAACGGTCTGGTCCGCATCGTGCAGATAGCGAAACGGGAAATCGTGTCTTTCGGCCATCAGCTGCATGTTCTCGTAGCTGTCCGCCGGGTAGGAGACGGGGTCGTTGGAGCAGATCGCGGCAACGCCGATGCCGTGTTCCTTGAGGTCATGTGCGTCACGGACGATCTTGTCGAGGATCGCCAGCACGAATGGGCAATGGTTGCAGATGAACATCACCAGCGTGCCATTTTCGCCGGCAACGTCGCTCAGACTGTGAGGCCTGCCATCGGTGCCCATCAGGGTAAAATCGGGGGCCTGCCAATCGAAGTCGCAGACGGGCGGTTGCAGTGCGGCCATGTGAATGTCCCTCTTTTCGCGGAAGACGCCGGCAGGTCCGGCGCAGCCGGGTAAGCGGCCGCGCCGGCTCCGCTCAGTATCCTTCAAGCACTATTTTGCCCTTTGCGGTGCCCGTTTCAATGAGCGCATGCGCCTTGCGCATGTTTTCCGCGTTGATGGGAGACAGCACCGTATCGAGCGTCGTGCGGATCCGGCCCGCATCGATTTCGCCCGCGACATATGTCAGCAGCCTGTGCTGCTCGATCATGTCGGGCGTCTGGAACATGGCGCGCGCGAACATGAATTCCCAGTGAAGGCTGGCGGCCTTCATCTTCATCTTGTCCATCGGCATCGGCAGGTTGGTGTCGTCGATCGTGACGATCCCTCCCTGCGGGCGGATCAACTCCACGGCTGTTTCCCAATGGCGCATGTCGTTGAAGATCGCGATGTGGTCGACCGTCTCAAATCCGATCGCGCGGACCTGTGCAACCATGTCCTGTCTGTGATTGACGACGTGGTCCGCGCCAAGCTCCTTTACCCAGGCCGAGGTTTCTGGCCGCGACGCGGTCGCAATGATCTTCAGCCCGGCGGCCTTGGCGAGCTGAATGCCGATTGACCCGACGCCGCCGCCAGCACCGATGATCAGGATGCTTTCGCCTGCATTGCCGCCGTCGCGATCGATCCCGAGACGGTCAAAAAAAGATTCGTAGGCCGTCAGCGTGGTCAGCGGCAGCGCGGCCGCCTCGGCAAAACCGAGCGTCTTCGGTTTCACACCGACGATCCTCTCATCGATCAGCTGGTACTCGGAATTCGAGCCGGCCCGTGTGATGTCGCCGGCGTAGTAGACTTCATCACCGGGCTTGAACAGCGTCGCCTCCGGACCGGCCGCTTCGACGATCCCGGCGGCGTCCCACCCAAGAACACGCGGCGTTTCCTCCACCGTGTCCTTTGGGGCGCGGACCTTTGTGTCGACCGGGTTGACGGAAACGGCCTTGACCGCGACCAGCAGGTCGCGCCCTTCGGGCACGGGTTTCGCAATATCGACATCCAGGAAGCTTTCCGGATTGTCGATGGGCAAATAACGAGTCAGTGCAACGGCTTTCATTGTCTTGTTCTCAAAGTGATTCAAGGGGCAGGTTTCAGTCTGTCAGATCCAAAGGGCCGAATGGTTCTCAGCCGATCACGGACATCTCGTTCAAAGTGAACTCCGCCACGGCGCCCTCTGTGGCGGTCATGTAGGCGGCCAGATGCGGTGCGTTCATGTGGATCTGCCACAGGTCCCGGCTTTCCCAGTTTTCGTAGAACATGAAATGGGCCGGATTTTCGTTGTCCTGATGGAGGTCGTAGTTGATGCAGCCGTTTTCGCCGCGGGTGATCTCGATCAGCTTGAGAAGCTCGGCCTTGACGAGATCGATCTTGTCCGGATTGGCCTTGATGTTGGCGACGATGGTGAGTTGGGTCATAGCGGTGTCTCCGTTTGGTGTGTGACCACTTACCTAATTCCTTGACGCTCTCGGATAAACAGTCAGTATGCGCAGAGACAATCCGGAAAATCCGTATAATGCTGATTGACAATATTTCCCTGTTCCTGCTGATCGTCGAGAAGGGCAGTCTGGCCGCGGCTGCGCGCGAGGCGGGACTGTCGCCGACAACGGTGTCTGAAAGACTGGCGGCGCTTGAAACGCATTACGGTGTCGTTCTTCTCAACCGCACCACCCGCTCCATCAGCCTGACCGAAGAGGGGCGGGCGCTTTTTGAAGGCGCGCGCAGGGTGCTCGGCGAGGTCGAGGAACTCGACAGCCGGATCCGGTCCGGGGCAACCACGCTTTCAGGGCTCATCCGGGTGAGCGCGCCTGAGGATCTGGGGCGCAATGTCATATCCGGTGCGATTGCCGGGTTTCAGGCCGAGCACCCCTTGATCTCGATCGACCTCCATCTTTCGGACGGATATGTCGATATTGTCGGTCTTGGGATCGACCTCGCGGTGCGTTTCGGTTCGATCAGCGACAGTTCCCTGAGGGTCAAACACGTCGGGTCGCGCAAACGCATCCTGTGTGCGTCGCCGGGGTATCTCGAAGCCCACGGCGCGCCTGAAGTGCCGGCCGATCTGCGGGATCACAATTGCCTGTTGATGCGGTTCGGGCAGAATATCGACAACACCTGGGAATTCGTGCAGGGCGGCGTGAAGCATGTCGTCACCGTTTCCGGAAATCTGATTGCCAATGACGGGGCCCTGGTGCGCGAATGGGCCATCGAAGGACGCGGGATTGCGCTGAAGTCGGAATTCGACTCAGCGGACGACATTCGGAACGGCAGACTGGTCGCGCTTTTGCCCGAGTTCGAACCGCCGGGATCGCCGTTGCAGATCCTGTTTCCGCCAAGCCGCGCACAGCCCCGCCGGGTCCGTGTCTTTGCCGATTACCTCAGCAAGACGATAAGATCCCTTTCTTGAACCGAGCGCGACATTTCTGTCATGGCGGGTCTTCCCGTTCCGTCTACCGGAAGGCCTCTCAAAAAAATCTTTGTTAGCCTTCAATTTCCGCTTGCGCGGACCATCAAACGGGCGCATATAGCGCCTGCCCAAATTCGCACGTGCCCGTGGTCGTTCATGGGGTGTTGAAAAAAACACTTCTTAAGGGGCTGCTGCCGGAAAAACCGCCAAGGGGCGGGCAGCAGATCCGTACGGCTTAAAGCAACGACGTAAGAGGGCTTTTTTGGTCTCTGCCGGGGTTTCCAATCTCCGGCGTCACTGAAGAGGCACTTGTTACATCCTTGCCCGACGTGCGGCTCGGTATCTCCGATCCAATCAACGGCATTCCCGACGCGGGAAAGCGTTTGTGCGCACCTTTCGTGCCGCGATCGCCCAACCGTCGCCGCAGTCAACCCGGCCTCCGGTTCCATCCCGGGGGAGGCCCGGTGCGTATTGCGGCACCCTGCGACGAGAACTGCAGTGCACCAACAGGATTTCGTGCCTGCAGCCAGATTTGAAAGGGGTGATCCCCATGAGCGAGCGCATCCGCGATTTCCTGCGACGACGCGACGACGAAGGTCCTTGCGTTGTTGTCGATCTCGATATCGTCCGGGACAACTTCCATGCCTTTGCCAGGTCCCTGCCGGACACGTCCGTCTACTACGCCGTGAAGGCCAATCCCGCCCCTGAAATCCTCTCGCTGCTGGAAAGCCTCGGCTCGTGTTTCGATTGTGCGTCGGTCGGTGAGATCGAAATGGTGCTGGCGACGGGTGCCGGAGCTGAGCGGATCTCCTACGGCAACACCATCAAGAAGGAGAAGGACATTGCGCGTGCCTTTGACCATGGCGTCCGGCTCTTTGCGGTCGACTGCATCGAGGAAGTTGAAAAAATCGCCCGCGTTGCGCCCGGATCACGGGTCTTCTGCCGCGTCCTGTGCGACGGTGTCGGTGCCGAATGGCCGCTTTCGCGCAAGTTCGGCTGCGACCCGGACATGGCACCCGACGTTCTTGAGCACGCCCACCGGCTCGGCCTCGACGCCTATGGTGTCTCCTTCCACGTCGGATCCCAGCAAGCCAATCTCGAGGCCTGGGATTTCTCTCTCGCCATGGCGGCAGGCGTCTTCCGGGAAATGGCGCTGCGCGGGATCGAGCTGAAGATGGTCAATATGGGGGGCGGGTTCCCGACCCGTTACCTGAAAGACGTACCTGGCGTGCCGCGCTACGGCGAGGCGATTTTCCAGGCTTTGTCGAACCATTTCGGCAACCGGCTGCCATCCACGATCATCGAGCCGGGTCGCGGCATGGTCGGGAATGCCGGCATGATCGAAGCGGAGGTGGTTCTGATTTCGAAGAAATCCGCTCAGGAAGAGGTGCGTTGGGTTTATCTCGACATCGGCAAGTTCCACGGTCTGGCGGAAACGATGGACGAGGCGATCCGCTACCCGATCCGCACGCCGCGCGATGGCGACAGGACTACTCCTTGCGTCCTTGCCGGGCCGACCTGCGACAGTGTCGACGTTCTCTATGAGAAAACGCCCTATGAATTGCCGGTCAGCCTGTCCATCGGCGACAAGGTTCTGATCGAAGCCTGCGGAGCCTACACGACGACTTATTCATCGGTGGGGTTCAACGGTTTCGCGCCACTGGCATCTCACGTCATCTAGGGTCGGAAACCATGATCACGATCGTCAACGAGGCGCTGGAGCATTTCAGCGCCCGTGAGGCCCTGCTTGATCAAAGCTTCGGCGAAGACCGTCATCTCAAGACGTGCGCGCGGTTGCGCGAGGGCCGGCTGCCGGTCTTTGCCTATGTGGCGCTTGATGAGCAAGGCAGTCTTGTGGGCACCGTGCGGCTCTGGCTGGTCGCGGATGAGGCGGGGAAGGTGAGCTTGCTTCTAGGCCCGCTGGCCGTTTCTGCAAAGATGCGAGGTCTGAAGATCGGCGACCGGTTGATGCGGCACGCACTCAATCAGGCCGCCATTTGCGGCCATGCGTCCGTCGTGCTTGTCGGGGACCTGTCCTACTACGCGCGGTTCGGTTTCGCGTCAGGCAAACTCGACCGCGTTTCCTTGCCTGGGCCATTTGAGCGGTACCGCTTTCTGGGTCTCGATCTCTTGCCCGGACAGGTCGCTTCGCTCAATGGAATGCTGCGATCGTCCAAAGATGCCGATGGCAAACCTGAACGGGTCCCGTGGAACGAAGCACCGGACTTGGAGATGAACGCGCAGCGAACGCTTCCCAATCCATAAAAAGCATAGGCTGGTCTTGAAATCCGGCCTAAAAACCGTCAGAGGTTAAGCAAGGCGCAATAAGTGCGCTTCTATTTTGGGGGACACAAACGGTTTGACCCTTGGTCGCACGAGGGGGCCGACAGAAGAATTGGAGTTCAGAACTTGACCGATGAATCCAGCGGCGGCACGCCGAAAAAAACCACGTCCGGAACGCGGACAGCGCGTAAACCGGCGGCAGCAAAACCTGCAGGATCCAAAGCCTCGACTTCCAAGACGACCAGAGCCAAAAGCGCGGTAGGCAAACCAACTGCAACCAAGGCTGCCCCAAAGACCGCTGCGGCGAAACCGGCCGCATCCAAGGCAGCCTCGAAGAGTGCAGCGGCGAAGCCGGCCGCAGCCAAGGCTGCCCCAAAGACCGCTGCGGCGAAACCCGCCGCATCCAAGGCAGCGCCGAAGAGCGGAGCGGCGAAACCGGCCAC
>JBCBUA010000171.1:0-12493 GCA_039818365.1 Pseudomonadota bacterium
ACTCGCACCGCACACGATCGGATCAGCGGCCAGATGCGGTTCGGCGCCATGGCCACCCCTGCCGACAATGGTGATCCTGCACTCGTCAGCGGCGGCCATCATTTCCCCGTCCCGGAAGACGAAGCTGCCCAGAGGCAAGGAAGGCTCGTTGTGCAGCCCGAAGACGGCATCGCAGGGAAACCGCTCGAAGAGGCCGTCCTCCATCATCAGTTTCGCGCCGCCAAAATTTTCCTCGGCAGGCTGAAAGATCAGATGAACGGTGCCGTTGAACTGCCGCCTTTCCGCGAGCAACGCGGCGGCTCCGAGCAGCATCGCCGTGTGGCCGTCGTGACCGCAGGCATGCATGCAGCCGGGATGGGTGCTGGCATGGTCCGCTCCCGTTTGCTCTTCGATCGGCAGGGCGTCGAAATCGGCCCTGATGCCGATGCTTTTTTCCCCATCACCGTTACTGAGGCTTGCGACGATCCCGGTTTTCGCAAGTCCGCGGGTCACCTGATAGCCAAGCCGGGTCAGTTCCGCCGCGATAACATCGGAGGTCTTGTATTCCGACAGGCCGATTTCCGGGATGGCATGGAGTTGGCGCCTCATCGAGACAAGGCCGGGGTCGCTGTTCAGAGGCTGCAACGTCATGTCTTTCTGCTGCGAATTGAAGTGGATGTTTGGGTGGATTCTTGCGTTCCGCTCGTCTCGCCAAGGGTCTGTGAACGAAATCTCGTGCGCAGTTTTGCACTTGCCCACTTATTATTCAAGCGTATAATAAGTGCTATCTGGATCGAATCCGGACTGGATTTCCAAAGGATCGTCTTACTCATGTCTCATGACAGCGCGCAGGCAATCAGGGCCGGTGTCCCGGCAGCCGTGACGGCATGCGGTCCGGCTTCACAGCCCGGATGCGGGCCGATTTTTAGATGAGCCGCCGCTCGTTTCATCGCGCCAGCGAGGCTGACCGGCGCAGGGATCTCATTGCAGCGACCCTGGACTGCGTCGCCGAAAGCGGTCTGGAAAACGCGACGGCGCGGGAGATTGCGGCCCGCGCAGGTGTCACGCAGGGGCTGATACGCCATTATTTCGTGAGCAAGGACCAGATGCTTCACGCTGCCTACCGGGACCTGATGGCCGGTCTGATCGGCGGGGTGATGGATGCGGCGGAAGGTGTTCATCCAACGGCACGCGGGAGACTGCGTGCGTTTGTCGTTGCCAACCTGAGTGCACCCGTTGCCGACGCGAAACGGCTGTCCCTCTGGGCGGCCTTCATCAGCCGTGTGCGCGTCGACCCCGTCTTTGCGCAGATACACCTGGAAAGCTACACCGCGTTCCGCTCCGTTCTGGAAGATCTTGTCACTGATGTTCTGAAAGAGGCGGACCGTGATCCGGACCCGGTGAGCTGCCGCGCGCTTGCCATTGCCATCAATGGACTGATCGACGGTCTCTGGCTTGAAGGCATCCTGGCGGGTGAACTCTTTGCCGAGACACCGCTCTGCGATATTGCGATCTGTTCCGTTGAAGCCCTGCTCGGCGGGGTCACTCTGGATCCAAACGCTCCTTCTCAAATTCGAAAGACCTGATCATGCGATATGCGTCGATAACCGACCGTCTGGCCCACCTGGGCTCTGGAAAATGGGCCGTTCATCTCAAGGCGCGCGAGTTGGCGTCAAAGGGACTGCCCGTTATCGAACTGACGATCGGCGAACCGGATGTCCGGCCCGACGAAGCGCTTCTCGATGAGGCCAATCGGGCGATGCGGGACGGGCGTACGCGCTATTCCAACGGGCGCGGCGAACCGGCGGTCGTTGCCGCACTTGTGGAAAAATACGGTCAAAGGCAGGCGGGCATCGGCGAGGGCAATATCCTCTGCTTTCCGGGGACGCAGACCGCGCTTTTTGCCGTCATGCTCGGTCTTGTGGAATCCGGCGACGCGGTTCTCGTCTGTGATCCGCTCTATGCCACCTATGAAGGTGTGATCGCGGCAACGGGAGCGTCGATGGTGCCCGTACCGCTTCGTGCCGAGACAGGATTTCACCTTCAGGCCGATGATCTCGAACAGGCCGTGACACCGCAAAGCCGGGTGCTGCTTTTGAACACACCGCACAACCCGACCGGGGCAACGCTGACACGGGAAGAACTCGTTGCGATCGGCGAGGTGTGTGTCCGGCACGACCTCTGGATCGTGTGCGACGAGGTCTATGAAGAGCTGATTTTCGAGGGTGAGTTCGCATCTCCGTTCGACCTGCCGGAGCTCGCGGAGCGCACGATTGCCGTGTCTTCCATTTCGAAATCCCATGCGGCACCGGGCTTTCGCTCCGGTTGGGCGGTTGGACCGGAGGACTTCTGCACGCGCCTTCTGGCTGTTTCCGAAACCATGCTGTTCGGTGGGCAACCGTTTATTGCCGACATGACGGCCAAGGCACTTACGGAAGAGTTCGATACCGCCGAGCGCATGCGCGCGCTTTATGCAAGGCGTGCAAGATTGATCATGGACCGGCTCGGCGGGCACAACGCGCTGCGGCCGATGATGCCTGAGGCCGGCATGTTTTTGCTGATCGATGTCGGAGCGACGGGACTGGATGGCACTGCCTTCGCGGAGCGGCTGCTCGAAGCGAAGGGGGTCGCCGTGATGCCCGGTGCTTCGTTTGGCGATCAGGCAGTGGACTACGTCCGCCTGTCCCTGACGGTTCCGGACGAAGTTCTTGAAGAAGCCGTGGACCGGATCGCGGCGTTTTCCGACAACCTGGACAATGATGAGGGCACGCATAAATGGGCGTCGTGACAAAAACGGTCGGTGAGGCACTGATCGATATTCTTGAGGCCAATGACGTCGACGTTGTGTTCGGTATCCCGGGGGTCCATACCGTGGAGCTCTACAGGGGGCTTGCGGCGTCCAATATCCGACATATCACACCGCGCCACGAGCAAGGGGCCGGTTTCATGGCCGACGGTTATGCGCGCATCAGCGGGAAACCAGGGGTCGCGCTCCTGATTACAGGACCAGGCGTCACCAACGCGATCACCGCGATGGCGCAGGCCTATCAGGATTCCATCCCGATGCTGGTGATCTCGGGTGTCAATGCGCGGGCGAGCCTGGGCCACGGCGAAGGCTGGCTGCACGAACTGCCCGATCAGCGGGCGACGATGGCGAGCGTCTCCCGCATGACGCATACGCTGCACGAACCGTGTGACCTTCCGGCGGTCATGGAACGTGCCTTTACGGTGCTTCAAGGCAGACGGCCGGGACCGGTCCACATCGAAATTCCGACCGATGTCATGGACACCCCGATCGAGGTGAAGGCCTCAGCGGCGGTGAAACTGGCGGGGCCGCGTGCGGTGTCGCCGGATGTTGCGGCGCTCGCGGACAAATGCCGGCGGGCACATGCCCCAACGATCCTGTGCGGCGGAGGCGCTGTTTCCTCGGCGGGAAAAATCAGGGACCTGGCCCAGCGCATCGATGCACCGGTTGTGACCACGGTCAATGCCAGGGGATTGCTTGCCGGCGATCCGCTGTCCGTGCCCGCAAGCCCCAGTCTTGCCGGGGTCCGGGCGCTTCTGGCGGCGTCCGACACCGTGATCGCGCTCGGAACGCAGATGGGACAGACGGATTACGACATGTTTGCCGACGGCCAGTTCCCGCAGCTGGAAGATCTTGTGCGGGTCGATATCGACCCGGACCAGCTCACGCGCGGTCCGGCAGCCTCGCTTCGCATCCTTGCCAGCGTGGACTTGCTGCTGGATGACCTTCTGGCCGAACTCGAAGACGGCAAAGCCGACAGAGGCGGCGCAGCGCGGGCGCAGGCGTGCCGGTCGGCGGTCATGTCCGGCCTGACGCCAAAGATGCAGGCCGAAATCGGTGTGCTGGAAACGATCAGGGACAGTCTGCCGGGCTGCATCATCGTCGGAGATTCCACCCAGGCGATCTATTCGGGAAACCTCTTTTTCGAGGCAGGCCGTCCGAAAGGCTGGTTCAACGCGGCGACCGGTTTCGGGGCGCTCGGATACGGACCGCCTTCGGCTATCGGTGCAAGTCTTGGCGAGCCAGACACGCCTGTTGTCTGCCTTGTCGGGGACGGCGGTTTCCAGTTCTCGCTCGCAGAAATCGGCTCCGCCAGGGATTGCGCGGCAAACGTCATCTTTCTTGTGTGGAACAATGACGGTTATGGCGAGATCGGTACCTACATGATCGACCGTGGGATCGAACCGGAGGGCGTAACGCCGTCCGCCCCCGATTTCCTGAAGATCGCCGAGGCCTACGGGGTTGCTTCCGTGCGGCTGAACGATGTGGACGAACTTGCCCCGGCCTTGCGGCGGTTTGCTGACCGGAAGGGACCCGGCCTGATCGAAATCCACGAGACGAACACGCGTGGCGCGACGGCATAGTCACCCGAAACTGACACTCGCTCCGACGAGCGGTGACGCCAGGATGCGCCTTTCAATTCAGTGCACCCGGCCAACCGCTCACGCAGCCAGTTCCGCCTTCTCACGCCGCGTTGGCGCGGATCAGGTCCGAGGCCTTTTCGCCGATCATGATGGCGGGCGCGTTGGTGTTTCCCGAGACGATCTCGGGCATGATGGAGCAATCGGCAACGCGCAGACCGTCGATCCCGTGCACTTTCAGTTGCGGGTCGACGACTGAACCGGCATCCGTTCCCATCTTGCAGGTTCCGGTCGGATGATAGATCGAGACGCTGTTCTGGCGCGCCCAGTCGAGCGTTCCTTCGTAGTCGTCCATGTCGAGGGTCGCCGTGGGGCGGAATTCCTCGGCGATCTTGGATGTGAGCGGTGCATGGCGGGCGATCTTGCGGGCAATCTTGACCCCGTCGACAATCGTCCGGCAGTCGGTCTCGGTCGACAGGTATTTCGGAATGATCTTCGGATAGCTGCGGGGGTCGGGGCCGTCGAGGCGGATCTCGCCCCGGCTTTCGGGCCGCAACTGACACACCGACATGGTGAAGGCCGAGAAGGGATGGACGCCTTCACCGGGCGAATCGGCAGACCACGGCTGGACGTGGAACTGAATGTCTGGCGTTTCCAGTTCCGGCCGGGTCTTCAGGAAACCCGTTGCCAGGCTTGCCGCCATGGTCATGGGACCAGCGCGGAAGAGGGCATATTTCAACGCGATCCGCGCCTGGTTGAAAAGGCTCCGGACCTCGTCGTTGAGCGTCGGTTCGTTGCACTTGAAAACCAGGCGCGCCTGCAGGTGATCCTGCAAGCCCTGACCGACGCCGGCCAGTTCATGCACGGGGTCGATGCCGTTCTGGCGCAGTTGATCCGGATCGCCGATGCCGGACAGCATCAGGATCTGAGGAGAATTGATCGCGCCGCCGGAGAGAATGACTTCGCGCCGGACGGTGATCGATTGTTCCGCGCCGGATTTGTCGCGGTACGTGATGCCGGTGACCTTCCTGCCATCCAGATTGATCCGGCTGACAAGAGCGTGGGTGATGATCTGGAGGTTGTCGCGTGCGCGCGCCGGATTGAGGAAGGCAACCGCGGAACTGCACCTGCGCCCGTTTTTCGTGGTCAGCTGGAAATAGCCGACACCTTCCTGGGTCGCGCCGTTATAGTCCGGATTGAACGGGTATCCCGCCGTTTGCGCAGCTGCGACCCAGGCATCGCAGATCGGCCGCTGGATGCGCATGTTCGAAACGGAAAGGGGGCCGCCCGTTCCGTGAAACTCGTCGGCACCGCGCTCCTGGTCTTCAGACCGCTTGAAAAGCGGCAGAACGTCGTCCCAGCTCCAGCCCTCATTGCCCATCTGACGCCAGCGGTCGTAGTCCTCTTTCTGCCCGCGTACGTAAAGAAGGCCATTCAGCGAAGACGACCCGCCAAGCACCTTGCCGCGCGGCCAGTCGATCGACCGGCCATTCAGCCCCGGATCGGGTTCGGTCTTGTAACACCAGTCGACCGACGGATTGTGCATGGTCTTGAAATAACCGACCGGGATATGGATCCACGGGTTGATGTCCCGGCCACCCGCCTCCAGCAGGATGACCTTGTTGGAGGGATTTTCGCTAAGACGATTGGCGATAACGCAACCGGACGATCCGGCCCCGATTACGACGAAATCTGCCTCCATTTTTGGTCTCCCAATTATTTCTTTGAAAAAAGCCTATGCAAAAAGGACAAAATAAACTAGCCTTTTTTGAAACAAAACGTCTCAAAAATTGCGAACTGGGAGGAAGCAATGAGTGTGGTAAATAAACTAAGCAGGATTTCTCGGCGCGATTTGTTCCGCGTTGCAGGTACTTACGGGATGAGCTCGACGCTGCTTGCAGCGGGTACCTTCGGCGGTGCAATGAGCCTAGCCAACCTCGCGTCGGCAGCAGAATCAACTTACGACAAGCGTTTTTCCAAGCCGGCCAAGCATACGCTGAAGTTCGGCGCGGCAGGCTTCAATGCCCGCAACCTTTTGATCGAGAGAGCCGGTGCGCTTGAATTCGCTCGGGATCTGGAAGCGCGTACGGACGGCGAGATCCGCATCGAGTTCATTGGCGACAACCAGATCTGCGGTCAGCTTTCCTGTGTGGAAAAGACCCAGCAGGGCATCATCGACATTTACGCCGCTTCAACACAGAACTCGGCCGGCGGTGCGCCTTACCTCAACGTTCTGGACTATGCGTTCATGTTCCCGGGCCGGGCGTCCCAGTACTATTTCCTTTACAGCCCGGAATCGCAGAAGATCCTGCGTGATCCGCTCGAAAAGCGCCATGGCCTGAAGTTCCTGTTCAGCCACTGCGAACTGCGCGGTATCCAGCTGGGTCTTGGATGGGAGGACCGTCCGACCGTCACGAAACTTGAACAGCTGTTCGGCACGAAGAACCGCGTGACCGGAACCCAGCTCGGCCGTATTGCCATGAAGGCGCTCAACCTGAACCCGGTGCCGGTGGCCTGGGAAGAAACGCTCGACGGCCTGAAGCAGGGTCTGATCGATGGCGCCGAGACGTGGGCGAGTGCCGTGGCATATGCCAACATGAGTCCCGTGGTGTCCCAGTGCGTGGACCTGCGATTCTTCTGCGGCACCGAGCACACGTCGATGTCGGCGAGCGTCTTCGACAGCCTGGAAGGCAACCTGCAGGATGCGGTCATGGAGTCCGCCTATTGGGCGCAGGCACATGTTCAGGCCGCCAACGAGGCGGCACTCGTGAAGACGGTCGGTTTCTCCGATCCGCAGCTGCCGGATACGATCTTCGTCGAGAACAACGTGCGTCCGGCCTTCCTGCCGGAGAGCGAGATCAAGCTTGCGGAAGAAATGTGCTCGCCCGAGTTCCAGCCGCAGCTGTGGCAGGAATGGCGTGATCGTCTGAACGGCTGGGCCGGTGGCATCGACACCTACCAGGAAATCTACGACATCGCGCGCCGTATTCCGGCCGACATGAAGCCTGAGAACGTCGAGCCGCGGCGTTGGTGGAAAGGCTGATTACCCTTTAAGCTGACCGGGCTGGCGCGAAATCTCCGCGCCAGCCCTCTTCGTCTTCAGATCGGGAAAACCGGCGGAACAGGGAGGGGCAGATGGCAATCTGGTCGGATCTTGGCGCGATCCTGAGCGCTTTCGCATCACAAGACAGTTGGGAAATCCGCAACGCATTGAAATCGGAGGCGGCCTGGATCCTGGGTGCCATTGTGACGGCGGTGGGCGGTTATCTCATCGTCCTGATTTATCGGCTTGTGCCCTTTCTCGACCGGCATCTGGAGCGCACCATCATGGTGTGGAGCTACCTTGCGATCGCCTTCATCATCTTCTGGGGCGTGATCGACCGGTTCGTGTTTGCCAACCAGCAGCCCTGGTCCACCACCATCCCGCCGCTTCTGTTCATGATCATGACCTGGTTCGGAGCAGCCTTTAACGTGCGCCTGCGCACGCATCTCAGTTTCTCCGAATTCAGATCGATAATGCCGCGCTGGGGGCAGATGGCGTGCCTCTGCCTCGATGCAGTCCTCTGGTTCATCTTCGCCGTGATTGTTCTGGTCACGACCTTGAGGCTGACGGCGCTTTCCGCCTCGAACTTTCAGATCGTATTGGGAACCGACAACGTCATGCAGTGGTGGTTCCTGATCACTGCACCGCTCTCCTTCCTGCTTCTCGCGGCTCGGGTGATTGAAAACCTTCTGGATGACATCCGGAACTGGCGCACGAACCAGCCGCTGATCAAGCAGGCCGTGATCGGGGAGGACACCTGATGACCGACGCAACCTGGGTTACCCTGATCTCAATCGGTGTCACGGTCCTGTTCATGATCGGCGTTCCGGTCCTGCTGGTGATCGCCTACTGGGTCATCGGATGCTCTTTCGTGCTTGGCCTGACGCTCGACAATCTCGGCGCGGAACTGCTGAACGTCTTCAACAAGGGCTTTGCTCTCCTGGCGATGCCGCTCTTCATCCTCACGGGAGACCTGATCAACCGATCCGGCATCGCCCGGCGATTATCGGATTTCGCCTATGCCGTCCTCGGGTGGCTGCGGGGCGGCCTGGCAATGGCTTCGCTCGGTGCCTGCGGGCTGTTTGCCGCGATCTCCGGATCAAATTCGGCAACGACCGCGACCATCGGGTCCATGCTTCATCCGGAAATGGTCAAGGGCGGCTACGACGAGCGCTTTTCGGCGGCAACCGCTGCGGCCGGCGGCACGGTCGGGATCATAATTCCGCCGTCGATCATCTTCATCGTCTACGGCTTCCTGATGAACCTGCCGATCTCCGATCTGTTCGTCGCAGGCATCATCCCGGGATCGCTGATGGTCATCGGCATGCAGGTGGCCTGCTGGATCATCTGCCGTCTGAACGGGTGGGGGTTCCTGATCCCGTTCCACCTGAACCGTATCCTGAAAACCGCCTTCGGTGCGTGGCTCGGTTTCTTTGCCATTGGGCTGGTCCTGTGGGGCATTTACACGGGTAAGTTCTCTCCGACCGAAGCGGCCGGCGTGACCGTCGGCTTCTGCATGCTCGCCGGTTTCGTCAGCTATCCGCTCAACAAGATCCTGGGCAAACGCGGCGATCGGCCGGTTGCCGAGAAAAGCTATGCCGAAATGTTCGTGGTTCAGGGGTTCACCGTTACCGAGGTGCCGTCGATCGTGATCCGCTCGGCGCAGATCACTGGAATTCTTGCGCCGCTCATCGCGATCTCGGTCGTGATGCAGCAGATCCTGTCGCTTCTGGGAGCACAGGCGACAATCGGCGACTTCGTGACGTCGATGGGTGGCTATCATGCAGTGCTGTTCACCTCGATGATCATCGTGTTCGTTTCCGGCATGGTTCTTGAGAGCCTTCCGGTCACGATCATCCTCGCGCCGATCCTGGCTCCGATCGCGGCGTCGGTCGGTGTCGATCCCATCCACTTTTCCGTGATCTTCCTTGTCGGTGCATCCATTGGTTTCATTACGCCGCCCTACGGGCTCAACCTTTATGTGGCGTCCGGTGTCACGGGAGTTCCCTATTTCCGGTTACTTCGGTATACGGTGCCGTACCTAGTCGCCCTGATCAGTGTCTGGATCGTCGTGTCCCTGACCCCTGAACTGGCGTTGATGCTGCTGCCGAACCGATGATTGCCGAAGATGTCAGACGACCACGAAACAGAAGAAGCAGGAAAAATACCGACGAACCTGCGTTTGCTGGTCATTCTGGAGGAGGTGGCGAGAGCCGGGGTCCCGGTCGCGCCCTCCACGCTCTGCGAACTGGTCGGATTGCCAAAGCCGACCGTTCACCGGCTGCTGCATACCGCGGAGACCGAGGGCTTCCTGCAACGCAGCCTTGACGGCCGGTCCTATGGTCCGGGCAAGCGGATGCGAAAGCTTTCGACGAACACGCTGTCGTCCCAGCGCATCCGGACGGAACGCCTCCGGGTGATGCGGGATCTGGCCTCGGAGGTGGGCGAGACCTGCAACCTTGCGGCCCCCGGGCGTGACGGCATGGTCTATCTGGACCGCGTCGAGACCCACTGGCCCTTGCGCATTCAGCTGCCGATCGGAACGCAGGTGCCGTTTCACAGCACCGCCAGCGGCAAGATGTATCTCTCGACGCTGCCGGGATCGGTGCTCGACCGGCTGCTATCCTCTGTCGAACTGGAGCGGCGGACCGAGCAGACGCTGGTTGAACCAGAGGCGCTGAAACGTGAGCTTTCGGAGACGAAAACGCGCGGCTTTTCGGTCGATAACGAGGAATTCATGGACGGTATGACAGCCGTCGCCGTTGCGATCCGCGACGACAGGGGACGCTTGATGACGACCCTGTCCATTCATGCGCCCAGACAGCGCCATGATATTGACAGCCTGATCACCCAGTTGCCGAAGCTTCAGGAAGCCGCATCACGGCTGGAACAGATCGTGCTGGAGTAAAAGCTCTTTTGTCGCCGCTGCCGTGTGTCCTCATTAACAAGAAGGCGGTCTAGCGTTCTGACTGAGTAACTCCGACGTGGTCGATTCGTGTAATTTGGCAAACATTTGACGAAAAGCGGTCATCACCGATGGCTCGACGTGTTCTGTCAGCGATATCAGACAAGAGTAAAAATCGTACCAATTTTGGACCTCCATTCAAGCCGCAGCGAAGGTCGGTATTGAGCTCGTCCAAGACCTTCGGTGCGGTGCGCTCAACTCGAAACTCGGGCGGAAAGCGGACTGTCATTGCAGTGTGGACGAGAGTCTGCACTGCGGACAATCTTGCCGCTTATCGTATACGTTCTGATGACCGCTTGTCGAAACGAAGCGCAAAACAAATTCCCGCGACAAAGGTGTTTCCATCGGCGCGAACTCTTCCAATCAAACAGAGCTCATGCATACCATTCACCTTAATGCTTCAAAAACTGAGAGGACTAGCGAAATGAAAATGCGACTTCTTTCAACGCTTTTGGCTTCTATCTGCATGACCGCAGCACACGCCGATACAAGGACAGCCGAAGATGTCATCGCTGGCATTGACTCCAGTGGCTGGGCCGTCGACCCGATGGACTTTGGGATGACCGCCATGGAGTTCCAGCGCAAAGAAGCAGACCTGATTTTCATGGACATGCTGTCTCGGGCCGGATTGAACGAGTTCGTGCACTTTGACGGCCTTTCGAAAGCCGCCGATAAGTGGGTCGTAACGCCGAATGCGGACACTGTTTACTCTGTTGCCGTCATTGATGCGCGCGAAGGTTTCTCGGTCGAGTTGCCTGATGTCGGCGACCGTTTCATTTCTCTGCATGTGCAGGACCAGAACCACACGTTTGTGGATTACACTTGGGACTCAGGCCTTCATGAATACGCGGGCGAAGATGTCGACACAGACTACGTCATCATTGGCGTCCGGGTTGGCACAGACGCAACCCAAGAAGACCTCGATTACATAGACGACGTCTTACAGCCAGCGATGGCGATAACGGCCAACTCAGCCGTTCCTTTTGAAACAGACACGACCGAGGAAGACGTAGCTGAGCTGCGCGACGCCCTTTTGGTGGAATGGGGCAATCTGCCAAACATGTACGACTCGGTTCAGTTCGATATCAAGGATGTTTCAGATTGGGAAAAGTGGACATATGCCATTGCCGGGTCTTGGGGCCTAAGTCCTGAATCCACAGCGATGTACGCTTCTTGGGCACCGAAGGGTACGAAGGCCAATACGTGCTATACGGCGACGTTTGACGAAGTCCCTGCGGACGCGTTCGCATCGCTCACAATGTACGACGAAGACAATTACTTAATGACGGACGAATACAACGTCGTCAGCACCAACCGTGAGGCATATCGGGCAAATGCTGATGGGAGTTTCACGATTATCTTTGGGGACGATACGTGCCGGGAAATCGCTGAAGAGCGTGATGTGAACTATGCACTTACTCCCGTTGATGGATGGCGTGCTCAAATTCGGGCATACAGCCCAGACGTCGAAGCGATGAAAGCATATACCCTACCTGAGCTTGAGGTTTTGGACGCCCAGTAAGACGAGATCACGCTCAGTGTTCAATTGTGTTTCGTTGACCTTTTGCGGGGTGTCGCGTATGCATCATCCCGCGAAACCGACATTCATCGAACGCGCAGCATTGGTCATTATGGGCTCGTTGCGGTCATTCGCGGCGCTGTGAGCGAATGGCAGCTCCGGACCCTACTCGGCCGCATACCTTTTCTCGAGATCGTCGTAGAAATCCTTGTGGACTGCGTTCTGGCGGACCTCGAAGCTAGCAACGAGGTCGCCTTCATCCATGCGGCCGTCCGTTTTCAGCACGGCCAACGCGTCATGCATGCCCTTGAGAGCCCCCTGAAGCGCGACATTGGCGTAAAGCACAAGTCCAAATCCCATCGCATCGAGATCCGACAAATCAAGGATCGGTGTTTTGCCGCCGACAACGAGGTTGATCAATTGCGGCGTGCAGGAGAGCCGGGCAGGGATGTCGCGGATATTCTCAAGGCTGCGCGGCGCTTCGATGAAGGTGATGTCGGCGCCGTCTTCGATGAAGGCCTCGGCGCGCTCGATCGCGGTATCGAAGCCATGTGTCGCGCAGGCATCGGTGCGCGCGACAATCTGGAAGTTCGGGTCGATA
>JBCBUA010000172.1:0-12489 GCA_039818365.1 Pseudomonadota bacterium
CTTTTGATTGGCGGGCGTGAGGCGGTCACGGCCAGTCCGATAGATCAGTTTGGCCACCGCTCTCCAGATGCGCAGCTCCATCATGAGCATGAGCAGCAAAACCGAGAGAAGAAGCCAAACCATTCGATGTCCCTAACTTTGTCCGCATATGTGTTTCGGAACGCCGCAAATTCAAGGGTTCAGGTGAGATATGCCGCGAATTGCCAACACCTGCGCGTTCAATCGGGTGCTTTTGTTTGCAGCGCGAGCGCGTGCAACGCCCCGCCCATATTGCCCTTCAGGGCTTCATAAACCATCTGATGCTGCTGCACGCGGCTCTTTCCGCGAAAATGTTCCGACACGACATTTGCCGCGTAGTGATCTCCGTCGCCGGCCAAATCCCGGATCTCCACCTGAGCGTCGGGCAGCGCCTCCTTGATCAGGGTTTCGATCTCGTTCGCGTTCATCGGCATCGTGCATCAGTCCTCATGTCAAGTTCCTGAAAGGCAAACCGCTTAGGCGCTTGCCATAAAGTTCGGGAACCAATCTTCGTGTGCTTTTTTCAAGTTTGCAACGGATATGGTGAGAATGCCCTCAACAGTCAAATCCTCGCCACCCGTTTTGCCGATTTGCTGGGCATCGATCCCGGCATCCAGAAGGTCCTCAAGAACCGCATCGAGCCTGTCCCGGGAGACGGTCAGGACATAACGGCCCTGATCTTCGCCGAAGAGCGCGGCATGTGCCGGGCCATCGACCTTGACCGTTGCGCCTATTCCGCCGGCAATGGCCATTTCGGCGAGCGCGACGGCCAGTCCGCCCGAGGAGACGTCGTGAACGCCGGTCAGGCGCGCTGCTCCAATGAGTTGACGGACGATCGTGCCGCGGCGCTTCTCGGCGGCCAGATCCACTGGGGGAGGTGCGCCTTCTTCCCGGCCGAGAACCTCGGCGAGATATTGCGACGCGCCAAGGTGGGTGCCGTAGCCGCCGATGAGCAGAACGGCGTCGCCTTCATTTGCAAAGGACGCACCGGCCCTGACGGTCACGTCCGGTAGCAGCCCGACGCCGCCGATGGCGGGTGTCGGCAGGATCGCTTCGCCGTGGGTCTCATTGTAAAGGGACACGTTGCCGGAGACGATCGGGAAGTCGAGCGCACGGCAGGCTTCGCCGATCCCTTTGATGCAGCCAACAAACTGACCCATGATCTCCGGCTTTTCCGGGTTGCCGAAATTCAGGTTGTCCGTGGCCGCCAGCGGCTCCGAGCCGACGGCCGTCAGGTTGCGCCAGACTTCGGCAACGGCCTGTTTGCCGCCTTCGAACGGATCGGCCTCGCAATAGCGCGGGGTCACATCAACGCAAAAAGCGAGACCCTTGCGCGTGCCCTCGACACGGATCACCCCGGCATCGCCACCGGGGGATGCGGCCGTATTGCCCTGGATCAGGGTGTCGTACTGTTCGTAAACCCAGCGGCGCGAGGATCCGTTTGCGCCGCCAAGCAAGGTCGTGAGCGCCGCGGCGTAGTCGCCGGGTTCCTCGATATCGGCAGCGGACAGCACAGGCAATTTGGCCGGCTCGCTCCAGGGGCGGTCGTATTCCGGGGCTTCATCGCCGAGTTCCTTGATCGGAAGGTCGGCAACCACGTCGCCCTGATGCTTGACGACAAAGCGCAGCGTGTCGGTCGTGATACCGACGATCGCGAAATCCAGTCCCCATTTGCGGAAGATCGCCTCCGCTTCCTTTTCCATGGCCGGGCGCAGCACCATCAGCATGCGCTCCTGGCTTTCGGAGAGCATCATTTCGTAGGCGCTCATGCGCTCTTCGCGCACGGGCACCTTGTCGAGATCGAGTTCGATGCCGAGATCGCCCTTTGCCCCCATTTCGACCGCGGAGCAGGTCAGGCCGGCCGCACCCATGTCCTGAATGGCGATCACGGCGCCGGTGTCCATGAGTTCAAGGCAGGCCTCCAGCAGACATTTCTCGGTGAAAGGATCGCCGACCTGAACCGTCGGGCGCTTTTCTTCGATCGTGTCGTCGAACTCCGCCGAGGCCATGGTTGCACCGCCGACACCGTCTCGTCCGGTCTTGGCACCGAGATAGACAACGGGCAGACCGATGCCTTCCGCCTTGGACAGGAAGATCGCATCGGAATTCGCGAGGCCGGCGGCAAAGGCGTTGACCAGACAATTGCCGTTGTAGCGGGCATGAAATTCGACCTCGCCGCCAACCGTTGGAACGCCGAAGGAATTTCCGTAACCACCAACGCCGGACACGACGCCGGATACGAGATGGCGTGTGCGCGGATGATCCGGCTCTCCGAATCGCAGCGCATTCATGGCCGCGACCGGGCGTGCACCCATCGTGAAGACATCGCGCAGGATCCCGCCGACACCCGTCGCGGCCCCCTGATAGGGTTCGATGTAGGACGGGTGATTGTGGCTCTCCATCTTGAAGACCACGGTCTGGCCGTCGCCGATGTCGACGACACCGGCGTTTTCGCCGGGCCCCTGAAGAACGCGGGGGCCCTCGGTGGGCAAGGTTTTCAGCCATTTCTTCGACGACTTGTAAGAACAGTGCTCGTTCCACATTGCCGAGAAAATACCGAGTTCGGTGAAAGTCGGCTCGCGCCCGATCAATTCAAGGATACGCTCGTATTCATCCGGCTTCAGCCCGTGAGAAGCAATCAGGTCGGGCGTGATCTTAATGTCGTTCGGGATCATGTCGTTCCAGTTTCTTGGGGCCGCCGCCTTTGGGCCGGGCAGCCGCAGTCGCGCAATGTTGCCGCCGTGTAGCAGATTGCGTCCGGAAAGGGGAGGGGAACGACAAACTTTGTTGTCTGGGAAGGGGCCGCGTCCGATCGGCCGGAAAGGCGCAGCCCGCCGGGTGCATCAGAGCGGCGGATCAGACCGGCTTTCAGACGCGCTTGGCGACCCTTGACTGCAGTTTCAGGGTCACTTGCTGCCAATCGCGCATCTGGCCTTCAAGGCGCTTGATTTCCTTGTCCTTGAAGGTGTTTTCCTGCCTGAGCTCCTGCACCGTGTGCTCAAGTTTCATGATACGCAGAAGTAAACGCTCAGCCGTCAACTCTTTACTCGTATCAATGTGGCTGTCTGACTGCATAATATATTCGTGCTTTCTGGTATTAATTCCTTGAGATTCAAGAATTTTTTTAAAAACAACAATCACTTCATCGTTTAGTTCCATCGGAATCACGCATTTTTACTGATAATTTTCGACTTAATAGGAAATTGAAAACAACTTCGCGTAGAGTAATGGGTTGTGCTTGGGTTGTAAAGACAAACAATGACAATATAACTAAAAGTTTAACTGATGGCGGTCGCATCTGGTTTCAGGGTTAATTCCGGCCGGGAGGAGGCAAGGCCGGGTCGCTGCTTCAAGCGGATTTCTGACCTATGAAGACAACATGTTCGCTGCCGTAGAGCGCGGCAGGTGTTTCAGCCACCGAGACGGCAAAATCGAGCCATTGCTTTTGCGCCGCCGACGGCAGGGTGGCGAGGTGCCATTCGCTTTGTGCCATCATGCTTTCGGCTCCGAACAGGGCACGTTGCTCAAGGCCGGTGTCTCGGAAAATCGAGGGGATGTCGGAAGGGTCCACGAAATGGGCGTCGACGAAGAAATCCGTTTCGGGTGTCAGTTGGTGCCGGCGCTCGTAGAGGAATTCCTCGATCACGGCACGCCGTTCCCCGATTGAAGCCGGATCGGTCTTCAGCTGATAGTGGGCTGCCGCGAACCTGGAGATAAAGGCGAATGCGGCGATACCGCCGGGTTTGAGAACCCGAACAGTCTCGGAAATGACGAGGCGGCGGTCGTCCTCTGATGTCAGATGATAGAGGGGGCCAAGCACGAGCACGGCATCGTAACCGGCGTCAGGCAGGTCGGACAGGTCGCGCGCATCGCCGGTTTGCGCCGCGTTGAACGTCAGGTTCCGTTTTTGCGCTTCCTTGAGGGCAAAGGCGACATTTGATGCGGATAAGTCACGAAGATCGACGGTGTGGCCTGCTGCGGTCAGTTCAAGAGCATAGCGTCCCGGCCCTGCACCGTTGTCCAGGATGGTCGCGCGCGGTGGCAAAAAACGATCCAGGAATGCTTTCGTGACGCCGAATTCGAGCCAGTTTTTCTCCAGCCGGAGCCATTCATCTTCGACGGTGCGATCGTAAAATTCGCGCACGCGGTCAATCTCGTTCACGGTCAAGATGCTCCGATCGGCAATATCCGGACGGTGTGGGCGCGTGTTGCGCGTCGCATTGCTGTCTCCATGCGCCGGGATCGAGGACGCGCAGAGTATAACCGTGCCTGGCGGTCAATCGCAAAGGGGATTGCCCCAGGCCGGGAGTGGGATCCCGGCCCGGATGCACGACCCTCAGACCGCGCCGGTATATTCGCCGCGGGCCGGGTAGTCGTTCTTTTGCACGAAATCGAGCGCACCGATCATTTCCTGGAAATGCGGGCGCACGAACGGCATGGTCTGAACGGACGCAAAGTAAAGGCTTCCGTCGCCTTTCACGAGGAAGACGCCCGGCTCAGAGAAGAGAGCCGGTTCCTCGATGCCGATCGAGGTCGTGCCGCGGCTGGTGGAGACGTAAAGACCCCACTCCCTTGCCACTGTCAGCGGCAGGCCATAGCCAAACCGCAAGGCATCGTGTCCGACCTTGTCGGCCATCTGCTGCGCCCTGTCCTTGTCGTCGGACGAAATCGCGATCGTCTTGACGCCCTTTTCCGCGAAGTCCGCGGTAAGGCGGCCAAGTTCTTTCAGATAGGTTGCACAGATCGGGCAGTGGAGGCCGCGGTAAAATACAACGAGCGTTGCAAAGTCGGCTCCGTCAGCTGCAAGATCGAAGGTACCCGAGCCGAGCGTTTCTACCGTCAGGGCTGGGACCTGTTGACGTGGAATTAGCATTTTTTCCTCATGACTTTGATGGCAAGGCTTCACTTTTGCCTTTCGATGCGGTTAAAATAGCGAACGCATCGAGAATAAACATCCTAAAAAGATGATCAGGAGTACGGATTTGCCGGTTGTCTATCGAACGTCTTTCAGCGGGAAACTCGATCGGCTGTCTTCGCTGATAGATCGTCTGAGGGTTCATGTGGAAAATGCGCTCACCGATCAGCCGGGCAATGGGTTTGCAAACCTTGTCATCTACACCGATCCCGGCGGCGCCAACCGGCTGGTGTTCTGTCCCTCCATGGCCGAAGAGGACAGCACCTATCCCGATATCGCTCCGTTTGAGGGTGAAACGCCCCTGGTCGCGGCGCATATTTCCATTTCGGGCATCGGCAAACAGCTGATCAACGCGTTGCCGGCCTGCATTTCCGTGCCGCTTTCCGAAGAGCCCTACCTCACCGCCGTCGTGACGCCCCTCATTGAAGAGGCAACCACGCCCAGATGCGGGGGGCAGGCTGCGTTCCAGCGCCTGTGCGAGGTTGTGGTCATTCGTCTCCTGAGGCATGCCATGGAAGAGGGCAAGGCCGACACGGGGCTTCTGAACGGACTGGCGCATCCGCGGATCGCAGCGGCGCTGGTCGCGATCCACGAAGCACCGGAAGAATCCTGGACACTTGAACGCCTGGCCGAGACAGCGGGCATGTCGCGGACACAGTTCGCCGTGACCTTCAAGGAACTCGTCGGTGCGACCCCAATGGGATATCTCTCCAACTGGCGGCTCGACATCGCACGCGCGGAGCTTGAAACGGGCCGGCAGGTCAAGTCGGTTGCGACGCTGTGCGGGTTTTCCAGCCCTGCGGCCTTTTCGCGGGCCTTTTCCCGGCGCTTTGGATATCCCCCGAAACAGAAACGCAACCAGGCGGCATAGCGTTCCAGCTTTGCGCCGGATGGCGCATCAGGAAATCGGAAGGTGTCCCGGCTCCAGCGAACGGCTGGAGGGCAAAAGACAGCCTATTTCCGGTCCTCGACCTTGCGTTCCATCGCGTAGATCTCGTCGGTCACGTCATCTGCCTTGCGCGAAAACAGCGCCTGCGCATCCTTCAAGCCAAGATTGTAGAAATGAGCGCCGAGAGAGCCGCTCAGGAAATCGATCAGGAATTCCGCATCCATGTTGCCGATTTCAAGGTCGAGCTCGTCATCGAGATATCTCTGGATCTGGGCGGTCAGGCGCGTCCTGACCTCCTTGTCGAGCTTGAGTTCCTTCACGGCGTCCTCCCGCGGGTCGTGCTTCAGGCTGCCTTGTTTAGGAGGCTCTCGAACAAAAGCCGGCCGTCGAGGCCGCCATTCAGCGGCTCAACCAGGTTTTCCGGGTGCGGCATCATCCCCAGAACATTGCCCTTATCGTTGGTGATGCCGGCAATGTCGTTGATGGAGCCGTTTGGGTTGGTCCCGTCCGCATAGCGGAAGATGACCTGGCCGTTGTCCTCGATCCCGGCAAGCGTTGCCGCGTCCGCGAAGTAATTGCCGTCGTGATGGGCGACGGGGCAGCGCCAGACCTGGCCCTTGGTGAATTTTGACGAAAACCGGGTGGCGGTGTTTTCCGTCACCATCTTCACTTCCTTGCAGACGAAGGTCAGTCCGGCATTGCGCATCAGCGCCCCGGGAAGGAGACCTGCTTCGGTCAGGATCTGAAAGCCATTGCAGACACCCAGAACCGAAACGCCGCTGTCCGCCTTTGCGACCAGATCCTTCAGGATCGGAGACCGGGCGGCAATGGCGCCGGACCGCAGGTAATCGCCGTAAGAGAAACCACCCGGAACAACAACGAGGTCGACATCGGGCAGGGTGCTTTCCGTGTGCCAGACACTCTGGGGCCGCGCGCCGGTGATGAGTTCCAGCGCGTGGAACATGTCACGGTCACGGTTGGAACCTGGGAACACGATGACGGCTGTTTTCATTTTGCTATCCCGTAATTCTAGAGCAGGACAAAAACGGCGATCAGTGCCGCTATTGCCGGCAACAGGATGAAAACCGCCGCCTTGAGCGCCATGAACGTCACGGCTTTGCGGGTGTCTTCATCCATGGTCCGGACCTGGGTCTCAGGCGATCTCGATCGCGTAGTTTTCAATGACGGTGTTGGCGAGCAGCTTTTCGCACATCTGCTCCAGTTCCGCCCTGGCGGCATCCTTGTCCGCGCCCGTCAGTTCGACATCGAACACCTTGCCCTGCCGAACCGATCCGACATCGCCGAAACCGAGACCGCCGAGTGCGCCCTCAATGGCCTTTCCCTGGGGATCGAGAACGCCGTTTTTCAGGGTGACAATCACGCGTGCTTTCATGTGTCCTGGTCTCCATAGGGTCTGGCAGTCTGCCTGCGAGGCTCCTTACACCAGCTTTTCCGGTTCTGGAAGTGTAGAAGGGAGGCGAAACGAAAAACCCCCGCCAATCTTCCGGATCGCGGGGGTTTGAACCGTTATTGCACCAATGTCGGCCCGGAATTGGCCAGGCGCTCGACGGCGATCATGATGCCGAGGCGCTTGGCGACTTCCTGGTAGGCTTCCAGCATGCCGCCGAGGTCGCGGCGGAAGCGGTCCTTGTCCATCTTGTCATTGGTCTCGATGTCCCAAAGACGGCAGCTGTCGGGCGAAATCTCGTCGGCAACCACGATGCGCATCATGTCGCCTTCGAACAGGCGGCCGCATTCGATCTTGAAGTCGACAAGGCGAATGCCGACGCCCAGGAACAGGCCGGACAGGAAATCGTTGACGCGGATGGCAAGGGCCATCATGTCGTCCAGCTCCTGCGGCGTTGCCCAGCCGAAAGCGGTGATGTGTTCCTCGGCGACCATCGGATCGTCGAGTTCGTCGTTCTTGTAGTAGAACTCGATGATGGAGCGGGGCAGCTGCGTGCCTTCTTCCAGGCCGAGACGCTTGGCAATCGACCCGGCGGCGACATTGCGTACGACCACTTCCAGCGGAATGATCTCGACTTCGCGGATCAGCTGCTCGCGCATGTTCATGCGGCGGATGAAGTGCGTCGGGATGCCGATCGCGTTGAGATGATTGAAGATGAACTCGGAAATGCGGTTGTTGAGAACGCCCTTGCCGTCAACAATCTCGTGTTTCTTGTTGTTGAAGGCGGTCGCGTCGTCCTTGAAGTGCTGGACCAGTGTTCCCGGTTCCGGACCTTCGTAGAGAATCTTGCCTTTACCTTCGTATATGCGCCGACGGCGATTCATGGGCTATACCGTTTTTGTGAAGCCTGGGGATGGGTCTTGCTCACCTGGTGACGGGTCCTGCGGGACCTGTTCTGGTCGACCGGCAACTGCCAACAAGGCGGCAATCCCTCATTTGCGGCGCGGAACTTACCCGAAGCGCGACGAAAGTACAATCTTATGTTTTTGCGATAGGGCCATGCGTGTTGGAAATCGCGGCTTTATTCAGCTTTTGACGCATGTGCGTATCTATCGCGTTGATTTGAAGGCCCTGCGGGGATATGCAAGAGGCCAGACAGACCCCATATGGGGTGCAGTGCATGAACGCAGTTCAGGAGACGAAGAGAATGAGCACTTTCGACAAGCGCGAACAGGGATTTGAAAACAAATTCGCGCATGACGAGGAGCTGCGGTTCAAAGCGACCGCGCGCCGCAACAAGCTGTTGGGTATCTGGGCGGCCGGACTGCTGGGCTATGAAGGCGAAAAAGCCGAGGAATATGCCAAGGAAGTCGTTCGTGCCGACTTCGAGGAGCCGGGCGACGAGGACGTGTTCCGCAAAATCCGTGAGGATTTCGATACCAACAACATCGACCAGTCTGACCATCAGATCCGCCGCAACATGGATGAGCTGATGTCCACGGCGATCGAGCAGCTTCAGAGCGAAGGCTGATCGGCGACGACCCAATCGCCAGACTTACGTGAAACGCCCGCCGGAAACAGCGGGCGTTTTTGTGTTTGGCGGTTCGTTTCGGCTTGCGTCAGTGAACGCGCGCAGTCTTCCGATCAGAGGCACCCTCTGCGGGTGCTCCGTTCGAAAAACCGATTCGGGCGTCTTCGGTCGCGAACCTGAAAATCAGGTCCAGGCGATGGCCGTGCCGATCAGGACAAGTCCCATGCCGGTGAGTTCACGGGCCGAGTAACTTTCACCGAAATGCAACTGGGTCATCGCACCGATGAAAATGACTTCGGCACCGAGAATGCCGATATAGATCAGGCCAAGTCTTTCCTGCCTCAGGGCAAACACTTCAAAAGCGCCCGCCGTGAGCAGTGCGGCTCCAATAATCAGTGCCAGACCGATGCTTGGAAGTTCCGCCAGGGACTTCATTGCGACCATTGCTACACTGTAAAAAAACGCCGAAATGAGAGCGAGTATTGCAACAGAATTGAACATTTTTCTAAATGAATAAATTTACATTACGCAAGGTAAGTAGCTTGGTGGGGCCGGTCAAGAGCAATAGATCCGAAAGCCTGTTTTTTCAGCGTTCGGCAATAGCCGGAAATCCGCTGCCCAAGGTGTTGGCCGTTTGTCCGGACCGACCCAAAAAGGAGGCAGACGAGCCTGTGAGCGAATTCGCCGTGTGGACGGTTTTGTTCCGGTCTGGGCTTGCGGACCCGGTCCATGCACGTTTTGATCGCGGCAACAAATGGGAGTTGAGCCGTGACAGACAAAACGTTTCTTGCCGACAAAATGCGGTCCGGAAAGCCGGTCGTGACCAGCTGGTGTTTCCTGCGCTCTGCCATGATCCCGGAAATCCTGGCGCGTGCGGGATATGACGCGGTGACGATCGACATGCAGCACGGCATGTATGACTTCGATGCGACCGTGGACGCATTTACGCATATCGCGCTGGGTGGCGCTCATCGCATCGCGCGTATTCCGGTCGGCGACAACGCGCTTGCCGGACGGCTCATCGACATGGGCGCGGAATGCATCATCGCTCCGATGATCAACTCGAAAGAAGATGCGGAAGCGTTTGCGCGCTCGTTGAAGTACCCGCCGCTCGGCGACCGCAGCTGGTCGCCCCGTCGTGCAGTGATGCTGACGGGCCAGTCAAACGACGAATACCTGAAGGCGTCCAATTCCCAGACGATCGGGCTCGCCATGGTCGAGACACAGGAGGCCATCGACGCCCTGGACGACATTCTGTCGGTGCCGGAGCTGGACGGCATCTTCGTCGGTCCCAGCGATCTCTCCCTGTCGCTATCGAACGGTGCTGCGCTTGATCCGAACGGAGCGGCGACGGCCGAGGCGTGTGCCCGGATCGCCGAAAGGGCGCGTGCCGCCGGCAAACTCGCCGGGATCTTCTGCCTAAGCGGGGAGAAGGTCGAAGAGGCCGTCTCGATGGGCTACCAGCTGATCTCGCACGGCATTGATACGCTGTTCGTCGACGGCGCGGCGCGCGACGCGCTCGGTGAGGTGAGCTGGCTGAAGGACCGGGTCGCCGGGAAACCCCGAGCCGGCTACTGACCGGCTCCCTGTTCGTCCGCCGGGCCGGATCGGCCCGGTTTACCCGAGCCGTTTCATGAAATGGGCGAAGGACATCATGCCCTCCGGCCAGGGGCCGTGGCCGCTTTCCACATTGATGTGCCCGGCCTCGCCGGCATCCTGAAACGTTGCACCCCAGGCATTCGCAAGGTCCTCGGCCCGTTCATAGCCGCAATAGGGATCATTCCGGCTGGCAACCAGATGCGTGGGAAAAGGCAGGGGATCGCGGGGGATCGGCCTGAAGTCGCCGCCGTCAAACTCCTCGACAAGACCGTCCCGGTCCCAGTCGGACGGGGCAACCAGATAGGCGCCCCTGACCTTGTCCTTGAGGACGTGGGCACCATGCGCAACCAGAATGCAGCCGAGTGAATGGGCCACCAGAACAACCGGGCGCTCGGCAGCGTCGACCTCACGCACGAGCGTGTCGAGCCAGTCCTTTTTTGTCGGGGCGTGAAGTTCTGCCTGCTTGACGACGCGCGCCGTTGCCATCTTGTCGCGCCAGCGCAACAGCCAATGGCCCGGAAGCGTCTTGCCGTATCCCGGAATAAGCAGGATGTCCGTCTCTGAAATTTTCATCGCCAAGTCCCGATATTCGTTCCTGTCAGGATAGAGGGCCGTAAAAGCCGTGTTTCAGCGCGCGCGCCCAGCCCGGCCGGCCGTTCTTTTCCGCCTCGCGGCTGGCCGCGTCCCAATCATAGCTGAGGATGCGCTCCTGGAAATTCCAGTCCCTGCCGGCTTTCGTCATCACCGCGTAGCGCGCATGCGGACTGCCGACTTCCATCTTGTGCTTGTGCGGATGGTCGTCTTCATAGGAGGGAAGACCGACGCTGCCGGGGTTCAGAATCGTCTGGCCGGTCGCGCTCAGATGAATCACGCGCGGAATATGGGTATGGCCGCAGCAGATGACGGGTGCGGTCTCGGTGCCGATATCCGCAAGCAGCGTTTCTTCGTCGGGCAAATGTCCCTTCGGACCCTCGACCTTCTCGGTGAGGTACCTGTTGTCGTCGTCCGGCGTGCCGTGGCAAAGGAAAATGTCGTCGCCGAGGCGGATCGTGGGCCTGGTGGTTTTCAGCCAATCCAGGTTCTCCGCGCTCAAACGCTCGGCAGCAAAGGCGTCTGTCGGCCCCATTTTCTCAAATGGATCTTCCAGCAGGAAACGGTCGTGATTGCCACGCACGGTCGGCCAGTCCGTTTCCCGCAGAAGCGTCGCCGTCTCATTGGGCCAGAGTGGACCGGAAACGCAATCGCCCAGATTGACGATCCTATCCGGGCTCTCGTGTTTCAGATCCTCAAGAACGGCTTCCAGGGCAAGCAGATTGCCGTGAATGTCGGAAATGACTGCAATTTTCATGAACAGCTCCGGCAAAGGGACAACAGAAGGCGGTCATCTTAGGAAAACGCCGCCCCGGTCTTGAACCGGGGCCTCATTTCAAACACCGCTAAAGGTCCCGGATCAAGTCCGGGACGGCAACGCAGCCGGACGAAACTTCGCCTCAGCTTTCCCCGAAAACGCGCTTGAAGATCACGTCGACATTCTTGGTGTGGTAGCCGAGGTCGAAGCGGTCGCGGATTTCGTCTTCGGAGAGGTAATTGCGCACATCGGCGTCATTCAGGAGTTCGGTCAGGAAGTCGACCGAGGCGGCGCCCGCGATCTGGTAGCTGTCCCAGACCTTCATGGCGTTGCGCTGAACCAGCCGGTAGGCGTCTTCACGCGAGGAGCCGGCCTGTGTCAGCGCAAGCAGGATGCGCTGGGAATGCACAAGCCCGCCAAGGCGATCCATGTTGCCGATCATGCGCTCCGGATAGACCATCAGTTTGTCGATGACGCCGGTTAGCCGGGCGAGGGCGAAGTCGAGTGTGACGGTCGCATCCGGGCCGATCATGCGTTCCACGGAAGAATGCGAGATATCCCGTTCGTGCCAGAGGGCAACGTTCTCCATCGCCGGAATGGCATAGCCGCGCACCAGACGGGCAAGGCCGGTCAGGTTCTCCGTCAGCACCGGATTGCGCTTGTGCGGCATCGCCGAGGAACCCTTTTGCCCTTTTGAGAAAAACTCTTCCGCTTCCAGAACTTCGGTGCGCTGCAGGTGCCTGACTTCCGTTGCAACGCGTTCAATGGAAGACGCGATGAC
>JBCBUA010000173.1:0-3191 GCA_039818365.1 Pseudomonadota bacterium
CGCGCGGAGGTGCCATCATCCTCCGTGACAACCGGGATCTCGCCTGCGGTCACGTCCTGGTAGCGCGGTTCCGTCATTTTCAGGGAGGACGGCAGGTTCGCCCAGAGCTGGAAGCCATGCATGCGGCCCTTCGCATCCCCTTTGGGCATTTCCTGGTGCATGATGCCGCGTCCGGCGGTCATCCATTGTACGTCACCTGCACCAAGGTCTCCCTTGTTGCCCAGACTGTCTCCGTGTTCCACGGTGCCTGCAAGGACATAGGTTATTGTCTCGATGCCGCGATGGGGGTGCCAGGGAAAGCCGGCCAGGTAGTCTTCCGGCCGGTCATTTCGGAAATCGTCCAGCAGCAGGAACGGGTCCAGCATTTCAGGGTCCTGGAAACCAAAGACCCGTTCGAGTTTGACGCCGGCTCCCTCGAGCGTCGGCTGCGTGGCTCCAATATGTGTGACCGGACGGATGGACATCTGATTCGATCCTGCTTCGGGCGGGCCTTCTGACAGCCGGCGTTTCGTGTGTCTGTTTCAGCCACAAGATAGCGTGGATATGCCAGAAACCCAGCCTCGTGCCCGAAGACGCACTGTTTCCGGAGCAGAAACAGTGCTGCAGTCCCGCGCTTCGGAACTGTCATGGAACCGCTGGCAAAAAAGAATGGCTTGCGACACACAGCCTTCGGTTCAAAACGTCCGCGGTGATGGTGAATTGAGTCTGAGGTGCGTACCTCAAAGATGTGCTACAGTGGAATTACAGATGCCATGCTAGCCGACAGAGGCGATGACCAAGTGTTGACCCCATGAGGGTGATGAAAGCCAATATCTGAATGCTCGGCTGTCAGGGTCGAGCACTTCAGTTTCCCTGAGGCGGAGAGGTAAGACTATGACAGCGTTCGAGGCCAAACCGGACTACGTGATCAAGGACGAGACAGCGCTGAGAGGCCTGTTTCCGCCGACCCACGACCTGGCCGCGAAAAAAAGCCTGCCGATGCTGGACAGACATGCCCGCGACTTTATCCAAAGGTCGCCTTTCCTTTGCCTTGGAACGCAAAGTGTCGATGGCAAGGCGGATGTCAGTCCGCGCGGCGATCCGCCTGGTTTCGTGAGGGTTCTCGACGAGAACACCCTTGCCGTTCCGGACCGCCCGGGGAACAACCGCCTCGACAGTCTGGTCAACATCGTTTCCAATCCGGGTGTTGGACTGCTTTTCATCATTCCGGGGTTCGACGATACGCTGCGTGTCAACGGGCGGGCGAGCCTCGTGGTCGATCCCGAATTGCTGACGAGCATGAGCATCAACGGGCGCAGTCCCAAAGTGGCGATCGTCATCACGGTCACCAGTGTCTTCATGCATTGTGCGAAAGCCTTTCGGAGGTCGCACCTTTGGGATCCGGACAGGTTTCAGGACCGCGATGAGATGCCGTCACTGATGAAAATCATCAAGGATCAGACCGAGGAAACACCCGTGAGCGACGCAGAACTGACCGAGTTGGACCGGAAGCTGGAGGAAAGCTACCGCAAGACGCTTTATTAGGGTATGGCCCCGTAAATGAGTCCGTACCCCGGGGTACGGGGCCGTGAAACACGGAGGCGGCGGATAAGCGGGCAGGGCCATCGCCGTCTTTTTGCGTCGATCCCCTGTCGATGCGCCGATGCACCTTGCATCTTGCAGGATTGCGGCCCACATGTTGCAATATCCGCACATTTGGCCGTCTGGTCAAAACTCCAATCATCATGTCAGCTCAGGTCTTCATGGCGCCCATTCTTTCTGTCCGCGATCTGGAAAAGACCTATGAAGGCGGCTTCCAGGCTCTGAAATCCGTGTCGCTGGACATTCAGGAAGGCGAGGTCTTTGCGCTGCTTGGCCCGAATGGTGCGGGCAAGACAACCCTGATCAGCACAATTTGCGGTCTGGTGCGCCCGACCTCCGGGAGCATCACCGTCGGCGGTCATGATGCAATTGCGGATTTTCGCGCGGCGCGGAGCCTGATCGGGCTGGTGCCACAGGAAATGCCCACGGCCCCATTCGAGATTGTCGGCGACACGGTCGCCTTCAGCCGCGGCCTGTTCGGCCTGCCGCCGGATCGTGCCTTGATAGAGCGCATGCTCAAGGAGCTGACGCTCTGGGACAAACGCGAAAACCCCATCATGGCGCTTTCAGGCGGCATGAAACGCCGGCTGCTCGTTGCCAAGGCGCTCGCGCATGAACCGAAGGTGCTGTTCCTTGACGAGCCGACCGCCGGCGTCGATGTCGAGCTGCGTCATGACATGTGGCGCATCGTGACCGAGCTGAAGGAAAAAGGCGTCACGATCATTCTGACAACGCATTATATCGAGGAAGCCGAGGAGATGGCCGACAGGGTCGGCGTCATCAACAAGGGTGAGATTGTCCTGGTGGAGGAGAAGGCGGAGCTGATGCGCAAGCTCGGACGCAAACTCCTGACCCTCAATCTGACAGAACCCCTGAATGCGGTGCCGGAAAGTCTGGCGCGGCACAATCTCGAACTCTCCGATGCCGGGTGCAAGCTGGTCTATACCTACGACACCCACGCCGAAAGAACCGGCATTACCGCGCTGTTGACCGACCTTGCGGAGGCCGGCGTCCGGTTTCAGGACCTGCAGACGGACCAGTCGTCGCTTGAAGATATTTTCGTTGATCTGGTGAAGAAGAGTTGAACCGACATGACCAGGGATTTCGCCATTCGGCCCGCGCGCCAAGCCGACAAGGAAGCTCTCACGGAGCTTTGCATGCGCTCCAAGCAGTCCAATGGCTACGACGACGCTTTCATGGCGGCTTGCGCAGACGAACTTCGGGTGCGCGACCGCTGGATCTCCGAGGATGATTTCTGGGTCGCGGAGGCTCCGGACGGATCGCTGGTCGGGTGTATCCGGCTGTCTTGCGATGAAGTTTCCGGGGGCGAGCTAGAAACCTGCTTCGTCGCGCCGGACTTCAAGGGCAAGGGGGTTGGACGTGCGCTGTTCAATGCGCTTGAAAGCCGTGCCCGGAAAATCGGGCTGAGGCATATCGAACTCGACGCCGACCCCTTTGCCGAGCGGTTTTATGCGCGCATGGGGTTCGCAACCACGGGCCGTTCGCCGTCCGGTTCCATTCCCGGCAGAACGTTGCCGAGAATGCGACTTGAACTTAGGTGAACAGCGGAGACGCCGTGGGCCAGAAAATCAAAAGGGTGGGCGAATGAA
>JBCBUA010000173.1:3290-12466 GCA_039818365.1 Pseudomonadota bacterium
CTTCGGTGCTGCGATCGGGTCGCGCATCTCCGAGGTCGACGGGGTCAGCTACGGGGCTTTTATTGTGCCGGGGCTGATCATGCTCTCCCTGATGACACAGAGCCTGTCGAATGCTTCCTTCGGCATCTACTTCCCGCGGTTTACCGGTACGATCTTCGAGGTCCTGTCCGCGCCGGTTTCCTATCTTGAGATCACCATCGCCTATGTCGGTGCAGCCGCGACCAAGTCAATCATTGTCGGGCTGATCATCCTGATCACGGCGAATTTCTTTGTCGATATTGAAATCCAGCACCCGGTCTGGATGGCGACGTTCTTCATTTTGACGGCCGTCACCTTCGCGCTGCTCGGTTTCATCATCGGTATCTGGGCGGACAATTTCGAAAAGCTGCAATTCGTGCCGCTTCTGATCGTGACGCCCCTGGCGTTTCTCGGTGGCAGCTTCTACTCCATCAACATGCTGCCGGAGATCTGGCAGAAAGTGACACTGGTCAATCCCGTCGTTTATCTGATATCGGGTTTCCGCTGGAGCTTTTACGGTCAGGCGGATGTCAGTCTCTGGTTGTCACTGGTTGCGACCATGTTGTTTCTGTTCGTTTCGCTGGCGATCGTTCACTGGATATTCAAGACCGGGTACCGGCTGAAGGCCTGATGTCAGAGCCGGGACAGGAGTGAGACCGCATATGTTTCTAGGCGTTAATCTGACGAGAAAAGTCGGCGCGGTTTTCCTGGCCCTGCTGCTTGCCGCCTGCCAGACCGCGCAAGCGCCGTCACCATCGGCCTCTTCAGCAGCGCCGGCGGCAAGTGCAGCCGTTCAAACTGCGTCCCTGCCGGCCGTCGGCTATGCGCCGGCAACCGCACAGGAGCGCGGTTTTTCCGCGCTGGTTCTGAACGCTTCGACTGGCGAGCAGCTGTACGCCGTCGATGCGGATGCGCCGCGGTTCCCGGCCTCGCTCACCAAGATGATGACGCTCTACCTGTTGTTCGAAGCGGTCGCGGAGGGGCGCTACAGCCTTTCGTCTCCCTTGAGCGTGAGCGAGAATGCGGCCGCGCAGCCACCGGCGAAGATCGGATTGAAAGCCGGAACGACCATTACCGTGCAACAAGCGGCGCGCGCCCTCTCCGTGAGGTCTGCAAATGATGTCGGGGTGGCGGTTGCCGAGAACCTTGCCGGCAGCGAGGCGGCCTTCGCCCGCCAGATGACGCAGCAGGCCCGCGCGCTCGGGCTCTCGCGGACGCGTTTTGAAAATGCCACGGGACTGCCGGACCCCGGTCAGGTGACCACCGCCCGCGACATGGCAAAACTGGGTTTGGCGCTCAAGCGCCGTTTCCCGCAATATGCGAGTTACTACAGGGCAAAGTCCTTCACCTATAATGGCAGGACCTTCCAGGCGACCAACAATCTTCTGGGCAAGGTTTCCGGCGTTGACGGTCTGAAGACAGGCTACATCCGCATGTCCGGCTACAATCTCGTGGCAACGGCGCGGCGCGGCGGCACGCAACTGATTGTCGTGGTGATGGGCGGGCAAAGCGAAAGCGCCCGGGACAAAGAGGTCACCCGGCTGATCGAGGCCTATTCGTAGGGATTTCCGGGAAGAGGGAACGTCGTCAGCAAGCCGCAGGCAGGTCGTTTGCGAAGGTTACACAATTGCGTCCGTTTTTCTTGGACCGGTAGAGGCTGTCGTCGACGGCCTGAAGCAGATCTTCCATCGCAAGTTCACTGCCAGTGCCGTGGTAGATGCCCGTGGACGCGGTGATCCTGAAATTCTCCGGCGCGAAGTCGAACTCGATCCGGGAAATCAGCTGCCTCAGACGGTCGGCAACCTTGGCCGCGTTCTCCCGGGAAATGTCGGGCAGCAGCACCGCGAACTCCTCGCCGCCCAGGCGCGCAAAACAGTCGTCCTTTCTGAGCTGTGCCTTGACGGCCGCCACGATCTTGACCAGCGCCTGATCACCGGACAGGTGTCCGAACGTGTCATTCACGAACTTGAAGTGATCCAGGTCGAAATTGAGCAGGCCAAAGGTTTTTTCCGAAGGAGCATGCAAGAGGTCTTCAAGACGGGCCTGAAATTCGCGGCGGTTATAGGCGCCCGTCAGCGGATCCCGTCTTGCTGCTTCCCTGTGCCGCTGGGCGACTTGCTCAAAGGAGAGGGCGGTTGAGAATGCGCCGGTCAGGCTGACGAACAGCATCGCGCTCATCAGATGCAATCCCTGCATGGTGTCGTTGATCATGCCGGGTCCTGCCGGACCGTCACCCACAAGACCGTGGAATACCCGCAGCCCGCCGACAGCGGCAAGGAAGAAAAACGCCAGCACGAGGCCGATCACGGAGATCAGCCCGTGGAAGTTTTTCGACGTGTAGGCAACAATGGTCGCAATGCAAAGGACCGTGAAGATGAAGTTGCCGCCGACATAGGCAAGCGTGGCATCCGACAACACGAACGCGAGAAGACCCACGATCAGGTAGGCGGCAGCCGGCGCGAATGCGTCGCTCAGCCTGTTCGGCAGTTTCGCCAGAACGCGCGCGGCATAAAGATGAAAGCCGAAGCCCAGCAAAAGCAGGGTGTTGGGCAAGATGTATGCAAAAAACTTCGGAAGGACGCTTTCAAAGGCGAAACAGACAAGGGCGAGGACTAGAATGCCATTCGCGGCCGCCCAGCTGCGCCAGTGCACACTCGGTGTCACGCGAAGCGACATCGCCTGAAAGGATATGGCGAAAATCACCAGCAAAAGCAGGTTTGCCGAAAAAAGCGTCAATAAATCCATGCAGACGCACTCCACACGCTACGCGTCGTAAACGACCAGTTGAGGCAGCCTAGTTTGAAATGTTTTTAGATGCTGTTAGGGCTGGTTAATAGATTTTCATCAAATTGTAGGTGTGTGGATTTTAATAAAAACATATCCACCGGAATGCGTGCAGACCTCAAATCAGACATGTTGGAATTAAGAATCTCTGAATTGAATCTCGTAAACACGGACCTTTCGCGCAGTTTGTGAAAATTTTTCGCAAAAATCGAAAAAAAAGCCGATCTTGTGAGGAGCACGCGGGCCAAATCGGGAGTCAAACCAAGGCGCTGGGCCGCTTTGTTGTTTCCTCACGTCATCTGTCAGCTTCCGGTTTTTCGCCAAAAGAAAAGGCCGGGCATCGCTGCCCGGCCTTTCCGTATCAATGATCAGGCCAACGCCTAGTTCTTGGTCTTGTCGACCAGCGCGTTGGACTTGATCCATGGCATCATGCCGCGCAGCTTCTCGCCGACTTCCTCGATCTGATGGCCGTCGTTGAGGCGGCGCGTTGCCTTGAACTTGGCCGCGCCCGCACGGTATTCCTGCATCCACTCGGAGGTGAACTTGCCGGTCTGGATGTCTTTCAGGACGCGCTTCATTTCCGCCTTGGTTTCGTCGGTGACGATGCGCGGACCCGTGACATACTCACCCCATTCCGCCGTATTGGAAATGGAGTAGTTCATGTTGGCGATGCCGCCTTCATAGATCAGGTCGACGATCAGCTTGACTTCGTGCAGGCACTCGAAATAGGCCATTTCCGGTGCATAGCCGGCTTCCACGAGGGTTTCGAAACCGGCGCGGATCAGTTCGACAAGACCGCCGCACAGAACCGCCTGTTCGCCGAAGAGGTCGGTCTCGCACTCTTCCTGGAAGGTGGTTTCGATGATGCCGGACCGGCCGCCGCCGACGCCGCTGGCGTAGGACAGGCCAAGGTCAAGCGCATTGCCGGATGCGTCCTGGTGGACGGCGACAAGGCACGGCACGCCGCCGCCTTTTTCATATTCGCCGCGCACGGTGTGGCCCGGGCCCTTCGGCGCGACCATCAGAACGTCGACGGAGGATTTCGGCTCGATCAGGCCGAAATGGACGTTGAGGCCGTGAGCGAAAGCAATCGCGGCACCATCGCGGATGTTGCCGGCGATGTGGTCCTTGTAGATGTCCGACTGCAGTTCGTCCGGGGTCGCCATCATCATCAGGTCGGCCCAGGCAGCCGCCTCGGCAACGGTCATGACCTTGAAGCCGTCGGCCTCGGCCTTCAGCGCCGTGGTGGAGCCTTCGCGAAGGGCAACGGCAATGTCCGGCACGCCGCTGTCCTTCAGGTTCATGGCATGGGCGCGGCCCTGCGAGCCGTAACCGATGATGGCGACTTTCTTGGACTTGATCAGATTGATATCTGCGTCACGATCGTAATAAACGCGCATGGGTTCCTTTCTCCCGTTTGCATTCTCGTTATTCATGTTTGGAGCCGGAGTTGATGTCCGGTCTTCGTTGGCTGGGTGTCTCCAGTCGGCCGGCAGCCGGGGTCAGGCCCCGAACAGCCGGTAAAAGCGGTCAACGGCGGTTTCCGCCTGGGATGCCAGATCCTTTTCGGCGGGACTTGCGTTTTCGCCGAGGAGAAGCCGGATGTGAACGTCGCGGATGGCAAGGCCGTAAAGCACCTGATAGGCATCCTCGGCGTCGTCGAATTTCAGAAGGCCGTGCCGGCGTCCGCTTTCCAGCATGGTGCGCGCACGGGCGGAGATCATGTGCTTGCCGCGCACGAGCAGCAGGTGGCCGAGCCGGTTCGAATTGGTGTTGGACTGGCCGATGGACAGACGGTTGAGCGCCAGCGAAGTCTCCGAGAAAAGAACGCCGAGCAGGGCTTCGACAAAGGCCGTGACATGCGCGCGGAAGGTCGCCGCATCAGCCGTTGCGCCTGTTTCAGACGGAAACTGGACCTGGCTCGCCTGGTAGGCGACGACTGCGGCGAGCAGACCGTCGCGATCCCCGAACCACTTGTAGAGGCTTTCCTTGGAACAGCTCGCGGTGCGCGCCAGTCCGGCTGTCGTCAACGCCTTTTCCCCGCCTTCGACCAGAAGCGTCAATGCATGCTGCAGCACCACCTGCTGGCGCGGCGAAAACTCGGGCGCGGCGTCCGTGCGGGAAGTGGCGATGTCATATGCGGCAGCGGGCATGTGCTTTGTCTTGGTTCGAGGGAAACTGAAATCAACGGAACCGTACGGTACGGTTCGGTGAGCGTTATGGCACCCACAAAGAAGCGGGTCAAGGGTGAAATGAAATTTTTCGGGGGCAGGGGTGAGACCGTTTTCGCTGCCACCCTTCGAGACAGCGCTTGCGCGTTTCCTCAGGCTGAGGACATCGCGTTCTGGAGCCTGTCAAATCTCTCTTTGCAATCGACCTCATTCTGAAGTGGACCGGAAGGCGAGTCTCGAAGGAGAGACCGTAACGCCATGATGAGAGCCGCGCATCGGCCGATCTTTCCGGTTGCGGTGCCATCCCGGATTTAATCCGGGATCCAATCCACATCGCCGACGAAACGAGAAGCGAAGTTGATGATAGGCAGACCCTTCTATTGCCAATAAATCAGGTTCTGGAAACGCGTGGATCCCGGATCTCCGCGGCGCTGCGTCCGGGATGACGATCAATGGGAGATCTGGCACCATCAATTCACGCCAGCCTGAGGAGCGCAACTGCGTGTCTTGAAGGATGGGCCATGCAAAAAGGGCTGTCGCCGGTCTTTCGAAAGGGTAGGGCCGGTTTCCTCGCGGAGCGGGTGTCGTTTTGTTTTTCTCCCGTCGCACAGCGCGCCACATCCAACGGCGTCATCCCCGACTTGATCGGGGATCCAATGCCCTTGGCGTCTTCCCGTAAAAGTTTGAAAATCTGACCTGTAGTACCCGCCTAATACCCGTTTCCGCTCTTTGCCTGCTAGCTTTTGCTCACATTGGTTTTCAAGGCTCCGGGAGGATATGAGATGAGTGCCAAGATCCTGATGATCACGGGTGATTTCACCGAGGACTACGAGACGATGGTGCCGTTCCAGGCGCTTCTTGCCATGGGGTATCAGGTCGATGCCGTGTGCCCCGGCAAAAAGGCCGGCGAAGCGGTCGCGACCTGTATCCATGATTTTGAGGGCGACCAGACCTATACCGAAAAGCGCGGCCATAACTTCACGTTGAACGCGACTTTCGCCGATATCGACGTCACCGCTTATGATGCCCTCGTGATCCCGGGTGGACGGGCGCCGGAATATCTCAGGCTCGATGCGGACGTGATTGCCGCCGTCAGTCATTTCATGACTGCCGACAAGCCGGTTGCCGCGATCTGCCACGGCGCGCAGATCCTGACGGCGGCCAGGGTCATCGAGGGACGCACCGTTTCGGCCTATCCCGCCTGCCGCCCGGAAGTGGAACTTGCCGGTGCCACCTATGCCGATATTGCCGTTGATGCGGCGGTAACCGACGGCAAGCTCGTCACCGCGCCCGCATGGCCGGCCCATCCGGCCTGGCTGGCGCAATTCAATGCCGTGCTCGGGGGTACGGCAGCCGGGTCACTCGCGGCCTGACCGGGTTGTGTTGAGGCGCAGCATTCCGGCCAAACCTTCGAGACGCACCTGACGGTCCTCCGCAGGATGAGGTTGAGTTCAGGCGACGGTCCCCACGATGCGATTTCCAATCGACCTCATCCTGAGGAGCCGCCAGCGCGTCACGAAGGATGCGCCGAGGATTCGGAGCCTTGCCGCTTTGAAGCGGACGAGTGGCAGGCCTTTACCCGGCCGGTTGGCCATCCGCCGAGAAGCCTTATATTGGATCACCAAGGGCGAATGAGCCGGCAAGCAAGACGGGAGGACGTCATGTGCAAACTCTTCATCGAAGCTGATCCCGCGCTGTGGGAAAGCACCACGAAGTCACTGCGCATCGACGGCATGGTGACGTCGGTGCGCCTGGAAACGTTTTTCTGGAACGTTCTGGACGAGATCGCGGCGCGTGACGCCATGAATGTTGTCCAGCTGATTACCCGCCTGCATCACGAAAGCATCGATGCCGGGCACGATCTCGGCAACTTTACCAGTTTCCTGCGGGTCTGCTGCGGCCGGTATCTGGCGCTCCAGCTTTCAGGCGACGTGCCGACCGATGCAAGACTGCCCATATCCGCCCTTGATGCGGATGAAATCCTGGAGGCGGAAAGCGCGCGGGTGCATTGAGGAGAGCTAACTCAGCCGCTCCAGAACTTCATTGCCGATTGCAAGGGACGACGTGAGCCCGGGAGACTCGATGCCGTAAAGGGCGACGAGCCCGTCCAGCCCATGGGTTTCCGGCCCGTCGATGCGGAAATCGGCAGCCGGTTCCCCGGGGCCGACGATTTTCGGGCGGATGCCGCAATAGTCCGGGACGAGGGAACCGTCGGGAAGGCCGGGCCAGTAGGTGCGGATCGCGGCATAGAACTTCTCGCCGCGCGCGGGATCGACGTCGTAATTGATCTGCTCGATCCATTCGACATCGGGGCCGAACCGGGCCTGACCCTGAAGGTCGAGCGTGATGTGGACACCGGAGCCGCCAGGTTCGGGCACGGGATAGACCAGCCGCGACAGCGGTGCCTTGCCCTGAAGCTTGAAGTAGTTGCCCTTGGCCAGAAACGCCTTCGGCGGGTTTGCGCCCGGCAGGTCTGCGGTGAGGCCCGGCGCGGCGTGTCCGGCAGAAACGACAAGCTCACGGCAGGTAAGCGGCATGCTGTCACCGTCGGCGCTTGTCACCTCCAGTGCATAGCCTGTCGGCGTTTTTTCAACTTGACCGACGGTGCTGCTCAGCACCACCTGGCCACCATGGGCCTCCAGATGCCCCTGCAGCGCCAGCATGTAGGCGTGGCTGTCGATGATGCCGGTCGAGGGCGAAAAAAGCGCACTGATGCAGTCAAGCGCGGGCTCGACTTCCTTCAGTTTCCTGGCATCGTAGACTTCAAGGTCGTGCAGGCCCGTCGCTTCGGCCTGGGCATGGAGACGTTCCAGTTCCGGCAACTGGCTCTCGTTCGAGGCGACGATCAGTTTGCCGGTCTTCTTGTAGGCAATGCCGTTTTCGTCGCAGAACCGGTAGAGCAGATGTTTTCCCGGCAGGCACAGTTTCGCCTTCAGGCTACCCGGCGGATAGTAGATCCCGGCATGGATGACTTCGGAATTGCGGGCGCTTGTTTCCGATCCGATCAGCCCATGACGCTCCAGGACCATGACCTCGCGCCCGGCGATCGCCAGAGCCCGTGCGATCGCAAGGCCGACAACGCCGGCACCGATGACGACGGTTTCAATATCGTGCATTCAGGTCACCAATAATCGAAGCGATTGGAAAGGTATCAAGGCTGTCCCCATCGCCAATGCTGCCCCGGCCTAGAGCCGGGGCCTCGTTCGCGAGCTGCGGTCCTTTGGTCCCGGATCAGGTCTGGACGGCGCAGAGGCGAGATTTCCTGGAGCGCTCAGCCCCACCATTTCTGAGGTTCGAAGGACCCGGCGGCATCCTCGATGACCTGGCCGACCTGGAACAGCGTCGCCTCGTCAAACGGCTTGCCGATGAGCTGCAGGCCGAGCGGCAGACCGTCCTTGTCGAGGCCTGCGGGAACCGAAATGCCAGGAAGTCCGGCCATGTTCACGGTCACGGTGAAGATGTCGTTCAGATACATCTTTACCGGATCGGCATGCAGTTCCTGGTCCGCGACGCCAAATGCGGCCGATGGCGTCGCCGGGGTGAGGATGGCATCGACGCCGTTCTCCCAGGCGAGATCGAAATCGCGCTTGATCAGGGTACGCACCTTCTGGGCCTTCAGATAATAGGCGTCGTAATAGCCTGCCGACAGAACGTAGGTGCCGATGAGGACACGGCGCTTGACCTCGTCTCCGAAACCCTCCGCGCGGGTGTTTTCATACATTTCCACGATGTCCTTGCCCGGGACACGCAGGCCATAGCGAACACCGTCGTAGCGGGCGAGGTTGGAGGAGGCCTCCGCCGGGGCGACGATGTAGTAAGCGGGCAGGGCATACTTGGTGTGCGGCATGGAAATCTCGACGATTTCCGCACCTGCATCCTTCAGCCACGCAATGCCCTTTTGCCAGAGCTCCTCGATTTCCGCCGGCATGCCGTCCAGGCGATATTCTGCGGGAATACCGATCTTCAGGCCCCGGACCGACTTGCCGATGGCAGCTTCATAGTCCGGCACTTCGATATCGACGGAAGTCGTGTCCTTCGGGTCGACGGAGGCCATTGATTTCAAAAGGATCGCGCTGTCGCGCACCGTATGTGCAATCGGTCCGGCCTGGTCGAGAGACGAGGCAAAGGCGACAATGCCCCAGCGCGAACACCGGCCATAGGTCGGCTTGATGCCGACCGTGCCGGTGAAAGCTGCGGGCTGAC
>JBCBUA010000174.1:0-12326 GCA_039818365.1 Pseudomonadota bacterium
ATCTTTTCATTTTGACCGGGGTTTTCATGCGCGTTTTTTGTGCGTCCGTCGCGACCGAGACCAACACGTTTTCGCCCTTGAGGACTGATTTTTCGGACTTTGAGCAGAGCTTCTATGCACCACCCGGTGAACATCCGGAAACACCGACGCTGTGCAGCGCCGTGTTCCCCGCCCTGCGCAAGCGCGCCGCGCGCGGCGAGATCGAACTGATCGAAGGCACGGCCACATGGGCCGAACCAGGTGGCCTCGTGAGCGCGCCGACATGGCAGCGCCTGCGCAACGAAGTGCTCGACCAGTTGAAGGCGGCGCTGCCGCTCGACGCTGTCATCTTCGGCCTGCACGGCGCCATGATCGCCGACGGCTGCGTTGACTGCGAAGGCGACCTTCTGGAGGCCGCGCGGGAAATTGCCGGCCCGGACTGCCGGATTGGCGCGACCTTTGACCCGCATAGCCATCTGAGTGAAAAACGCACCAGAAGCGCGGATATCATCACCGTCTTCAAGGAGTTTCCGCACACGGATTTTGTCGAAGCCGGCGAGGACTGCGTAGAGCTGACGCTCAAGGCAGCACGCGGCGAAATCTTTCCTGTCATGAGCGTCTTCGACGTGCGCATGATCGACATCTTACCGACCAGTCTTGAGCCGATGCGCGGATTTATCGACAGACTGAACGCACTCGAACGATCCGGCGATATCCTCTCGGCATCGGTCATTCACGGTTTCATGGCCGGCGACTCGCCCGATCTCGGGGCCAAGATGATTGTGACCACGAACGGCGATGGCGCGCGCGGCGACCGGCTGGCGAAGGATCTCGGGATGGAACTTTTCAGCTTTCGCGGCCGCGCAACGCCGGAGTTTCTGGCACCCGTGGATGCCCTGACACGCGCGGACAGGAGCCCCCGTTCGCCGGTGGTTATTGCGGATGTGTGGGACAATCCGGGCGGCGGTGTCGCCGGTGACTCCACCATCCTGCTTCAGCATGTCCTTGACCTGGGTCTGCAAGGCGTAGCGCTGGGCACGATCTGGGATCCAATGGCCGTACGGCTGTGTTTTGCCGCCGGTGAAGGTGCTGAATTCGATCTCCGTTTCGGTGGCAAGACGTCCGCCCACGCCGGGCAGCCTGTCGATGCACGCGTGCGCGTGACCCAGCTGGTGGAAAACGCCGTTCAGAGCTTCGGCGCGTCCGTCGTTCCGCTCGGCAACAGCGCGGCGATCCGCATTGGCGATCTCGACATCGTGCTCAATTCCAACCGGTCGCAGGCGTTTGCGCCGGACCTCTTCACCAATCTCGGCATCGATCTGGACGCCAAACGGATCCTGATCGTCAAGTCGACCAATCATTTTCACGGCGCATTTGCCCCGATCGCGGGAGAAATTCTTTATGCTGCGGTCGATGGGCCTTATCCTAGCGACCCGCGCCGGACCGCCTACACCCGCTTGGAACGCGAGATATGGCCAATGGCAGACAATCCCCATCACGAGGAACTCGTATGATTTTCCCGACCCTCGACACACCTTGCGTTCTGGTGGACCTGGACATCGCCGAGGCCAATATCCGCAAGTATCAGGCCCATTGCGACAGCAAGGACCTGAGGCTGCGCCCGCACATCAAGACACACAAATTGCCGGGCCTGGCGAAATACCAGGTTGCGCAGGGGGCGATCGGCATCACCTGCCAGAAGGTCAGCGAAGCAGAAGCCATGATCGCCGAAGGCGGCATCGATGATGTCCTGATCACATACAACATCCTGGGAGACACCAAGACGGCCCGTCTACGCGCATTGTCCGGAAAGGTCCGGCTTTCCGTTGTCGCCGATAACGAAACGGTCGTTGACGGTCTCAGCCGCGCGTTCGCCGACGCTGCAACGCCGCTGACGGTCCTCGTCGAATGCAACACGGGCGCGGACCGGTGCGGCGTTGCGACACCGGCCGCCGCCGCCGAGCTGGCCCGCCTGATTGACCGCCTTCCCGGCCTCACCTTCGGCGGCCTGATGACCTTTCCACCGGTCGGTCGGATGGAAGACGCCGAAGCCTGGTTGAGCGAGGCGAAAGCGCTGATCGAGGCAGATGGACTGGAGGTGAAGGTGGTTTCGTCCGGCGGCTCGCCCGACATGTGGCGCGCACATGGCACGGGCGCCGTCACGGAACACCGCATCGGCACTTATGTCTATAACGACCGTTCGCTCGTCGCCCACGGCGCCTGCACATGGCAGGATTGCGCACTCACGGTGCTCGCAACCGTTGTCTCCGTGCCGTCGCCGACCCATGCGATCGTCGACGCAGGGTCCAAGGTGCTGACGACGGATCTTTTCGGTCAGGTCGGCCACGGGCACGTGCTCGGCCGTGATGATCTGGCTATCGATCAGCTCAGCGAGGAACACGGGCGCATCGTTTCCGATGGTCCGATAAACCTGACTGTCGGCGACAGACTGCGGATCGTTCCCAATCATGCCTGCGTGGTTGCCAACATGCTGGACAAGGTCGAGGGCGTGCGCGGAGCGAACCTCACCGGACCGATGGCTGTCGCGGCACGCGGTCAGGTCTGGTGATCCCGCCCCTCCGCGACAATCGCCTTATCGGCCGTCTTTTTGAAATCACAGCAATGGAGACTTGAATGCCAATCGAACGCATCGGCGTGGAACGCACGGGAGCCGGCGGACAGAACCTTCCCTTTTCGCCCGCCGTCAGGGCCGGCGATTTCGTTTTCATCTCGGGCCAGGTGGCCATGAAGGAAAACGGCGAGATCGAGCCTGGTGGGATCGAAGCCCAGACGAGACGGACAATGGACAACGTCGTTGCCGTCCTGGAAAAGGCCGGCTGCACACTGGAGGATGTCGCCAAGGTCAATGTCTGGCTCGATGACACGCGCGATTTCTGGACCTTCAACAAGATCTATGCCGGCTATTTTCCAAACGGTGCCCCGGCACGCTCGACGGTCAAGTCGCAACTGATGGTCGACGCCAAGATCGAGATCGACGTCGTTGCCTACAAGCCTTTGTAGGCTCCCGGATCGAAGCAACAGAGGTGCCCCGACAGCGCATCGCAACCGCTGTTGCTTCCTTCTCCCTGCATCCTGCGACTTTTTGTTGCCGGCCTTCTCCGATTGGCGCGGAAACTGCTTGTTGATTTCCGCCGCACGGGTGCTATGTCCCGCGCAGCATCTGGAAATCAGCGAAGAGGCGACAGCGTGCTTGAGGAAGACAAGGCCGTCAGCGAAACCAGCGCAGCGGAGGATTATCTGTCCAACTACCCCGACTGGGGCTATCTGCTGCGCGAATTCTACGAAGCCTACCGGTTCCTGTCCTCAGGCGGCAGCGACAAGATCCGGTCGCATCAGCGGTCCGTGCGCGAAGCCATCAGCCGCGTCAGCAGATCAAAGACGATCATCGATTTCGGCGAACCTGCTCAAAAACCGGTCACGGCGCATCTGAAACGGGCGCTGGACGAGGGCAGGCTTGAACGGACCGCGCCACTGATCCGCGCGATTGAGAGCGTCCAGGGACAGCTTGCCTGGCAATACGGATATGAGAAGGTCCCGCGCGGTCTCAGCAAGAGCTACGCCTATGCGGAACTGTGCGGTCCGAACGGACCGGTCCTGACCACCGAGGTGATCCTCGGGCTTGTGCTGTTCGCGCCGGGCTGTGTTTATCCCTCCCATGCCCATAGCGGCATTTCGGAGAGCTATATCTGCCTGTCGGGCGCCGTTTCGGAAAACCATCAGGGTGTCTATGCGCCCGGTTCGATGATCTTCAATCCGCCCGAACACACGCACCGGATCACGGTATCGAAGCTGGAACCCGCGCTCCTGGCCTATGCCTGGACGGGTCCGCAGGACAAACTCGCCAGCCAGAAGATGGTGTTCAGCCGCAAACGCAAGTGAGCCGGCAAGCCGTTAAGCGGCGGCGGCACCTTCCTCGATCACGCGGCTGATCGTGAGCTTGGCGGCTTCAAGACGGCCATCGTCCGAGACCCAGCCTGGCTCACTGATGAGTTTCTCGCACGTGATCCCGAGCGCGGGAAAGCTGAGCCCCATGGAATGGGCAAGGGCCACCCGGTCTCCGGGTTTCGGATTGAGGCCGCAACAGACCGCGCGCGTTCCCATCTTCAGGTGGTGGGCGATATCCCATTCCAGGACGACGCCATCGTGCCGTGTGACCACCCAGCAATGCGCATCGTCGCAGCATCCGTTCTTTTCCTGCGGAAAGAAGTATCCGGTCAGGTAACCTGCTTCGAACCCGGCGGCACGCAGGGATGCGATCAGGTAGGTGTTGATGTCGACGCAAGATCCTTCGGTCAGGCCGCAGGAGAGATAAGGCACCTCGTCGCAGCCGTCGTTGAAGCGCACGTCCGCATGCCCGTATCGAAACTTTTCGGCGCAGGAATTCACCAGCGCCTGGATCGCGGCATGTCCGTCCGGCTGCGTCTCGGCAATGTTGATGGCATCGAAGACAAGCGCTTCGGCTGCGCGCGTGAACTTGTTCCGGTGCGGCGTGAAGATGCTGTCCGGGTATCCGGGGCCGCCGTCCGCATAGCTGTAACGGATTTCCACCGGCTGCCCGGGCTCAGGCACGACCACCGCAGCGATCTGACCCGTTGTCGTCTCTCCGGTCAGGGAGAAGTCACCCCCGGCCACATCAAAGTGGACGGGCATCTGTTGCGGGGTCGGAAGGCCGACGGGAACCAGCAGTTTCCGGTTCGCGTCTTCATGCGGGGCGACGGTGACGGATACGTGCGTTTGCATCAGTGAGCCTCAGATTGCGAGTTGGAAAATCAGGCCGGACAAGACCGCTCCAACGAAGCCAAGACCGAGATAGGTTGCAAAGACCTGCGGCTTGACCAGCGACCAGACCGCCGCCATGGCGGGGATCGAACTGACCGCACCAGCGATCATGAACGCCATGGCAGCGCCCGCACTCATGCCCTGTTCCATGAGGCCCGCCAGCAGCGGCGGAGCGACATAGCTGTTCAGGTAGGCCGGCATGCCGACCAGCGCGGAGATCGCGATGGACCCGATGCCCTCACCGCCGACAACACCTGCGATCAGGTTGGCCGGAACATAGGTGACAAGCGCGGCTTCAAGCACATAGGCAAGTGCCAGCCACTTCACCAGGAAGAACGCGTTTGCCTTGAGTTCGCTGACAAATTTCTGGTTGCGCTCGGCCTCGCTCCAGAATTTCCAGACGGGTTTGCCGGTCAGCGGAGACGCACCGCATCCGCACCTGCCCGCCGACGAGCCGATCTTTACGGGATTGGAAAAGGCGCCGGTTTTCAAAAGCATGGAGACCAGGAAACCGCCGAAAAGCCCGAGCGCGACAGCGAAAACCGCCTTGCCGATGGCAAATGACCAGCCGAGCGCGCCGGCCGTGATCAGAAGCGTCGGTGGATCGATCAGCGGAGACGACAGCCAGAACGCCATGATGGCAGACAGCGGTGCGCCGACAGCCAGCAGTCCCGCGATGAACGGAATGACCTCGCACGAGCAGAAGGGGGCGAGCCCGCCAAACAGAGCTGCCAGCACGATGGCCTGCGTTTCACGTCCCTCGAAGGCGCGGGCGACGTAGGCTTCGGCACCCGCCGCTTTCAGCCACGCGATCAGGGCAACGGCAAAAGCGATGTAAGGCAATGTGCCCAGGAATGCCCTGACCGCGAAAGTCACGAACGGACCGAATTGCGGCTGGTCCAGCAGCAGCACCAGCAGCGGGCCGCCGATGACGATTGTCCAGGTCGAGAAAATGGCGGTCTTTCCGGGAAAGGCTTTCCAGCTCCATGAAGGCCGTGACGTGTCGCCGCCGGCTGTTTTCGGCCCGCAGCAACCCGAGGCCTCGCCGCCCTGGTCAAGCTCAATGCGATCGATCGTATCCGACATCTGCCCTATCCTTGTCGCAGGCGCTAGCGCGCATCTTCGTCTACACAGCATTCCTTGAGGATGTATCCGGCAAGCCCTTCCAGGTGGTCGAACGCCGCCCGATTGACCACCGACCGGCCGTCCTTCTCCTGGAGAACCAGACCTGCGGAAGACAGGAACTTGAGATGATGCGCCAGCGTTGACGCGGCCATACCGGTCCGGGTCTGGATATCCCCGACGGTCAATCCGTTCCGTCCCGCCTTCACCAGCGTCAGCACCACCTGCAGCCGGGCTTCCGAGCCAAGCGCCGCAAAGCCCTGTGCAACTTCTTCAAGGTCCATTCTCACCACCCAATATAACTATAATTCTAGTTATATAGTTTTAATTGACGTGTCAAGTGCGCTCCATACTGACGAAGGCGAATGGATTTCTTGCGTATCTAACAGACAAGGCATGTTGCCTCGCGATCGACACCGACAGGTGTTCGGATGCCGGGTCATCGGCAGCTCTTCAAATTCTCGATATCAAAAACCCTGAACGCGTAGCGCTATTTACATTGGGTGTCATGGTGCTTCCGTGCCTCGACACACCCGGAGCGAACCAGGCACCGCAATTCATCACAACAGAACGTTCTGCCTCCGAAGACCGGGGGCATCTGCGAGACAATCATTTCTCAAGCAGACGCGAACCTCGCGAACGCGCTGGAACTTTTCAGAAAAATCAGGGGGTGCGTGGTAAGCCACTCAGGCCTGAGCCATTTCGTCCACCGCGGCCATCAACTCATCCGCCTTTCGCTCATTCAGGCCGTCTGGATGGGGGTTGGAGAAACGGCCGCTGTCATTGTCGAAATACTGGCCGCTGCGGGACGCGAACTCTTCCGAGAGCACGGCCCGCACCAGAATGTCAACACCGATCGAAAGATCGTTTCCGGCCACCCCGAAACCTTCCTTGACCATCTTGCTGGCGAGCAGCGAGCCTGGATTGACCGCAACGATCACGGGCCCGCCCGCGCCAAGCTGATTGGCCAGGTGCCGCGTCCAAATGGTCAGCGCGAGCTTGCTTTGCGCGTAGGCGTCCATTGCGGAAAGGCGGACACTGCCGGTCAACGCTTGCAGATTGACCGGGGCCTGGGCTGCGGAAGACAGGTTGACCACCCGGCTTGAGGCATCCATCGCCGGCAGGAGCCGTTTTGTCAGCAAGACAGGGGCCAGGAGGTTGACCACGAAACGGATATCAAGGCCGTCTTCCGTGATTTCGTTCGCCGTGCGAAGGATGCCGGCATTGTTGATCAGAGCATCGAGCTTGGCGTGCCCGGCGGCAACATCGTTGGCAAGCCTTGCGACATCCGGAAGCCTTGAAAAATCCGCCTGATACACGTCAACGTCGCCACTGCCGGTGGTTGCCATCACGGCTTCTTTTGCGGCGGCAAGTTTTTGGGCGTTGCGTCCGTGCAAAAGCACAGTGTGACCCTGCGCGTGCAGCGTTTTGGCCGTTTCAAGCCCGATGCCGTCGGTTGATCCCGTCACCAGAATTGTCTTGCTCATCGTGTTCCACCTTACTGTGCGAAGTCGGCGATGATCTCGTCGGAAAGCCGCTTCAGGGTTGATTCGATATCCGCCTGGTTAAAGCGAAGATTGAGGGCAACGTGGTTGACACCGATCGTTTCGAGCGTTTTCAGATACGCGCGCAAATGATTGACGCCCAGCCGGAAGCCGAGATGGATCGGGGACGGTTCGGCATCTGCCGAAGCCGCAAGGTCAATATAGAGCGGTTGCATCACCGGCTTGTCGAAGGCCTCAAGCGCTCTTGCATTCTCCCGGTAGTCCCGGATGACCTGCTCCTGTGCCTGCATGTTGCGCGGATAGGTCATCCAGCCGTCGCCATTCGCCGCGATCCAGTCCGGCGATTGCTGGCTGCCGCCGGTGATCAGCATGGGCACTTTGCCGGCGGCCGGTTTCGGCAGCATGTCCATGCCGGGCTCAGGTGTTCCGTGCGCATTGGTGAACTGCGGCCGTGTTGCGGCCATCTGCCGGATATAGGCGAAACTTTCGCGAAAGCGGGCACCTCTATCCTGGAACGACATGTTGAGCGCAGGGTATTCCTCCGGCCGGTCTCCGGAGGCAACGCCCAGCAGGAGGCGGCCGCCGGACAGCACGTCCGCACTGGCAGCCGCCTTTGCGACATGTGCCGGATGGCGCAACGGCAGAATGATGCTCGCGACGCCAAGTGCGATCCGCTCCGTTCTTGCCGCGAGATACCCCAGATAGACGAACGGATCGAATATCTGCCCCGCATCTCCGAAAGAAGGCACGTTGAAAGGCACATCGCGCAGCCAGACGGATGCAAAGCCGAGTTCTTCGGCAAGTTGCACGCGCTCCAGATGCCGGTCCATGCCGGGAACCGCACCCATGCCGTAGTTTTCAAGCGGCACGACCAGTCCAAGAGACAGCCGGCTGGGCTTGAAGACCGTGTTGTATGACCGGTTGATCTGCTCAAATCCGGTCCTGTCCAAACGATTGAGCATGTTGCCCTCACTACGCTCCAAGTCTCATGTTCGCCGATGCGCTTCGGGCTGAACCTCGACTATATCCCAACCGTCCCGCATCAATGCGAGACGGTTTCACTCTTTCCCTGCGCTCACGCCAGATCGTCTTTTCCTTCGATCAGGAAATGAAAACTGTTCGATCCCGCCGTGCGCGCTTTCAGAAAGGGAGCGTACTCCGCATCGTTCATGAAATTGACCGCAGCTTCCCGGGACGGCCACTCGATCACGATACGCAGCGCCGCGTCGTCGGCGGCACCTTCCATCTGCTCGTGCGACGCGGTTCGCGCCAGGTATTTGCCGCCATGCTGGGCGACCAGCTTGTTTGCCGGGCCGATATAGCCGGGGATCCAGTCTTCCGCCGTCGGTGTCACGGCAAGCACGGAGTAATACGCCATTTCAATTGATCCTCGATTTGCATTGGCTGCTGGGTCCGCAGCCTCGGCACACACATAAAGATCTTGAAATTCGATATAAACATGCGATTTTTGAGTACATAATTCGGAAATTGGATATAATTAGATGGACACGGACAGTTTGCGGCTCTTTGTTCTGGCTGCGGAAAAACTCAACATAAGCGCAGCCGGACGTGAACTTGGCATGCCGCCTGCCGTTGCCAGCAGCCGCTTGGCGAAACTGGAACAAAGTCTCGGCTCCGATCTCATGCACCGCTCGACGCGAAAGGTGGCGCTGTCTGTCGAAGGTGCCGAATTCCTGCCCTTTGCCAGGGAGATCCTGGCCCAGGAAGACGCCGGAAGAGCCGCTCTCGGCCTTTCCAGTCCGCAGGTCAGCGGCCTGCTTCGCTTTGCGGCATCAAGCACGTTTGCGCAACTCTATATTGTTCCGCTGCTGCCGGAGTTCCTGGCGCGCTACCCGGAGGTCAAGCTGGACCTCAAGCTATCCGACACGCGATTTGACCTGATAGACGGCAGCTACGATCTGGCGCTGCGCAACTCCGCCGTTGAAGACAGCAGCCTGAAATTCCGCAAACTCGCTGACGACACCCGCATTTTGTGCGCGTCTCCCGACTATCTGCGCCGCTACGGACAGCCGCGAACACCCGCTGACCTCCTGGACCACCAGCTCATCGCCTTTCAGGACCTTTCCCCGAAACCGATGATCGGACCCGGCGGAACAATCGGGCAATACGACCCGCGCGGATCGAAAAGCCGCCTGGTCATGGATGACGGCCGGTCATTGAAACTGGCGACGATGTCCGGCGCCGGCATATCAATGAATTCTCTCTGGAACACCCATGCGGAGTTGAAAGCCGGAACCTTGGTCAGGGTCCTGCCGCAGTTCGAAGTCGATGACCAGTCGGTGCTTTGGTTCGTCTATCCGAAATCGAACGTTCTGACCGCGAAGGTCAGGGTCTTTATCGACTTCCTTCTGGAAAAGATCGGCAAGGCGCCCGCCTGGATCGACCCGTGAGCGCGGGTATCTCAGCCGCAGCATCCCGTTACGGAAGATCCGCAGCAAGCGCCGGTTTCGGTTCCGCGAATATGCTCAAGCGCCGGTTTGCAGTGAGCCCGCACGTCACTCAATCGAATGGCAACCGCGCCCTCGCCCAGCTCTGGAGGTGACAGATCGTAGATCCGCATCCCCCTGTTTTCATGCGCAAATTCCACCTGAAGCTGGCTTTCGCCTAGCCCGTTCAAGCTTGCAATGCTCTGTGCAAGAATGGTGTTGAACTTTCCCACCTTCATGTGGCTGCCGCCGTCCCCGTCGAGCAGTTGCAACGCGGCCTCTGTCCAGGACGCAAGACGGCCGCCACAGTCGATGCTGTCGACCGCCGCGAGCTTGAATTCGGTGACATGATATCCGGCACCAATCGCACCGTCACCGGTCTCAAACACCAGAGGCAGATCAGCCGGCAGTTTCTTCAATCCGTCAAGAAGCGAGAGGGGTGTCATGGCGCAAACCTTTCATTTCAAAAATTGTTGAAATATAGTCTAATCAGATATCACTCGACATTTCAAGAAAGTTTGAAATATGAATGAAGCCGGCGCCCTGGCAGCCTTCGCATCGATCTCAAGCGCGACGCGTCTGCGCATTCTCAAGCGGCTTGTCGAAGCAGGTAGCGACGGACTGACCGCAGGCGAAATTGCGCAGAGCGTCGGCGCAACGCCCTCCAGAACTTCGTTTCACCTGTCAAACATGTCAGATGCAGGCCTGGTAACCTCAACGCGGCACGCCCGGCAGATCACCTACCGGATCGATTTTGCGGCAGTCGGGGCCTTGATGCGTTATCTTCTGGAAGACTGCTGCAAGAACAATACGACCGTGCGGGCATGCTGCCTGCCGGACAGCCGCTGCTGATCCTGCTTGATCAAAACGGATACTCTAGAAGCGCTCCACATGCGGGCGCAGTTCGATCTCGTTGGTCCAGATGCTGCGGTGCTGGCGCGTCATCTCCAGATATGTCTTCGCGATCTCGTCGGGATCCAGGGTCTTTTCCGGATCATCGTAGGGCGCACCGCGCCCGGCGCTGTGAATGGCCCCGTCAATGACGAAGTGAACCACGTGAATGTTCTTCGGATGGAGTTCGCGGGCCAGGGACTGGCAGAGCCCTCGAAGCGCGAATTTTCCCATCGCGAACGCGGCCGATTGCGGGAACCCCTTAATCCCTGCCGATGCGCCAGTGAACAGCAACGTCCCGGCTGCGTTCGGAACCATGCGCTTCGCCGCTTCATGGGCAACAAGAAACGCACCCCACGCGGTGACATCCAGGGCGGCGCGCACCTTTTCCGGCTCGACCTGTTCGATCGGACCCTTGGTCCGGCCGCTCGGGTTATAGATGACAACGTCCGGTGTTGCGCCATCGTCGTCGAGCGCTTCAAACAGGTGTTTGACCCCGGCCTCGCTCGCCGCATCGCACGCATAGGCTCGAGCGCCGGTCTCGCGGCAAAGCTCTGCCAGCTTGTCCGGATTTCGCGCTGCCAGGCACACTTGATAGCCATTTTCCGAAAAAACACGTGCCAGCGAGGCGCTTAGCCCCGAACCGGCACCAACGATCAATGCATTTCCTGCCATGAACCTGCTCCTGGGAACCCACCTTGGATGTTACTTGGGGATGTGATTGCGATTTGACCAGTCAACAGCCTGTGTTTCCCGGGCTGCAATCACGATCCGAAGACGCGTTGCCGGCTGCCTTCGCAGGACATCTTGAGCAGCATGCACAGCGGCATGACACCCATCGCGGGCCCGACGGCCGTGCCGGGTGTACCTCACAGATTTTCATCGAAAAATTGACGCCGGACCGCAATCGATAATACCGTTCAATATTGCTTCAGACGGCATAAGCATTTTGATCATTTTTTACTGGTCCGGATCCTCGTTTCAGGATGGCGCAATGGCAGAGACTGATCGGATTGCAGCGAACAGAGAGCCGCGAGATGCAGACACGGGTCGGACCTTTTGATTGAGACCCTGAGGTGACTGGCATGCCTGGGGAGGCATTTATGGCATTGTTTTTGGTATGGATCGTTTCTTTTCAGCTCAGGTTTTCCGCGACGAGGAGCCCGCTGGGCTCCGTTGAGCCGACGGCGTGCGCTTCAGGCAGCGGATTACCGAAATGAGCCGTACCTTCCTGAACGGTTTCACCCTCCGTCTGCCACGGATGACGGTGCGCCTTCCCGTTGCAAATCTCCTCCTGGTGTTTTTGATCACACTTTTCGGCACCGGTCTGGCCAGTGCCGACTGGATCAACCTCACAAGTGCCGAAAAACTGCCGAATGTCGTGGAAATCACGGTACGCGAAGATCGGGTTCACGTTGTTTTGCAGCTGTCCGAAGACAGCGTGGACCGCATGGAAGAGCTGCTGAGCGACGACATGCGGCGCGAGCGCGGGATAGAAGCGGAACCGATCGACCAAAGAATGGAACGCTTTGCCCGGGACAAGTTCCAGGTCATTGCCGACGGCACCGACACGCTGCCGGCG
>JBCBUA010000175.1:0-2756 GCA_039818365.1 Pseudomonadota bacterium
ACCGGAAAAGGTCGCCGGCGGCAGGGTCCAGAGCCTTTCGGGAACATTCAGCCGGGCGAGCAGGCCTCGGGCCTTTTCAAGCGCTTCGGCTTCGCCGGCACCTTGCGCCACGAGCGGTTCCGCCACGACTTCCTCGGCCGAAACACGTGGAATGGTGCGCAGGAACTGGCTGACATAGCCGATCGTGTCTTCGCGCAATCTGAGGATCTCGCGCGGCTGCGAGGCGGCGACATTGATGATGTCATCACCGATCGTGACCAGGATCTGGCCCGTTTCGCAGCGATAGTTGCCGTAGATCATCTTCAGGATGGAGCTCTTGCCGGCACCGGAAGGGCCGCCGAGAACGACGCATTCTCCCGCGTTGGCGGAGAATTCCACCTTGTCGACGACCGGGATGACGGTTCCTCCCTGCAGATGCATTGTGAAGGACTTGGAGACACCGTTGAGATAGAGACGGACAGGCATGGATATCTCGCTCAGACTTGAAGGATGGAGGATACGAGGAGCTGCGTGTAGGGCTCGCGCGGGTCGTCCAGCACCTGGTCGGTCAGGCCGGCCTCGATGACATTGCCGTGGCGCATGACCATGATCCGGTGCGAGAGCAGACGGGCAACGGCAAGATCATGCGTGACAATCACGACCGACAGGCCCAGGTCGGAGACGAGGCGGCGCAGCAGGTCGAGAAGGCGCGCCTGAACCGAAACGTCCAGACCGCCCGTCGGCTCGTCCATGAAGACAAGCCGCGGGTGCGTGACCAGGTTCCGGGCAATCTGCAAACGCTGACGCATGCCGCCGGAAAAGGACCGGGGATCGTCGTCGATCCGGTCGCTGTCGATTTCCACACGGCCGAGCCAGTCATCGGCGGTCGACCGGATGTTGCCGTAGTGGCGCTCGCCGACGGCCATCAGTCGTTCGCCGACATTGGCACCGGCGGACACCGTCATGCGCAGACCATCGGCCGCATTTTGATGAACGAAGCCCCAATCCGTGCGCATCAGGAGGCGCCGCTCGGCCTCCGTGAGCTGATAGAGATTGCGCATCGCGCCGTCACGCATCCGGTATTCGATTGCACCCGTTGTCGGGGCAAGGCGTGTGGAGAGGCAATTGAGCAAGGTCGTCTTGCCCGATCCGCTTTCCCCGACGATGGCGAGAACCTCGCCGGGCCACAGATCGAAGGAGACATCCGCGCAGCCGATCCGGTCGCCGTAGTAGCGGGTAACATTATGAACCTGCAAAAGCGGATCATCCGAAGCAAACACACTCATCGGGTCGTCTCCTGAAGATCTGTTGCGCCAATCTGGGCCGCCGCCGGATCGGCCGCCATCGGGCCGCGATGGCCGGCTGCGCGGCGCTCTTCGCAGTGGTTGCTGTCGGAGCAGACGAACATGCGTCCGCCCCTGTCATCGAGGATGACTTCGTCGAGATAGACATTCCTCGCGCCGCAAAGCGCGCAGGGCTTGTCGAATTTCTGGACCTCGAACGGGTAGTCCTCGAAGTCCAGGCTCTTGACCTTGGTGTAGGGCGGGATCGCGTAAATCCGTTTCTCGCGGCCGGCGCCGTAGAGCTGCAAGGCCGCCATTTCGTCGATTTTCGGGTTGTCGAATTTCGGCGTCGGCGACGGGTCCATCACGTAGCGGTCGTTGACCTTGACCGGATAGGCATAGGTGGTCGCGATATGGCCGTTCTTGGCGATGTCCTCGTAAAGCTTCACATGCATGAGGCCATAGTCCTCAAGCGCGTGCATTTTCCGGGTCTCCGTCTCCCGCGGCTCCAGGAAGCGCAACGGTTCGGGGATCGGAACCTGGAACACCAGGACCTGGTCTTCCGTCAGAGTTTTTTCCGGGATGCGGTGCCGGGTCTGGATCACGGTTGCTTCGGAGGTTTCGAAGGTGGTCCGGATGCCGGCAGTCTTTTCGAAGAAACCGCGCAGGGAGACCGCGTTGGTGGTGTCATCGGAGCCCTGATCGATCATCTTGAGGCAGTCGTCCTTGCCGAGGATCGATGCGGTGACCTGGACGCCGCCGGTGCCCCAGCCATAGGGCATCGGCATCTCGCGCGAGGCGAACGGCACCTGGTAGCCGGGAATTGCGATCCCTTTCAGGATCGCGCGGCGGATCATGCGTTTCGTCTGTTCGTCCAGATAGGCGAAATTGTATTCGCCCTGATCGTAGAGCTGCGCGGTGTCGCTCATGTTTCGGCTCTCCGGTTCTTCAGGGTTTTGCGATAGTGCTCAAGCCTCATGTCGAGAGTGCCTGTGTGGAGCTCGAAAAGATGATTGTCGTTGTCGTAGAAATAGATGGACCGGCCTTCTCCCTCGACGCGCGGCCGCGGCGGTTTGACGTCCAGTCCGAGCTGCTCAATTTCGGAGAGCCTCTGGTCGAATTCATCTTCTTCGATCTTGAAAGCGACGTGATTGTAGCTGCGGCCGGGCAAAGGTTCACCCTGCATGATTGCGACCCAAACATCACCTATGAGAAAGAATTTCTCAGGTGAGAGCGAGAATGTATCGTCTCCGCTGGAATAGACTTCCTCCGCATTCAGCACGTTTTTCAAAAGCGCCGACATTCTTTCCAGATCGCTGACAACAAACGTTAGATGACTGAGGTTTCCGCTCATTCTGCGGCCTCCTGCGCAGCGTCGCCGGTTTCTTCCTGCCGGCGTTTTTCGAACCATTCGGCGCGCATGCGGCGCACGAGATCGAGTTCCGCCTGGAAGTCGACATAATGCGGCAGCTTGAGGTGTTCGACGAACCCCGT
>JBCBUA010000175.1:2854-12248 GCA_039818365.1 Pseudomonadota bacterium
GGGCGGGGGCGACCGGCTCTTCGCCAAGCTCCTGCCAGCGCAGGGACCGGTCCACCATGGCCATCGACATGGCCTTGCGTTCGACCTGGCCGAACACCAGCCCGTAACCGCGGGTGAATGTCGGTGCCGCCTTTGCCGATCCCTTGAACTGGTTGACCATCTGGCACTCGGTCACCTTGATCGTGCCGAGCGTGACCTCAAAGCCAAGTTCTTCAGCGAAGAATTCGACCTCGACTTCACCGTAACGGATCTCGCCGGCGAACGGGTGCGTGCGGCCGTAGCCGCGCTGCGTGGAATAGGCGAGGGCGAGCAGGAAGCCTTCGTCGCCGCGTGCCAGGTTCTGCAGGCGCAGATCCCGGTCGGCCGGAAAGGACAAGGGGTCGCGGGTGAGGTCCCCGACAGGCGCTTCGCCGTCGGTCACCTGATCGGGTTCCATCAGGCCTTCATCGCCGAGCAGATCGGTCACGCGCGGCATGGCCTCTTCCGCGACCGGCACCGTTTCGGCGGACGGCACCGTGCTGCCTTCCTCTGCCGCCAGGGCGAAGTCGAGAAGCCGGTGGCTGTAGTCGAAAGTCGGGCCAAGCACCTGGCCGCCCGGCAGATCCTTGTAGGTGGCCGAGACCCGGCGCTCGACGAGCATCTTCCCCGTATCGACCGGCTGGCTATATCCGAAGCGCGGCAGTGTCGTTCGATAGGCGCGCATCAGAAACGCGGCTTCGATCAGGTCACCGCGCGACTGCTTGATCGCTAGCGCGGCGAGCGTCTCGTCGTACAGCGAACCTTCGCCCATGACACGGGCCACGGAATGGGCGAGCTGTTCGGCGATCTGTTCCAGCGTCAGTGCCGGCACCGACGTGTCGCCCCTGCGGCGCTTTGCCAGGAGCTTGTGAGCGTTGCGGATGGCTGTTTCGCCTCCCTTGACGGCAACATACATGGTTCAAGCCTCCGTGAGCATGACGCTGGTGGACCGGGGCAGCGCGGCAATGTCCGTCCTGCCTGCGAAAAGCAGATCGATTCCCCTTGGAAACTGCCTGTTGTTGCTGAGCACCTGGTCCCAGAACACCGGGGGAACCGGACTGACCGACAGGGAGGCGGTTTCCTTGATGCCCGGACCGCTGAGGGTCACCGTCTGCGCGGTATCGAATTCCTGACCGCTCAAGATGACCGTCGTCGATTCGTCCGGGTACTCCGCCGACCCCTGATTGAAGCTTGCAAGCGGGATCAGCTGTTTCGGATCACCGACAAGCGCGAAGGCAGCATCAACGGGTTCTCCGACAATGGGTGCTCCCGTGTGGAAACGCAGGAAGGCCTTGACGGGTTCCGATGACATCAGCGCCCGGTCCAGCCAGACGGGGGTGTCATAGTCGAACAGGGTCAGGGCGATCGCCGCCGCAACAGGTGTGAGCGGTTCGGGCGGCGTAAGCGCGCCCAACGTCAGTTTCTGGCGGGTGCCCGGACGCGCCATCGCGTTCATGATGGCGCGAAAGCAGGCCTGTGCATCATGCACGGGATCAGTGAAACCGGCGGCCAGCGGCGCTTGCCGGTTATCGGTTGTAGGTGTAGCGGATGCTGTTTCCATCAGTTGTCTCCCCGCACCATTGTGAAGAAATTGACCTTCGTCGCCTCGGTCTCTTCCCGGACGGTCTCGCGCATGCCGGCCTGCATGGCTGCAAGTGGTGCGATAATGCTGGCCTCGATCTGGTCTTTTGCCTCGCCGCGTTGCCACATGGCGTCGATCACCGCGGACTGAAGCGCCTTTTCCTTGTTGCGTCCAAGACTGTAGGCGCTGCCGGTTTCCCCGGTGGCCAGTCTGACGACACAACGGGTCACCGTGACTTCGCCCAGGTTGAACGGGCTACCGGTGCCGCCCATGCGGCCGCGCACCATGACGAGGCCGGTTTCCGGCTGGCGCACCAGCTCATAGTCCGGGGCGTCGATGGTTTGGTACTTTTCCGCGACAGCCTCGGGCGTCGCCGCAGCGAGTGTCGCGATGATTTTCTGGCGGGCCGTTTGTCCGCTCTCATCCGAATTGTGGGGTGTGGCTTCGGTCATGATGCGCGCCTTCAGGTTGGCGGTCACAGGAGGGAATGTCGAAAACAAGTCCTGTCTACCGATGATTTGTCTATTTGTCTATACAAATAATCCAGTTGACTCTTTCCTATCGAAATTTGATGACGGGCACATGACGAACACAACCTCACTTGACCGCAGTGCCGGGATTGCCGTCTGGCGCCAGATCATGGAAACGCTGAAGGCGGAAATCATCAGCGGTGCCTTTGAGGAAGGCAGCAGGCTGCCGCCCGAGTCCACGCTGGCAACGCGGTTTGGCGTGAACCGCCACACGGTCCGCCGCGCGATCGCTGCGCTGACGTCGGAAGGTATCCTGCGCGCGGATCAGGGCAGGGGAACGTTTGTCGCTTCCGCACCTCTCAGCTACCCGATCGGTCCGAGAACGCGGTTTTCCGAAATCGTCTCCGGCCAGGACCGCTCGCCGAGCGGCCGGCTGATCGGCTCCGCACTGGAAGAGGCCGACGCCCTGCTGGCCAACCAGCTCGATGTTCCGCTCGGCACCATGCTGATCCGGCTGGAAACGCTGCGCGTTGCCGATGGCGTGCCGATGATGATCGGGACAAGCTGGTTCGTTCAGGCCACCGTGCCGAATTTCGTCGCCGACTACGCGGAAAGCGGCTCAATCACCGAGGCGCTGAAGCAAGCGGGTATCGAGGACTACCGGCGCAAGGAAAGCCGTATTACGTCGGAACTTGTGGAAGCCAGGGATGCGCAGCAACTCGGCATCGCGCTCGGTCAGCCGGTGCTGGTGGTGGAGAGCATCAATCTCGACACGTCCGGCAAACCGATCCAGTACACCCGTGCCCGGGCCGCCGCCGACCGGATCCAGCTCGTGGTGAACGGCGACGTTTGAAGCGCCGCGAATTTCGAGATAGATCGCGGATTGGTCTAAAATGACAGCGGTGCGTTGTCGGTGACTTCCTTCATGACAAAAAATGTCCGCGTCTGGCGGACGCCAGGCAGGGCGATCAGCTTTTCGCCATGCAGCCTGTTGAAGTCGGCCATGTCCTTGACGCGGATTTTCAGGAAGTAGTCGAAGTCGCCGGCAACCAGGTGGCAGTCCAGCACAAAACCGAGTCCCCTGACAGCGTTTTCGAATTCGGCGAAACTCTGGGGCGTCGACCGGTCCAGAACCACGCCGACAATCACCAGCGCGGCGCGATCCACGTGGTCCGGGGCGATCATCGCGCGGACCGATCCGATGACGCCTTCGTCGAAAAGCCGTTGTGTGCGCCGATGGCAGGTTGCCGCGCTGACATTCACCCGCTCGGCAAGCTCGGCATTGGATAACCGCCCTTCGCTCTGCAGGAGTTTGAGAATTTTCCTGTCCGTTCTGTCGAGCAATACGCTCATGAGAGAATCTTTCAAAAAATGTTCATTGTTCGAAAGATTGCATTTCTTTTTGAAGAATCATATTGATTTTTCTCCATTTTTTTGATGAAGAACGAGAGCACCTTTCCAGTATTTTCTGTCAGCCTCCGGTGATCGGAAATCGGAAAGGTGCCCTGCCATGAATCTAAAGAAGTTCGAACGCTATCCCCTGACTTTCGGGCCAACGCCCATCGAGCATTTGCCACGTCTTTCCGATGCGCTTGGGGGCAAGGTCCAGATCTACGCGAAACGGGAAGACTGCAATTCCGGACTTGCCTTCGGCGGCAACAAGCTGCGCAAGCTGGAATATATCGTCCCGGACGCCATCGCTTCAGGGGCCGACACGCTGGTCTCCATCGGCGGTGTGCAGTCCAACCATACGCGCATGGTGGCGGCGACTGCGGCGAAGATCGGCATGAAATGCGTCGTCGTGCAGGAGAAGTGGGTGCCTCATTACGACGCTGTTTACGATCGCGTCGGCAACATTCTGCTGACGCGCCTGATGGGCGCCGATTCCAGGCTTGTCGATGACGGCTTCGACATCGGCATCCGCAAGAGCTGGGAAGACGCCATGAACTCTGTGCGCGATGCCGGCGGGGTGCCCTATGGCATTCCGGCGGGTGCGTCCGTCCACAAATATGGCGGCCTTGGCTATGTTGGCTTCGCCGAAGAGGTGAAGGCGCAGGAGGCCGCGCTGGGCTTCAAATTCGACTATATCATCGTGTGTGTTGTCACAGGATCCACCCAGGCGGGCATGATTGTCGGGTTCGCTGAGCAGAACCGCGCAGACCGGGTAATCGGCATCGATGCGTCCGGCACGCTGGCGCAGACGCGCGCGCAGGTGCGGCAGATCGTTGATCAAACGGCCTTGATCGTCGAACTGGGCAGGCGCGTTTCGGAGGAGGAGATCGTCATCAATCCCGACTACGCCTACCCGGCCTACGGGGTGCCCTCGGAGGAAACCAACGACGCGATCCGGCTGGCGGCCAAGACGGAAGCGATGATCACGGACCCCGTCTATGAGGGTAAATCGATGCAGGGCATGATCGATCTCGTCAGGAAGGGACATTTCGAGGACGGCGCGAAGATCCTCTACGCCCATCTTGGCGGAGCGCCGGCGCTCAACGGCTACAGCTACTATTACAAGGACGGCTGAAAAGGATCGTTCCTGGAAGAGGCCGGGCTGGCTTGGTCGGCGGGTCCGTTTCAGGCGGCGGACGATAGGTCTCCGCCGCCTGAAGGCGTGTTGCGTCAGAGTTTCGCGCGTTCCGCTCTGAGTGCCAGATAGAGGCAGTAGCACATGACCAGAACCACGAGCGTGAACGGGATCCCGGTCGAGACCGCCGCCCCCTGCAGGGCCGACAGGCCGCCCCCGAGCAGCAGTGCGATGGCGACGAGGCCTTCCAGCGTGCACCAGAACACGCGCTGGATGACGGGCGCATCCATCTTGCCGCCGGCCGTGATGGTGTCGATCACGAGCGACCCGGAATCGGACGACGTCACGAAGAAGATCACGATCAGAAGAAGCGAGATCGGCGCGACGATCTGGTAGAGCGGCAGTTCCTTCAGGAAGCCGAACAGGGCGCCTTCCGGCTTGTACGCATCGATAACCGTTGCCCGGACGCCTTCCGCGCCGCCGGCATTCAGCATGTCGATGGCCGCGCCGCCGAAGGTTGACATCCACAGGGCGCAGACGGCCGTCGGCGCGATCAGGGCACAGATCACGAATTCACGTACCGTGCGGCCCCTGGAAATGCGGGCGATGAACATGCCCACAAAGGGCGACCAGGCGATCCACCACGCCCAGTAGAAGGTCGTCCAGCCGTGGAAGAAACTGGTGTCCTCTCGCCCGAACGGATTCGATAGCGCCGGCAGCAGCATGATGTAGTCCGTCATCACCGAGAAGTAGCGCGTCGCGGCGACACCGATCCCCGTTGCGATGATCACGAACAGGAACAGGCCGACGGCCATGATCATGTTGATTTCCGACAGACGCTTCACGCCGGCGTCCATGCCGAGGAGAACCGATCCGAGCGCAATCGCGGTGATGCCGATGATCAGCAGCACGACGACCGTCGGACTTGGTTCGATGCCAAAGACCTCGTATAGACCGGCAGCAACCTGTTGTGCGCCGAGACCGAGCGATGTGGTCAGGCCGAACAGGGTTGCGAATACGGCAAGCGTGTCGATGGCGTGGCCCCACCAGCCCCAGACGCGTTCGCCGAGGATGGGGTAAAACGCGGACCGGAGTGTGAGCGGCAGGCCGAGATTGTAGGCGAAAATTGCCAGCGACAGGCCGACCGCGGCATAGACCGCCCAGCCTTCGAGACCCCAATGGTGGATCGTGCCGACGATGCCGATATATTCGTTGCCCGGTTCGTTTATGTCGATGCCGAGCGGGCTGGCACCGCCGCTTTCGGCGAAGTTGTAGTAGACCGGCTCAAGAACACCGAAGAACAGCAGGCCGATGCCGATGCCGGCGGCGAACATCATCGCGATCCAGCCGGCATAGGAATAGTCTGGCTTCGCGTCCTTGCCGCCGATCCTGACCGAACCGACCGGCAGGATGATCAGGGCGAGGCAGAAGAGCGTGATGGCATTGACCGACAGGACCAGGAACCAGTCGAATGTGCTGGTCAGCCAGGGACGCAGCCAGCCGAAGAACGCAGCCGCGGCTTCCTGGTTTGCAAGCGCGATCAAAACGAAGGCCGCAATCAGGATACTCGAGATCAGGAAGACAGGGTTGTGCAGATCCAGTCCGAAGGGGCGGATGTTGTCCTGCCCGAGTTCATACTCTGTCTCAAAGTCCCAGACCCGGGGATCCGGATCCAGCATCTTCTTGGTTTCTGGTGTGTCAGACATGTCCCCTCCTTGTGACGTTCTGTTCCCCGTCCCGCCAGCGTTGCATACGATCAAGGCGGAAGTCCAATAATTGTGCGAAAAAATGTCGCATTGAATTTGTTGCATGCGTCACAGGGTATTCCAGTCCCGACAATAGCCCTTCCCTTAGGTCAGGCTTCACTGATTTTGTTGAATTGGCGGGGGCATCAGCAAAATCGCTTGCGTCCTGACAGCGGCAGGGGCACTTTCCTGCCCGCTTCGAGTTTGTCTCATTCTGAAAGGCGGGATTTCATGACGAAGCGGGTTCTTGTGACAGCCGGTGCCGCCGGGATCGGGCGTGTGATCGCCGAACGCTTTTTGAGTGAAGGCGCCCGGGTCGCCATCTGCGATGCGGATGCGGATGCCGTCGTCTCCTTCTCCGAACAATACCCGGACGCGATCGCCGCCGTCGCGGATGTGACGTCTGAAAGCGAGATCGGTGACTTCCTTGCCGAGCTTGAGGCCCGGTGGGGTGGCGTGGACGTCGTTTGTGCAAATGCCGGAACCGGCGGACCCGCAGGCGCGATAGAGACGCTTGACTACGCGGAATGGCAGAGCTGTGTCGCGACGAACGTGCATGGCGCGTTTCTGACCTGCCGCTGGGCCGCACGGGTCATGAAGGCGCAGGGATCGGGCCTGATCACACTGACGTCTTCCACTGCGGGCATCATGGGCTATCCGATGCGCGCGCCTTACGCTGCCGCCAAGTGGGCGATCGTGGGCCTGACAAAAACGCTCGCCATGGAACTAGGCCCGCATGGCATTCGCGTCAACGCCATATGCCCGGGTGCCGTCGAAGGGCCGCGCATGGACCGGGTTGTCGCCAACGAAGCGGCCGCGCGAGGCATGAGCGAGGACGAGGTCCGCGCGCTTTACGTAGACGGTGTTTCGATGCGGACCTGGGTCACGGCGGAGGACGTCACCAACATGATTTCCTTTCTGGCCTCCGACGCGGGCCGGAAAATTTCCGGGCAGATCCTTGCCATCGACGGTCACACGGAAACGCTCGCCCCTTGACCGGGACACGGTGCTTTCATGAGCGCTGCGCATACCGCGCGGACGTACTGCTCCCTGCGTTGAAGGCTGTTTAACATCCTGAGACATAACATTTTTCTTGGAAAACGCCGGGTCGGCGCTACATTTTGATTGACGTATGTCAGTTTGGCGCGCCAGATTGACGGTCCCTCGGGGAGGAGCGAAGTGAAGCCGACAGTCCATGATATAGCCCGCGAAGCCGGTGTCAGTCTTTCGACGGTCGATCGCGTGTTGAATGGCCGTGCGGATGTCCGGCCGAAAAACGCCGAGCGGGTCAAGGACGCGGTGCGCAGGCTCGGGTATGTCCGGGACACCAATGCCGCCAACCTTGCCCGGAAGCGGCGCTACAAGTTCGTCTTCGTTCTGCCGGAAGGTCCGAACCATTTTGTCGATACCGTTGCTGATGCCGTGCGCGAGGCAGCGGCTGCACAGGTGACCGACCGGGCCGATGTCGAGATCGTCTCCGTGAACGCGGCGGATCCGCACGCGGTGGTCAAGCGCCTGAAATCGCTGGACCTGGGGCAGCTTGACGGGGTTGCGCTCATGGTTCCGGAAACGCCGCAGGTGCGCGATGCGATTGCGCACATCAAGAGTGCAGGCGCCTATGTCGTTGCTTTTGTTTCAGATTTGCCGAATTCCAGGTGCGATCACTTTGTCGGAATTGACAATTTTTCGGCAGGCCAGACGGCTGGTGCGCTTCTTGGCAGGTTCCTGCGCAAGGAGACCGGATGCATTCTGGTGACAAGCAATTCCATGGTGGCGCGCGACAGTATCGAGCGCCGCTACGGCCTTGACGAAGTGCTCCTGCGCGACTTTCCAAAGCTCAGGGCCTTGCCCACGGTGGAGTTTCATGACGATCCGCAGCGTATTCGCGATACGCTCACCAGGGCCACGGCGACCCATGCCGATCTCAAGGCGGTCTACTCGATGGGATCGGGCAATGCCACCATGCTCGAGGCCTTGCGGGAGACAGCAGCCGGCCTCGATCTGGTCGTGGTGGCGCATGACCTGACCCCGGTGACGCGCCAGGCACTGGTGAATGGCGAGGTCGACGCGGTCATTGCGCAGAATGTCGGCCACCTTGCACGGAGCGCGTTGCGCGTGTTGCGGGCAAAGTGCGACGATGCAGGCATCTACGAGTCGCAGGAACAGATCCGAATCGAGATTGTCATGCGGGAAAATCTTTACTGATCGTGCGCTTGAGTGATCTCCCGATTCTCCTGAAAAATCAATAAATCCAGAAGCTTGCCTTCGTATTCTTTTTCGCGTTGCCTTTGTTCGATTAAAAAAGAAAGACGTATGTCAGTTTTGATGTTGACTTGACATACGTATGTCAAATAGGGTTGCCGGGCACTTGGAGGAGTGCCGCCGCCCGGCAGGTGCCGGGGTGCGTTCATTTCGGGAGGAAATCAGCGATGAAAACTGCGAAACTTCTCGCGGCGACCGCTTTTATGGCGGCAAGCGGGCTCAGCGTGTCTCAAGCGCAGGCAGACGAACTGACGCTTTGTTGGGCCGCATGGGACCCGGCCAACGCGCTTGTTGAACTTTCCAAGGAATTCGAGGCCCAGTCCGGCCACACCATGAAATTCGAATTTGTTCCATGGCCGAACTTTGCCGACCGCATGCTCAACGAGCTCAACTCGGGCGGCAAGCTCTGCGATCTTCTGATCGGCGACAGCCAGTGGATCGGTGGCGGTGCCGAAAACGGCCACTATGTCAAACTGAACGACTTCTTCGACAAGGAAGGCATCAGCATGGACGATTTCGCTCCGGCGACCGTCTATGCCTATTCGACCTGGCCGAAGGGAACCCCGAACTATTACGCGCTGCCTGCCATGGGCGACGCGAATGGCTGGTTCTACCGCAAGGACTGGTTCGCGATGCCGGAGATCCAGGAAGCTTTCAAGGCCGAGCATGGACGTGACCTGGCGCCGCCGAAAACGCAAATGGAACTGCTGCAGGTCGCCAAGTTCTTCCAGGGCCGCGAGATCGACGGTCAGAAGCGCTACGGCGCGGCGATCTTCACCGAGCGCGGCTC
>JBCBUA010000176.1:0-12178 GCA_039818365.1 Pseudomonadota bacterium
ACCGTGGCAGGTGCCGTGGCGCTTTCCTCCGAGACACTGCCGGTCAAGGCCAAGTCCGAACGGATTGACCCGACCATCGAAGAGATGATCAAGCAGGCACGCGGTCTGCAGAAGGTCGGCCGCTGGGAAGCAGCCGCCGACATCCTGACCCAGCTTGCCAATGACGGTCATCCGGTTGCGCTCTTTCATCTCGGCCGGGCCTACAAGAACGGCTGGGGCGTGGAATCCGATCTCGATCAGTCCCGCCTGATCTTCATGGAAGCCGTCAGGTACTCCTTTGCGTTTCGGGGCGAGACCGCCTACGAACTCGGCCGGCTGTTCCAGCGCTCTTCGGGAGACAAATGCGCCGAGATCGCCTTGCAGTGGTTCATGAAGGCGCTTGAGTGGGACTATCCCAAGGCACATGTGCAACTGGCCAAGCATTACGAGCGCGGCATTGGTGCCGAACGCGACCTGAATGCGGCCTTTCATCACTACGAACAGGCGGCCATCGCCGGCTATCCGTCCTCGACCATCAACTATGCGCGCATCCTGCTGACGGGCCGGTATGGCCTGACACCGGACCCGGAACGCGCCCGTTTCTGGGCGGAGCGGGCGATTGCGGGCCTGGAACAGAAGGCACGCGACGGGTCGGCAAGTTCCGCCAAAACGCTTGGAAGGATCTACCGGGACGGCGAATTCATGGCCAGGGACCGGTCCCTTGCACAGGACTGGTTCCTGCGCTCGGCGAACCTTGGGGACGCCGGGGCGATGCATGACCTCGCATTGATGCTGCTGACGGGCGCGTCCGACGACAAGACCACCGGGGAAGCCCTGAAGTGGCTGCGCCTTGCCGCGACCGCCGAACATGGCGGCGCGCTGACCGCGCTTGCCCGCCTTCATCTCAAGGAAAAGCATGGGTTGGAGCCGGAAAGCGCGGTTGAGCTGCTCGAGCGCGGCGTCGCCGTCGGTCATCCCGGTGCGATGCAGGAACTCGCACGGCTCTTCGCCAAGGGTGGTCTTGTGCTCCAGGATCGCCAGAAAGCGATCGAACTTGCCCGGAAAGGCGCTGATCGCGGCCACCAGGGCAGCACCAGCCTGCTGAAGGAACTGCTTCAGGAGGACGAGGCAAACCTGACGATCATCGAGAAATCCATCCAACCCGTTGCCGACAAGAAGGAGGGCTGAGTCATGGTCTTCAGTTCGTTGGAATTTATCTACCTGTTCCTGCCCCCGGTTCTTCTGGGATACCTGATCCTGCGGCACTATCGCTGGGAAAACGGGATCATCTGGTGGCTCATCCTCGCATCGCTGGCCTTTTATGGCTGGTGGACGCCGGTCTACCTGCCGCTGCTTCTGGGCTCGGTTGTCATCAACTACGGTTTTCACCGCGTTCTGCGCGCCGTGAAGGACAAGTTTATCCTGGTGAGCGGCATTGTCTTCAACCTCGCGCTGATCGCGGTTTTCAAATATGCCGACTTCTTCATCGGCAACGCGAACCTCATTGCCGGGGCGGATATCCCGCTTCTGCACCTCGTGTTGCCCCTGGCGATTTCGTTCTTCACGTTCCAGCAGATCTCGTTCCTGATCGACACCTATAAAGGTGACGTCACGGAGTGCGATTTCCCGCGCTACATGCTGTTCGTGGTGTTTTTCCCGCAGCTGATCGCAGGACCGATCGTCATGCAGAAAGAGACCATTCCGCAGTTCAAGCTGCCGGTCTTCCGGAACAAGCTGGTCCTGAACCTTGCGGTTGGCAGCACCCTTTTCGCAATCGGTCTTTTCAAGAAGATCGTGCTTGCAGACGGCATCGCGCCTTATGCGAACTCTGTCTTCAACATGGCCGAAACCACGTCGGGCGTGCCGTTCGAAGCAGCCTGGATCGGCGCGCTTGCCTATACGTTCCAGCTGTATTTCGACTTCTCCGGCTATTGCGACATGGCTCTTGGACTGGCGCGCCTCTTCGGCATCCGCCTGCCGGTGAACTTCAACTCGCCTTACAAGGCCACCAGCATTTCCGATTTCTGGCGCCGCTGGCACATCACCCTGTCGCACTTCCTGCGGGACTATCTCTATATCCCGCTTGGCGGCAACCGCAGCGGTCCTGTCCGCCGGTATTCCAATCTGATGATCACCATGCTGCTCGGCGGCCTGTGGCACGGTGCCAGCTGGACCTTCGTCTTCTGGGGTGGACTGCACGGCGCATATCTTGCCATCAATCACGGCTGGTCGGCTCTGGTCTCCGCGGGCTACATCCCCTCGATCCTGCCGAAGCCGGTCGGAAACGTCCTCTCCCGCGGCATCACCTTGCTGGCCGTCGTGGTGGCCTGGGTCTACTTCCGCGCCGAAAGCTTTGAAGGTGCCAACAACATCATTCTCGGCATGACCGGCCTCGCGACAGTCTACGAGCCCAAGCTCTGGGCCGCGATGGTCACCGGAACGGCTCCCGTCTGGGCGGCGATGATCTGCCTGGCGGCAATCGTCTTCCTGTTGCCGAACTCGATCGAGTTCACGGAGAACTACAACCCGATCCTCGGCCTGAAGAAATTCGTCTCCCAAAGGCGTTCTGACGGTTTCCTGCCGGTTCGGTGGAAGCCGACGGCAGGCTGGGCGGCAGCGGTTTCCGTTCTCTTCGGCGTTGCCCTGATCCAGACCTACCGTCTGGCCGAGTTGACCGAATTCATCTACTTCAACTTCTAGCCGGAAGGTCGCAATGCGATATCTGTTTCAGATACTTGGTCTCTCCGCTGTCCTGGGTGCCACGGGCATCCAGGCGGCGGAGACGGGCTCTCCGGGCGGGACGCTGATCCTGCCGGTCCAGAAGATGTCGGTCGACCTTGAGACCGGCATCGTCTCGCGAAAGGGGGAACGCGGGCAGTGCCTGGAGGCGGTTTCCCGGGCGGGTCCTCACAAGCTGGTTGTTCAAAGAAACCCGGGCGACGATGTTGCGGCCGTCACCGTAAACGGGATCCATCAGGCGTGGGTGGCGGCAGCGTCCGGTCGGGCCCGCATGGGAGCCCTGCGGCTCGCCAGAGACGGCTCCCTGGCGGCCCTTCGCACCTGGAAAACCGGAGAAAAACAGACCGAACTCCTGCAGGACGGACAAATTGTGCTGAGCTGGAGGCGCGATACCTCCGTAAAGCTGCTTCGATACACGACCGATGCCGTTCTTCTTCTGGAAAGAAAAGCGACGGGTCCGTGGCATCTCAACACTTATCGGCGAACGGAGGATGGCGGGATCCTGTCAGAGGCCCGCACGCTCGTCGATTTCGGATCTTGCACGCCCGGACGGCTCAGGATCGCGGGCGACGCGCTCTGGGCCCAGCTCGATTGTGGCGCGGGGCGTGGCAGAGGCATCTACAAGATCGATCTCAAGACCGGTGCCATTGGCGCGCCGATGCTATCCTCGGGCACTGCGGACTTCACCCGGTTTCCGAAATCGGTCGGCCTTTCGGGCGGTCAAACCGTGATGGATGTGTCGGGCACGCCCGCGGCCGTTCGGTTCTTTTATGCTGCCTCGGGCCTCCTCCTGTCTCAGACGGGTGAAGTCCGGGCGTGTTCGTCCGATGCCGAGGGACTTCAGAGCTGGAACCAGAGTTACCGCCTGCGCGCGCTGACGGCCCTTTACGAGAAAACCGGAGCGGATGTCTTTGCCCGCATGGCATTGAAGTCGATGCGGCTGACACTTGCGGCCAGCGACGCGCTGACAAGCCGCCCTGGCCTCAAGGGGCCGCAGTGCGGCTGGAGTTCGACGATTTACGGGACCAAGCCCGGGGAACGGCTCTCGCTCATGATCAACCAGGCAATGATCGCAAATGCATTGACGCAATCCTGCAAGGCCCTTGGACCCTTGTGTCCGAAGGACCTAGCGAATGAAATCAGCCACAAGAATGCCTGTCTGGTCCGCGCATTCGAGCCTGATTTCGACGAGGATCACGGCCTCTACCGCATCAGCGGCGCAATCGACTTCCGGTTCGCCGGCAAACTTGCCCCCTGGAACTGGCAGATCGCTTTCGCGGGTGTCCTGGACACGATGCCCGAACCCGGGCTGCGTCGCAGGGCCGGGGCCATCGTCCGGACATTTCTTGGCGAATGGGAAGAGGATGAAAATGGTGGTCTCTGGCGCTACTGGCCGCAAGGCTACTACCAGGAAAAGGGTCTGACACCGGTAGAGCTTTCCGATCAAAGATACGAAGACACCGGCCATGCAGGCATCACGCTATTGACGCTCAGCGATTTCGCGTCGGGACCGGCCAACGGGATCGCCGGCGCCGTTCAAGAGCGGCTCGATTTCCTGCTGGCTTTCGGCACCGAAACGCCGCGTGATCTGGATGGCGAAGGACCACGGGGAGACCGCTGGTTCCCGGCCAGCGGGTGGAGCCACTATGCAACGGACACGTTTCTGGATGCATACGCAGCACCTGTTCCAGGACAGGCTTCCGCCGACACGCTCTATGCCTATTCCCGCCTGTTCCATGCGTCGGACGCGTTTCAGCTGACGATCGGCGTCTATAGCTGTGAGGATGCCTGCACACGGGAACGGGTGTTCTCCTATGCGAGCCTTCAAAGCTTCATGAATGACAATCCGTTTTTCAGGATTTCGGCGGAACCCCGGGGAAACTGAGGGCCCGGCGGCAAGTCGACCGCAACGTTAAATCGAAAATTCATAACCAATGGGGGAAGATACACAAAGTGCTTACGCAAGGGGGCGGGTCCGGCAAAGGGGAACCGAGGGGACAAAAAATGCGCAAGTGGATCCAGGAACTGACAGTCGACGCCACATTCTGGCTGGTCCTGGTCTTCATTTCGGCGTCGGCCATCGCGGCCTATGTGATTGCCGTCGATTTCGGACAGAAGGCGCGCACGGCAGACCTGTCTGCGGCAGCGCGTGCACAGTCCGAACTGCTGACGGCCGCGCGGTCATTCTATTCCCGTGAAGTCGTGGACAAACTCTATTCGTCGCAGGACGTCTCGGTCAGCCACGACTATCACGACAAGGACCTGACAATTCCGGCGCCCGTGTCGATGACGCTGGCGCTCGAAGACGAGTTGAAGGCACAGGGCGCCAGCAGTGCGATCCGGATGCTGTCGACGCATCCCTGGCCCTGGCGTCAGGACCGGCAGCTCGACGATTTCGAAAAGGCAGCCCTGGCGGCGATCGAAAAGGACCCGGGCAAACCGTACCAGCGCCTTGAACAGCGCGAGGATGGAACCTTCTTCCGCAGCGCATCGGCAGTGCGCATGGAGGAAAGCTGCGTCGCCTGCCACAACACCCATCCGGACTCGCCGCGAACCGTTTGGGAGGTTGGCGATGTCCGGGGCCTTCAGGAGGTCATCATTCCGGCAAGTGCGCTTTACGGGACCGGGTTCACGTCGATCGACAACCTGATCTTCATGCTTGCAATTGCGTTTGCCGCAGCGCTTGCCCTGACCTTTGTGCTGTCGCTGCAGCGTCAACGTGCCATGCGGCGCCTTGCCGGTCTTGCCGAGGCGGAGCGCGAAAAGAACGATGCGCTTGTGAAAGCGACGCTGCGCGCCGAAACCGGTGAAGCGCAGGTCAGCGCAATTCTCGACACCATGCTGGACGGCGTCCTGACCCTCTCGCCTTCGGGCGAAATTCTGAGTGCGAACAAGCGGGCGCTCGCCATGTTCGGCGCGGCGGAGAGCCGAGATCTGGTCGGCCGCCTGATCAGCGATTTCCTGCCGGACACCGGCGGTGAAGAACTGCCCTTCGACTGCTGCCCGGGCACGGCGACATCCATTGAAAAATCCGGAAAGCGCCTGGAGGCAACCGGCAGACGCCTCGACGGCGGGGAATATCCGGTCGAGATGTCCCTGTCGGAGGTGCTGATCGACGGATCGGCAACCTTCACCGCGATCTTCCGGGATCTTACGGATCGAAAGGCCGCTGCCGCCAAGATCAAACAGGCGGAAACCCGTCTTGTTGATGCGATCGAGTCCCTGCCGGACGGTTTCGTGCTCTACGACGCCGAAGACCGGCTTGTTCTTTGCAACAGCAAGTACAGGGAGTTCTACAGCTCCAGCGCAGACCTCATTCAGCCGGGCGCGAAATTCGAGGAAATCATCAGGAAAGGCGCAATGCGTGGCCAGTATCAGGTCAACGAGGACATCCTGGAAGACTGGGTTGCCATGCGCATGGAGCGTCACCAGAATCCGGGCGCGCCCATGGAACAGCATCTGGATGACGGCCGCTGGTTGCGCGTGATCGAGTCCCGTACCAGCGAAGGCGGCATGGTCGGCTTCCGGGTCGACATCACGGAGCTCAAGAACCGCGAAGCGGAACTGCGGCGCAACGAAGACCTGCTGCGCAACGTCGTGGATGCGTCCTTTGACGGTGTCATTGTCATGAACGGGGACGGCGTCGTGCTGGACTTCAGCCCTGCCGCCGAAGGGGTGTTCGGCTGGACGGCTGCCGAGCTCATAGGCAGGAAGATGTCCGACTACATCATTCCCGACCAGCACCGCAAGGCACACGACGACGGCCTGGTCCGGTTCCTGCAAACGGGCGAGGGCCCGGTTCTTGGAAAGCGCATCGAAATCGAAGGCCTCCACAAGGACGGTCACGAGATCATCGTCGAACTGGCGATCCGGCACACCAAGGGGGCCGAAGGGCCGCTTTTCCTTGGCTATGTCCGGGACATCACCGAGAGAAAGGCGGCCGATGCGGCTCTCAGGGACGCGAAGGAAAAGGCGGAGGCCGCGAACGAGGCCAAGGCCAAGTTCCTGGCGATGATGAGCCATGAAATCCGCACGCCGATGAACGGCGTGCTCGGCATTCTCAGCCTGTTGCGCGACACCGATCTGAGCCCGGCACAGGCCGACTACCTCAAGACGGCGCGCGAATCCGGCCGCTCGCTCCTGGAACTGATCAACGACATTCTTGACTTTTCCAAGCTCGAGGCCGGTCGCATGGAACTCGACCCGGCTCCTTTCCGGCTCAAGACGGTGGTCAAGAGCGTTGTCGACCTGTTCAAACCGATTGCGCAGGACAAGGGCCTGCAGCTTTCCATGAAGGTTCCGTCCGATCTGCCCCACAATGTGGTGGGGGATTCGGGACGTTTGCGCCAGGTCGTCCTGAATCTGGTTTCGAATGCGATCAAATTCACCGAGATCGGATTCGTCGAGATTTCGGTCGATATCACGAAAGACGATCCGGTCGAGCCGACGTTCCGGTTCTCGGTCAGGGACAGCGGGATCGGAATTCCGGCGGACAAGCACGAAGCGCTCTTTGGCGACTTCGTGACCGTCGATACGAGTTACACCAAGAAACAGGGCGGGACCGGGCTCGGTCTTGCGATCTGTAGGCAGATCGCGCACCTGATGGGTGGTGAAGTCTTCGTCCATAGTGAAGAGGATGTCGGCAGCACGTTCGAGTTTGTTGTCCCCATCCGGCTCGCGGATGATCAGACGGTGGTTCTGGAAGAGGACCATCCGGAAGAACAGGCCGCGTTCCCCGATAACCTGACCATTCTTCTCGCTGAGGACAACGCGACCAACCAGATCGTGGTCAGTCACGCCTTGCGCAGCGCCGGCTGTGACATTGATATTGCGAATAATGGCCGGGAGGCGGTCCAGGCCGCAGCGAAGCGCGACTACGACTGTATCCTGATGGACATCTCGATGCCCGAAATGGACGGGATAGAGGCGACGCGCCGCATCAGGCACGGGCAGCGCAATGTTGAAACGCCCATCGTCGCGCTGACCGCCTATTCGCTGCGCGGCGACCGGGAACGCTTCCTGGACTCCGGCATGTCCGATTTCCTGGCAAAGCCGGTCGAAAAGGAAGATCTGCTTGCCTGTGTTGCCCGCAACGTCGCCCGGAATGTCGCCAGTGCTCCGCAAGCGGCTTCGGGAACCACGGCGTCGCTGGAAGCGGCCAGGGAAATCCTCGGAACCATGCCGGACGAGCTGAAGCAGAAACTTCTGCAGCAGTTCGTCGATGACACGCTCAAGCGGCGGCAGGCGGCTCTTGATGCGGCCGAGGCAAACGAGCCGGAAAAGCTCGAACGGGCAACCCATGCTCTCAAGAGCGTCGCCGGAACCTTCGGCGCCCTCGAACTTGCCACCATTGCGACCACGGTCAACACGCTGGTCCGCGATGGCAAAGAGACTGCAGCCATGGGCAAAATGGACGACCTTTCCGCGATCTGTGACAGCACACTAACGGAAGTTAAAGCATTGGCAGACGAAATAGGTGTAAAGATAACTCTTGATACCTGACGGATGATCTGCGCCGCGGAAGGAGCAAGAAGGTGAAAGTTCTGATCGTTGAAGACGCTCTGCCCCTTGCGACGGTGTACGGTCATCAGCTGTCGCGCGCCGGGCTCGACACGGTTCATGTTGAGACGGGAACGGAAGCCCTGGCACGTTTGCGCAAGGGCGGCATCAGCGTCGTGCTGCTTGACCTGCAATTGCCGGACATGAGCGGAATGGACGTGCTGGCGGCGATCCGCGAGGAGCAACTCCCGGTCACCGTGGTGGTGGTGACCAGCTCCGGCTCGATCAAGACGGCCGTTGATGCGATGCAGGCCGGCGCTTACGACTTCATCGTCAAGCCGGTTGCAGAAGAACGTCTTGTCACAACCACGCGCAACGCGCTTGAGCGCGAAACCCTGACCGAAGTCGTCGAAGAGGTGCGCAAGCCGGCTGCCGGCAAACTTCAGCACGGGTTCGTCGGGTCATCCCTGCCGATGACCGCTGTCTACAAGATGATCGAGAGCGTGGCCCGCTCAAACGCGTCCGTCTTCATCACGGGCGAAAGCGGCACCGGCAAGGAAGTCTGTGCCGAGGCCATTCACCGCTCCAGTCCGCGTGCCAAGAAACCCTTCGTTCCCTTGAACTGCGCCGCGATCCCGAAAGACCTGATCGAGTCCGAGATTTTCGGCCATATCAAGGGTGCCTTCACCGGGGCCACATCGGATCGCGACGGGGCTGCCGCGCGGGCAGACGGCGGCACGCTGTTCCTTGACGAAATTTGTGAGCTGGAACTCGGCCTTCAGGCGAAACTGCTGCGTTTTCTGCAAAGCGGCACGGTGCAGAAGGTCGGCAGCGATGCGCTCAAGAAAGTGGATGTGCGCATCGTATGCGCCACCAACAGGGACCCGCTCAGCGAGGTCGAAGCCGGACGGTTTCGCGAAGACCTGTTCTACCGGCTGCACGTGTTGCCGATCGGACTGCCGCCGCTGAGGTCGAGAGGGGCCGACGTTCTGGAACTTGCCAAGCACTTTCTGACGCAGTTCGCAGGCGAGGAAGGCAAGGCCTTCGAGGGGTTTTCGGTTGAAGCGGAAGAAGCGCTGTTGTCCCATACCTGGCCCGGAAACGTGCGCGAAATGCAGAATACGATCCGCAATCTGGTCGTGCTGAATGAAGGCCCGTTTGTGGAAGCGGACATGCTGACGACGCTTCAGGGGCGTGCGCCTGTACCAAAAACCCAGGCAGAGACGGTTCCGGTGCAGAGCGCCGCTGCCCAGATCGTATCTGGCGAAAGGGGCGCTGTGGCAGCCGCGGGCGCGTGGCCGGCAATCACGGTGACATTGGGACAACCCTTCGAACAGCTCGAAAGGCAGATCATCGAGGCGACGATCGATGCCTGCGGTGGAAGTCTTCCCAAAACGGCCCGCACCCTGCAGGTCAGTCCGTCGACGCTCTATCGAAAGAAGGAAATCTGGGCCGAACAGGACGAGGACGTGGCCTCTGCAGACGACCTCGCGTCGGAAACTGCCTGATCATCCGCTTCGCTTGATCATCCTTTGATTGTCGTAAACAACGCTTCGGCGATGCCGATTGTCGCGACATGCGAAGTGACGGGCAGTTCACCCCTCAGGATTGCCTCGCGCAGATAAGCGCGCTTGCGGGTAACCAGAACGGCGTCCTCAAGGTCGTCCGAACTGGCCTCGCCAAGCTTGATCACATGGCTTGCAACGAAGACATGAGCCCGTGCAATGCCCTGGTTGCCGTGGAGGACGAGCGATGGACCTGCAATCCATCGTCCGCCGCCGTACCCGGTCTCCTCCAGCAGTTCGCGCCGCGCAGAGAATTCCGGATCTTCTCCGGGGTCGACCTGGCCGCCCGGGAGTGTCAGGCACACCTGACCGGCACCGTGTTTGTATTGCCTGAGCAGCAGGACTTCGTTGTCTTCCGTGACCGCGTAGACCGAGGTGAATGACGGCAGGTCGATCCGGAAGTAGTCGTCGACAATCCGGCTGTCCGGCAGCTGCACGGTCTGGCGCACGACGCGCAGGTTCTTGCCTGAATCGTACACCGTGTCGCTTTGCAGCACCGACCAGTGCGGATCATCCAGAACGATCGAAGTGGCTTTCATTGCCAGGCTCCCTGGAAAAGGCGGAGGGGTGCGGCCGCCTTTGGCTTGATGTCTTTCATCACCCGTTTCTCGTAGCTCAGCAGCTGGCTGACATCGCTGGGACCGGCAACGGTCGACAGCACGTGCTTGCTCAAAAGCGCGTCGCACATCGGTTTGGCATAGCCGCCCGCTGCCATCCCGCCGAGATAGGCGATGACACGTGCGGACTTGTGGCGCCGCATCAACTGGTTCTGCACCTCGGCCGTCGAGAAGGAATTCGGGGTGATCAGCAGACTGGTTTCCGTATCCTTGCAGATCGCGTGATCCGGGAAACGGCGCTCGAACGAAGCGATGAACGCATCAAGTTCCCGGTGTTCGTTCTCCCACGCAAGGTAAGTCTGTTTCGCCGTCCGCCCGACGCGTGTTCCGGCGAGACAGACGCGCAGCGTCGCCGAACCGCTGTCGATCAGCGGAGCCTGCTTCTGCGGATAGGCGCTGTGGAGGACCAGCCGGGCGACATATTCAAAAAGGTCGTCGGAAAAATCGTGTTCGTGACGGACCAGCAGGTCCGTTCCCTGCCAGAACTCGGTTCCGGCGGACGCAAAAATGCCGGCGAAGCGTCTGCGCAGCCATGACGGAAGACGCGAAGCTGTCTCCGCATAGTGCATGTTGGACAGAAGGTAGCAGGACCGCTGTTCCGCGAAGTCCGCCAGGTATCTGGCGAAGGTGTGGTCCATTTCCCTGTTGTTTGCGTCAACGAGAATGTTGGCGTCAAACAGGAAGATGTTTTCCTGCTCAGCGTCTTGCATCGCACCGAAAGGGACCGTGACCTGGCCGATCGTGTTGAAGTTTGTGTTCGTAAACATTGCTTTGCCTCATCGAATTCGTGTCTGCGGAACGCATTGCAATTCGGTGGCCAAGTCGGGAAAGTTTTAAGAAGATAATAAAATCAGATACTTATAATTTCTGCGGTACAGTTTCCTTCAATCAAACAGGATGTGTTTTGCGAAATGGCAAAGCGCGTTTACTGATTTCGAAAATACCGGATCCCCGAACCGGTGCTGTCCGGGACGCTTTATATATAGGGCGCTGTCAGCGAGGAAAATTTTGGCAGCGGTTCTAATTTTGGCTCGGGCAGACTGGCACGGATTTTCTCAAGCCGGAAACGGTTTGCGGATTTGCAATCGAAAAGCCGAAAACGCGAAATTCCTGTTGTCAAATTCGCAAGATGAAACACCGGCGAAAAACCCGAAAAAATCATAACTTATTGAAAAATATGCAAAAAAATAATCTCGACGCGTCTGGCACGGAGATTGTTCTTGTAGTTCCCAGATACGATCACACGGGAGCAATGTCATGAACATGTTTGTTGGAAACTTCGAAACTGCACGCGAGATTGACGGCTTTGAACTGAAGCTTGCGGACGAGAAAAAAGCGATCAGCGTTGTTGGGCTTGGCTATGTTGGCGCTGTGTCGCTCGCCTGCCTGAGCGATCTCGGTCACCGCGTTGTCGGCACTGACATTGATGACCAGAAGGTCGACTCCATTTCCTGCGGTGAGAGCCCGATCCACGAGGACCGCCTCGCGGAACTGCTGACACAGGGTGTCGCCGAGGATCTCCTCACTGCAACCACCGACCTGAAAAAGGCGGTTATGGAAACAGACGTCACTTTCGTTTCCGTCGGCACGCCGACCAGTGAAGACGGCGGCTGTGACACCAGGGCCATTGAAGCCGTTGCACGCGGCATCGGCGAGGCCCTTGCGGAAAAGGACGGGTTTCACATTGTCGTCCTGCGTTGTTCAGTTCCTCCCGGGACAACGCTCGACATCATGAAACCCGTCCTGGAACAGTATTCCGGCAAGATCGCCGGCCAGGGG
>JBCBUA010000177.1:0-12164 GCA_039818365.1 Pseudomonadota bacterium
CCGATCAGACCGGTCAGGATGCCGATCGGCATGTCTTCCGGAGCCATCAGCGTGCGCGCGAGGATGTCGGCCCAGATGAGAAAGATCGCTCCGAGCAGCAGACTGGCCGGCAACACGCGATTGTAGCTGCCCCCGACAAGAAATCTTGCGATATGCGGGATCATGAGACCGACAAATCCGATGATCCCGGAGAACGCCACCATGACCCCGGTGATCAGGGCACCGACGACGAACACGATCAGCCGGAACCGCGCGACCGGTATGCCGAGTGTGGAAGCGGTTTCATCTCCGATCGTCATGGCGTTGAGATCGGCCGCCTTGGCAAGGAGATAAGGCGCAGTCAGAACCAGGATCGCGAGCGGAAACAGCAAATGGTTCCACTGCGCCAGCCCAAGGCCTCCAAGCATCCAGAAGACAACCGTGTGGGTCGCGCGCGGATCTCCCAGGAAAATCAGGATATTTGCGATCGACATGATGATGAAGGAAACGGCGACGCCTGCAAGAACAAGCCTGTCGGCGCTCGTCGCCGAGGCAAAATGGGTCACCCCGAGAACCACGAGTGTTGCCGCGAGAGCGCCTGAAAAAGCCATCAGCGGGACGGTCAGGAGCCCGAGAAACAGCCCGGTGTGCAGCAGCGCAAGGATGGCACCGGCCGCTCCCCCGGATGAAATGCCCAACAGGTGCGGGTCGGCCAGCGGGTTGCGCGTGACCGATTGCAGTGCTGCCCCGACAATCGCAAGCCCGGCACCGACCAGCGCGGCCAGAAGGGTTCGCGGAAGGCGAATGTCCCAGACAATCGCCTCCCTGCCCTTGGACCAATCAACTTCGACCAGTCCCGGTGAAATCTTGTTGGCAACGACACCGAATACGGTTCCGAAAGGGACCGAAACCGCCCCGACTGAAACCGCAATGACGATGGAGGCGGCCAGCAAGGTGCCACCGGTCAACATAAAAAGGCCGAAACCCTGCATTGACGATCGCTTGTGGCTGGCTTCCAGGCTGACCGTTGTGTCTCGTCTTCCGGGCCGTTGCAGCAAGGTCTACTCTCCCCAGAAGGCTTCTGCGAGTTTCTTCACAGCCTTGATGTTCCGTGGGCCGGGCGTCGCCTCTACATATTCCAGGGTCACGAAGCGGTCATTCTTCACGGCGTCGATTTCCGCAAGGGCGGGATTCTGCTTCATGAAATCGCGCTTCTGCTCGGCCGTGACGTTCCCGTAATTCACGATCACCACGAATTCCGGGTCTTTCTCGACCACCGTTTCCCAGTCGACCTTGGCCCAGCTCTTTTCGAAATCATCCAGAACATTGACGCCGCCCGCAGCCTCGATCAATGCCGTCGGCATAGCGTAGCGTCCTGCGGTGAATGGCCTGTCTTCACCGCTGTCATAGACAAATACCCTCAGAGGCTTCTCGGACGTCTTTAAAGTGGACTTGTAACTATCGAGCTCAGCCTTGTAGCCGGCGACCAGCGTGTTCGCCCGCTCTTCGACACCGAAGATTTTCCCGAGGTTGACGAGGTCGTTATACATGTCATCCATCGATACCTTGGGCTTTTCGCCGATATGGATGCAGGATTCGGTCAGCTCGTAGACCTTGATCCCGAACGGTGCGAGCGTCTCCGGCGTGACCTCGCCGCCGACTTTCATGCCGTAGTTCCAGCCGGCGAAGAAGAAATCCGCGTCGGCACCGATCAGGACTTCCTTGGTCGGGTACTTCGCTGACAGCTCCGGCAGTTCCGCCACACCGGCACGCATCTCCTCGTCGAGCGTTTTCCAACCGGAAATGCCGGTATAGCCGACCATGTACTCGCTCAGGCCGAGAACAAGCATCATCTCGGTGAGGTTGACATCGTTCGAGATGGCCGCCGACGGCGGTGCGTCGAACGTGACCTCACGGTCACAGCTTTTGACGGTCGTTTCCGCGAAGGCGGTTCCCGCCATCAAGGCGGCCAGAAGGCCAAGTGCCAGTTGCTTCATTGAAATCTCCAATATTCAAAGATGAAAGGTGAGATGTGTTTCCGCGCTGGAAGCGATCTGTTCCAGCCGCGCCTGAACCGAATAGGCTTTTTCGATATGCGCGGGTGTCAGCACGTCTTCCGGTTCACCGAAGGCCACCATCCTGCCCTGATGAAGCAGGAGGACGCGGTCGCAGACGCGCCCGGCTAGGTTCAGATCATGCAGGCTGGTGACGATGGTGATGTTCAGGCTGGAGATAAGCGCCACGATCTCCAGCTGATGACGGATGTCCAGATGGTTGGTCGGTTCATCGAGGATCAGCAGCTCGGGCTCCTGGGCAAGCGCGCGGGCCACCATCACCCGCTGGCGCTCCCCGCCCGAGAGCGTCCCGAAAGACCTTGCGGCAAGCGGCAGCAAGGCCATCGTATCGAGCGCTGTTTCCGTGACGTCCCGGTCCCGTTTCCCGCTCCCGGAGAAGCCGGTTCCGTGCGGCCGGCGGCCGAGGGCGACGATTTCCCAGACGGACAGGGCAAAATCCGTCGGCTGCTCCTGCAGGACCGCCGCCACCTTTCTGGCCGTTGAACGCGCGGACATCTTCCAGATGTCGTGACCATCAAGGAAGACCGAGCCCGTACTTGGCTTTTGGAAACGGTAGAGCAGACGCAACAGGGTCGACTTGCCTGCCCCGTTGGCGCCTGCCAGGCCGAGAACCTGTCCCGATGCCAGTTCGAAACTGACCGGATGCAGGATCGTGGTCCCCTGGCCGGCCTGCCAGCTGACATCCCTGACGGAGAGCACAGAGCCGCTCACGAGACGGCCGCCTTGTGGGTTTCTGTCACGATCAGCGCGGCCGGAATGCGTGCCAGGGTCGACTTGCGCAGTTTTCCCGGACGCTGCGTGGAATTGCACCAGCCGTCTTCCAGCTCCCGGTATTGCTTCGCAAAGGCAACAAGGTCCTCGATATCCGTGTCAGGATCGATATCGCCAAAAAGATAGGTTGCCTTGTCACTGGCCCGGTAGGCGACCGTGCAGGGACGCGAACATCCTGCCATGCATGCAATGCCCGAGACCTCGAAATCGTCTCCGACAAGCGGTGCAGCGATCCTCAGAGCCTCTTTCAGTTTCGTGATCAGCTCAAATCCGGGGCGGCACTGCGTCCCGTTGTGACGGCAGGACGTACAGACGAAGATCTTGTGCGTATCAGCGCTCATTTGCAGCCCCCCGGCTTTCGGCTTCAAGATTGCATGAGCGGCGGACGGAGGCGCTCTGCCCTTGCCCCTGTTGCGTGGCTGAGGCGTGAACAGGTTCCTGAGAGCCCGCCAACTCAGTTTGTAATGTTATTACATTACGACTCTGCAAAGATGCAAGTGGATATGCGCTGCCGTTTGGGCACATGGCCCTGGCCGCACGTTCACCGAGCGCGCCGGCCTTGGCCAGGAAAACGGGTATGATGTCTTTGGAGTCGGGTCTTGTCCGGTCCATATCGCCCTCCGCGATTGCACGGGGCTTGCAAGAACCGAATGTTGTGTGTCAGCGATTGCTGATGTGTCATGCCATTCGCTCCTCCGGAACACCCCGTCCGGGTTGAGGTTGAAGATGAAATGGCAGGTCTCCTGACTTGCGGGTCTTCACTCACCTGAACCTTCCCGGGTTTTCCCAGTGGTGTTCACAGGCTCGCTCGCCGCTCACAGTTGCGGGGGCAGTCACGGATTTGGTGCCTTATGGCTACGCCTCACCGTGTTCCCTTTTAATCCCGATCCGGTTTCGAATTCGGGAACCATCAGATCTTGTCTGAAGAAGTCCTGCCTGGTTGTCAACGAGGAAAAGGCCGTCAGCCGGTCAATGGTGGACAGATCCCGCGCGGGTCTGGTTTGCATTCACCCCGAAATCTATGCTCTCAAAGAAAAGGCGAATGGGCATTGATGCTGACGCCCCGGCGCATATCATGAAGAAGAAGAACCGGTCACAACGATGAACAACAACAAGAACGGCACCAGAGTTACCTCCTTGATACCCCGTCTCATTCTCCTCGTCTCGTTGATCCTTGCGCCTGCCGTTGCCCTGGCGTCGGATCACCACAGATCCATCCTCATGATCACCTGGCGCGGCATGACGCCTGCCGAACACAGCTTCATCGCGCATCTGGAAACACTCGGCATCGAGGCGGACATCGAACTTTTCGATGCCGGCCGCGACCAGACCCGTCTGGCGGGATTTCTCAGGGACCGGCTGAACGATATCAAGTCTATGGACCTGATCTACACATTCGGCACGACGGTGACACTGACCGTGCAGAATTTTCACTTCGACAATGTTCCGCGCGTCTTCAACATTGTCACAGATCCCGTCGGTGTCGGGCTCGCGCCCTCGCTGGAACGTCCGCCACCGGGAATGACGGGCACAAAGCACTCATTGTCTCCCGACGTGAATCTCGAGCTGCTGTTCGATGTTTATCCCGTCAGGACGATTGCTGTCCTTTTCGACCCCAGGGAACACAATGCGGTCGCGGAGGCCGACCGGCTCTCCAGCGCCGCGGAAGAACGCGGAATTTCTGTCAAGCGGCTGCGATTTGCCCCTGATGCGAAGGAAAAGGAGATCCAGATCGCCGCATTGCGGCCCGAACTGGACGACGTCGACGCCATTTACGTGACATCGTCGTCGTCCTTCGTCGCCCATTCGGAGGCCCTGCCGCAAATCATACCCGAGGACCTGGTGAGCATCGGATCGTCGAGCGCTTATGTCGGAGACGGGATCACACTCGTTTTCGGCAGCGAGTATGAGGAGCGCGGCCGAACCGCCGCCGAGATGGCCGCGAAAATCCTGCTTCAGAACGTCCCTCCGCACAGCTTGCCGATCGATGAACTCAGTGCCTCTGAAGCCACCCTCTATATCAACGGCGACAACAAGGCGGCTTCAAAGCTGAAGCTGGAAAAAGCCAGAAACGCGGTCGTCTACAAATAGGGCGCAATCCCGTCCACCGAAAAACGGAAGGCTCCGAATATCCGGACCTGTCCGCCAGCGCGAATCGCCGCTTACGCCCGGAGCCGCGCTGCTTCGGCCTGTTTCTCGAATACGGATGCCAGCACCTCGACCGGGCTGTCTCCCAGCCGCCCATAGGCCCTGCTGGTCTCTCCAAACAGCCAGATCAGGCGTTCGCAGAGGCTCATTGCGTTCAGCAGACGTTTGCGCGCCTCTCCAGCAAGGAACGCCTCATCCTGCAAGTACGCGACCTTGATCGCATTGAAACCGTTGCCACTCGTTGCCGTCAGCCGGGTGAGGACATCCAGACTGACGCGGTTTCTGTCATGCGCGACCGATATCAGCACATCGAGGATCGCATCAAGACCCTCGACGGCGGAGTCGGTAAACGACAAGTCCGGACGGGTCCTGCGCAGAAAGAAAACGTCTGCACCCAGATCGTGAAGGGCTTCGCGCATCTCTTTGGCGAGATAGAGAATGCGTCCAAGCAAATCGACATGACCGTGTTCGTCCAGCGACAGCCGTCGCTCGGACGCCATGTCCCTGAGCGTCTCCTCAATGGTTTTGTGGAGGGTGGCGGCCGCTTCCAAGTTCGCGTGAAGGTCTTTGGCACCACGGCCGGAGCGCATGCTTGCAAACGCTTCGGATTGCAGCCGCAGCAACCGGACCATCTCAAGTTCGACAAGCCGTTGAACAACCGACGGCGGCTCCGCGCAAGGCAGCACCAGATGCTTCGGCTTGGCCCCGAGTTCGGCGCGGGTTTCAGGACTGACACGCTGAAGATATCTGGCGGTGGGGCCGAGCATCAGCAGCAGTGCGGGCACAGGCAAGGCATTGAACAGCAGGTAGGCGAGCGCAACCTGCGTTCCCGGATCGGTGCTGAGATGCGAGACAAGGCCAACGATCAATGGCACCCCGGACACCGCTTCGATGTAAATCATCGGCAGCAGAACCAGAGAAGAGATCGCGTTGAACCCGAGTTTGTAGAGCGCGACCTGTCTTTGCGCGCCGGACAGGTTGACCGACAACAGCAGCATCAGCACCGAACTGCCGATATTGGCACCGAAAACGAACAGGATCCCGTCCCGCAGCTCGAAAAGGCCTGATTGCAGGAACACGATCATCACCGCACAAACGGCAATCGACGACTGGGCGAGAAGGCTCAGAACGATGCCGGCAAGAAGTGCAAGAAGAGGTGCTCCGGCTGTCACTTCGACAAATTGCACGAACCAGGCCTGCGTCTCGATTTGTGATGCGGCATCGCGCATGATCTGAAATCCGAGAAACAGCAGCCCGACGCCGATGGCAGCGCCGGTAACGTGTTCCTTGTGCCGCGAGCCGAACGTGTAGCAAAAACCTGCGACGCCGATGAGCAGCATGACGGCGACCCTGATGTCCAGTGTCAGGAACAGGACGATCAGCCCGGCACCCAGATTGAGGCCGAGAACGACCGGCTGCACCTGCCTCAATGTCATCATGCCCGCGCGCACGAGGCCGACGAGCAGAAACACAGCCGCTGTGCCGCTCTGTGTCAGGACGATCATCAGCATGCCGACCGACAGTCCGGCGGGCGCTGTAGAGGTCAGTCTGGCGATCCGTCGTTTCAATTTCTGATCGGCCAGACGTTTGAGATTGACGCACAAAAAATGCATCGCGAAGAAAAACAGACCGAGCCCCGCGAACATGGTTGCGGCGGTCTGCACGTGGCTCGAGATCAGTGGACTTCCCCCCGCGCACTCAACTCATCGGGATGGACGTCCAGAACGGACGCGAAACCGGACACCTCGAACACCTCACGGACACGCCCGGACACGCCGAAGACGCCCATGTGACTGGAGTGTCCTTTCAGGGTCATGGCCGTCGCCAGGAGAACACCGAGCCCTGCGCCGGCCAGATAGGTCACCCGCTCCATGTCGATGAGCAATTGGGCAGGAGCCGTTTCGGTCAGGGCCCGCAAGGAACTTTCAAACTCGTCCAATGTCGCCAGATCGATGCGTCCGGCAGGACGGACGATGCAAAGGGCATTTTCTCGATAAATCTCTATATTCACGGCAATATGTCTCCAGAAAATTCGAATACTGAACCAGGAGAGTCGTCTTTTTTTTGAAGAACCGCGGTTCGAAAGTTTCAAAACAGCCTTCGGTCGCGATCTGAATTTATTTTTTAAAAGTCACGCAAATCAAAAAGTAATCAAATTGCATCCGGCACGAGACAATCTGACGCCGGACATACCCTAACGTAAGTATTCATCCCGGATTTGTCACCCCCTCAATTTTATCAAGGCCGGGCACGGGGCGGCTTCATCGCGGCGGGCGCGAACCGGCGAACGTTCAGGACTTGTCCTGCACAAGAAATCCGTAAGGCCGCGACCCGTTCCCGCCTCCCGGCGCCGGGCTCATCGGCCTACGCTGACATAGCCTCTTGTCTTGCCCGCATTGTCGGAATCGACCGTGTTCATTGCGTCGAAGAGGGTCGCCGCTTCCACCCAGACGGGAGGATACTTGTAGCGGGACACGTCCAGAATGAGAAAACGGTCGGTGTCTTCGTCATAGGCACCAAGCGGTGAGATGTGTCCGCCTTTTTCCTGACCGATCGATTTGCGCAGATAGTTGACGAGGACGAACGTGTCATCGTCGCGAAGATGAGCGACAGCAACAGCGCGAAACGTGTCGAGATCCGAATCGGAGGCATGAACCACATCAACCTTGAGGTCATGCGCGGCAAGGACGCCGCCAAGTTCGTTAAGCGTCATGCCATAAGGCGGGCTTACGATGGATTTCGCCGGCTTCACCTCGGCCGCTGCGGGCGTGAAAATATTCTCCTCGTCGAACATGCCGAGCCCAAGCGTCATCTTTGAAGCCGGCCGTGGTACGTTCAATGCGTTCAGAACCATGGCGATCGTCGCCGGACCGCAATAGGCAGGGTTGACCTGCGTCGTGAAATGAATGCTCAGCGGAAAATAGTCGTTGCTCGCCTCCGCCCCCATCAGCAGGGACTGCCCTTCGGGACTGGTCAGCCCGATCAGACTGTCCGGCAAAGGCATGGTTTCCGCTTGTGCGACGGTGAAGCACGCAATCACGGCAGCTGCACAACTCAGAAACATCCGGTACATGAAACCCTCCTCCGGCCTCGAAACTTACTTTACGTAACATCACATTAGCAGGCCCTGAACCAGTCTGTCATGCGAAAGCAGGAGTGCCGGTCCGGCGGCAATTCTGAAAACAATGTCACTTGCCAACAAAACACAAAACTCCTACCTCCTTTCGCATGAAACAGGATGCTCTTCCCCCGCGTGCAGAGGCACGCCCCCAAACTCACGAAATCCACGGTATCTCCAGGCAGGACAACTATGGTTGGCTGCGTGCGGACAACTGGCAGGAGGTGATGCGCGATCCTTCGGTTCTGGACGCTGATATCCGTGCCTATCTGGAAGCGGAGAACGCCTACCAGGAAACGGTCATGCAACCGACGGCCGGGCTGCAGGAGACGCTTTTCAAGGAAATGCGGGGCCGGATCAAGGAAGACGACAGTTCCGTCCCCTCTCCCGACGGTCCCTATGCCTATGGCATGAAGTTTGAAACTGGCGGCCAGCAGCCGATCTTCTTTCGGACACCGCGCGATGGCGGGGCTGAAACCGTCCTTTTGCACGGTGACACGGAAGCCGAAGGTAAGGCCTATTTCCGGATTGGCGGCGCCAGCCAGTCGCCGGATCACAAACTGCTCGCCTGGGCCTATGACGACAAGGGCTCGGAATACTATTCGCTGCAGTTGCGCGATACTGAAACGGGCAAGGACCTGAACTACAGCATCCCGGACACGGCCGGTGGCGGTGTCTTCTCTGCTGACAGCGATTTTGTCTTTTACGTTCGCCTGGACGACAACCATCGTCCCTCGAAGCTTTTCAGGCACAAGGTGGGAAGCGATCCGTCCGAAGATGTGCTTGTACATGAAGAGCTGGATGCGGGCTTCTTCATGGGCGTCGGCAAGACCCAGTCCGGCGAGACGATCATCATTGACATCCATGATCACGAAACATCGGAAGTCTGGATGATCCCGGCCAACCGCCCGGAAACGCCACCCATGCTGATCGCACCACGTGACACCGGCGTCGAGTACTCGATCGATGATCACGGCGACACGCTCTATATCCTGACCAATCTCGGCGATGCGGAAGACTTCAAGATCGTCACCGCACCCAAGGCAACGCCAGGACGGGAATTCTGGACCGACCTCGTCCCGCACAAACCCGGCTGCCTCATCCTCTCGCATTGCGTCTACAAGACGTTCATGACCCGGCTGGAGCGCGAAGACGGATTGCCCCGCATCGTCATCCGACGTCTTGCCGACAATATCGAGCATTCGGTCGAATTCGATGAGGAGGCCTATTCTCTGGGTATGGGCGGCGGCTATGAATTCGATACCACCGCGATCCGTTTCACCTATTCGTCGATGACCACGCCGTCCCAGACCTTCGACTATGACATCGAGACACGCAGCCGTGTTCTGAAAAAGGAACAGGAAGTCCCCTCCGGGCACGATGCCGGCGATTATGTGACACGCAGGCTGATGGCACCCGCTGCGGACGGTGAGACCGTGCCCGTCTCGATCCTCTATCACAAGGACACGAAACTCGACGGCTCTGCCCCCTTGCTGCTTTATGGCTATGGCTCCTACGGCATCACGATTCCGGCGAGCTTCAACACCAACGCGCTTTCCCTTGTGGACCGTGGCTTCGTTTATGCCGTTGCCCATATTAGAGGCGGCAAGGACAAGGGGTTCCGCTGGTACAAGAACGGCCGCCGGGAAACCAAGAAGAACACCTTCACGGATTTCATCGCCGCGGCAGATCACCTTGTCGCCGAGGGCTTCACATCCTACGAACGGATCGTCGCGCAAGGCGGATCGGCCGGAGGCATGCTCATGGGGGCGATCTCCAATATCGCCCCTGAAAAGTTCGGCGGCATCATCGCCGAAGTCCCCTTCGTGGATGTGCTGGCGACGATGCTCGACGACACCCTGCCGCTGACCCCTCCGGAGTGGCCGGAATGGGGCAATCCGATCACCGACAAGGCCGCCTATGCGTACATCGCCTCCTATTCGCCCTATGACAATGTCGAGGCCAAGGACTATCCGGCAATCCTTGCGGTGGCCGGACTGACGGACCCGCGCGTGACCTATTGGGAGCCTGCCAAGTGGGTTGCCAGACTGCGCGCTGAAAAGACCGGTGACAGCCTTTTGATGCTCAAGACCAACATGGAAGCCGGCCATGGCGGTGCTTCCGGCCGTTTCGACAGGCTTAAGGAAGTCGCGCTGGTACAGGCTTTCGCGCTCATGGTCGCGGGCAAGTCTTAGCTTCTCTTCACATTTCACATTTAATTGAGATCGATACCGGACACGCATGCGGGTCCGGTATTTCTTTTGCGCCGAAAAAGCTTAGGCTGTTTTCACAACACCGTTACAACAACACCTAAAGGGGATGTCATGATGAGGTCGTTACGCCGCACTGGGGGTTTTAAAGCCGGATTTACGCTTGCTGCCGCCCTGCTCTCTTCGGTTTCGTTCTCAAGCGCCGCTGAACTCCGCTGGTCGTCGCCAACCGACCCCCAGACCATGGATCCCCATGCCGTCAACTCCGCGCCGGTTCTCGGATTTCTGAACAATGTCTATGAAGGGCTTGTCCGCAGGGACAAGAACATGCAGATCGAAGGATCCCTGGCCGAGAGCTGGGAGCCGATCGGCGGCGAAGGCTGGCGCTTCAAGCTGCGCGAAGGCGTGAAATTCCACGACGGCGCCGACCTCACCGCCGAAGACGTACTGTTCTCCTATGAACGCGCCTCGTCGGAAGAAGCCGACACGAGCTCCTGGTTTGCACCGGTAAAGGAAGTCAAGATTGTCGATGACTACACCGTCGACTTCCTGACGCATGCACCGAACCCGATCTTCCCGGATTCGATCGCAAACTTCATGATCCTCGACAAGGGCTGGGCGGAAGCCAATGATGCCGTGCGCCCGGCAAAGGACGAAGAAACTTACGCAACCTTGAATGCCAACGGGACCGGCCCGTTCAAGCTGACCTCACGAGAGCCCGGCGTCCAGACGGTGCTGGAGCCCTTTGACGGCTGGTGGGACCAGGCGGAACACAACCTCACAAAGGCGACATTCCTTCCGATCGCCAATCCGGCAACTGCGGTTTCCGGACTTCTGAGCGGTCAAGTCGATCTGATCAACCCGGTTCCCGTGCAGGATGTCTCGCGGATCGAGAACCAGGACGGCCTGACGCTGCATCAGGGCATTGAAGCGCGTGTGATCATGCTTGGTTTTGCGCACAACCACGACACCCTGAAATACTCCAAGGAAACGACGGACAAGAACCCGTTTCAGGATGTGAAGGTGCGCGAAGCGGCCCAGAAGGCCATCAATGCGGAGGCGCTGGTCGACAAGATCATGCGCGGCAATGCCGAAGTCGCGACGCAGCTGGTGAGCCCGCAGATGAAGGGGCACAGTGACGCCGCGACCGACCGGATCGGATACGATCCGGACAGCGCAAAGGCGTTGCTCGCCGAGGCAGGATATCCGGAGGGCTTCTCATTCGGCCTCATGTGCCCCAACGATCGCTACATCAACGACGAAGCGCTCTGCAAGGCGATGGCTGCCATGCTGACCCAGGCAGGCATGCGCGCGGAGCTCAATGCCATGCCGGTGCGCAGCTACTGGCCTGAACTTCGCGCGGGCAACTTCGACATGTACCTGCTCGGCTGGTCCCCCGGCACCTTCGATGCCGAACACCCGATCCGCTTCCTCGTCACCACCAAGAATGATGAGAAGAAGCTCGGCAGCTGGAACTTCGGTCAGTACTCGAATGCGCGCGTGGATGAACTGCTGCCGCAGATCCAGAAGGAGATCGATGCGGACAAGCGCCAGGCCATGCTGGACGAAACCGCCAAGATCATCCGCGACGACGTGGTCTACGTCCCGCTGCACATCCAGCCGCTCCTGTGGGGGTCGAAATCCAACATCGACCTCACCCAGCGCGCTGACAATTTCCTGATGCTGCGCTGGATCAACGTCAACTAAGAGGCCAAGTCCTGCGAATTCCAGAGGCCGGTGCCATTGGCGCCGGCCTTTTTTGTGTTTTGACGTCTACTGTCAAGAATACGGGCAAGAATTCCAGTAACCAAAAATTCTTTGCGAAATCTTTTCGAATATTTCTTCAGACATATTGCGCCTATT
>JBCBUA010000178.1:0-12135 GCA_039818365.1 Pseudomonadota bacterium
TGCTGAAGCAGGCCGCCTTGCCGTAGTTGCCGCTCTTGATGCCGTTCCATTCAGCGCCCATCGTGTGCGCGCAGTCCTCGACCAGCGCCACACCGTGCTTTTTGAGAAGCGTGCAGAGCGCGTCCATGTCGGCAAGATGCCCGCGCATGTGCGAGAGCAGCAGAACCCTTGCGGTACTGGATTTGATCTTGGCCTCGAGATCCTGAAGATCGATGGTGAGGTCCGCGGTCGTTTCGACGAAGACAGGCACCGCACCGACGGCGGCAACAGCACCAGGGACAGGCGCGAGCGTGAACGCGTTTGTCAAAATGGCATCGCCGGACTGAACGCCCACGGCACGCAACGCGATCTGCATGGCGGTCCCGCCGGATGTGGTTGCCAGGCAGTATTTCGTTCCCTGGTAGGCGGCGTATTCACTTTCCCAGAGCGCCGTGTCCCCGTCTTCTCCCTCAACGGTGTTGTAGCGGTGCAGCCGTCCGCTCTCCAGAACACGCGCTGCTTCCGCGATCGCTTCGGGCGATATCGGTTCTTGCTGCGTGAACGGTTTATTGAAAACCAAAACGGACATGGCACCGGGTCTCCACAAACACCCCCAGTCGGCGGGGGGACGGCAAACATACGTCGTCTCTGTCCACGCACTTTGGCAGGCTTTTGAGGGATTGTCTTGCAAAGGATTGTCAACACATTTGCGCCTCTGGACGCCGGGTCCGCACCAGACGGAGACAGCGCCAGAAAGAGACGGCCGAGAACGCGAAAACACTGGATCTTGGAGGAGTGTAACTGCTGCGATTGTCGCCACACGCTGCCCGGAGAATGCCGGGAAATCTTCACAATCCGAATGAGAAACCGCCATGTTCGCAAGAGCTAAGCGTTTTATGAATAAGTCGCTGGCCAGATATGCAGAAATAGACGTGCGATTCTCAGTATTGATGCATTGAATTCTTAACTTCTGTCGATTAAGTGTCCGGTTAAGTTGAAACGCCATCATCTTGGGCAACGCCCAGGCAGAAGGAGGTCGCCATGACCCGTGATGATCTAATTCGCGAGTACAGAGAGCACAGCGGATCCTGGCAGGGTCTCGTCGGTGTTTACGCCGTGATTGTTGGCGTTATGGCTCTGTCCGGCTATTTGATGGTCGGCTGACCGCACCTGAAAATTGTGCGCAAAGAAAAACCCCGGGATGCAAATCCCGGGGTTTTCTCTTGCATGGTTCTTTCTGTGGTCTCAATCAGACATTGGCCGCTTCGCCGATTGAATCCGTACCTCTTTCCTCCAGCAATGTCGTCAGCCAGTTCGGATCCATTTCCGGAACCGACGACAGCAGGAGGTCCGTATAGGGGTGATGCGGCGGCGTGAACATCTTGTCCTTCGGCCCCTGTTCGACAACCTTGCCCTTCTGCATCACCACCACCTCGTCGGCAATCGAGCGGACGGTCGCCAGATCGTGCGTGATGAACATATAGGCCAGGTTCAGGTCTTCCTGCAGCTTGTCCAGAAGCTTCAGGATGCCTTCGGCAACAAGCTGGTCGAGAGCACTCGTCACCTCGTCGCAGATAATGAAGGAGGGCTCGGCCGCCAGCGCGCGGGCGATACCGATGCGCTGCTTCTGCCCGCCTGACAGCTCCGGCGGGAACCGGTTGTAGAACTTCGCCGGATCCAGCTCGATCAGGTCTAGCAGTTCATCGACGCGGTTCTTCAGTTCGGCCCCGTGAAGGTTGCCGTAGAACTGCGCCGGCCGTCCGATGATCTCGCTGATCCTGATCTTGGGGTTCAGCGCGGTATCCGCCATCTGGTAGATCATCTGCGCCTGGCGCAGCTGGTCCTTTGACCGGTCCTGATACCGCGGCGGGAGCGATTCCCCGTTGAACAGGATCTCGCCCTTGGTTGGCGGAAGCAGCCCCGTGATGCAGCGAGCGGTCGTGGATTTGCCCGATCCCGATTCGCCGACAACGGCAACGGTCATGCCCGCATAGATGTCGAACGAGACATCATCGAGAACCTGGATCTTGCCATAGGCTGCGTCCACGTTCTTGACCGAGACGATCGGCACGGCATCGGCTTCCGCCGGCCGGTCCTTCTGCGGCCGCTTGAAGCTGCGCACCGCCCAAAGGCTCTTCGTGTAGTCCTCGCTCGGGCTATCCAGCATCTGCTCCGTGGGCGCTTCCTCGACTTCCTCACCCTTGAGCAGGACCTTGATCGTGTCGGCCATCTGCGCAACCACGGCGAGGTCGTGGGTGATATAGATCGCCGCCGTGTTGAACTGGTCGACAATATCCCGGATCGCGGCCAGAACCTCGATCTGGGTGGTCACGTCCAGCGCGGTTGTCGGCTCATCGAAGATGATGAGGTCGGGACGGCAGGCCATCGCCATGGCGGTCATCGCGCGCTGCAGCTGCCCGCCCGACACCTGGTGGGGGTAGCGGAATCCGATTTCATTCGGATTGGGCAGACGCAGGCGATGATAAAGCTCCATTGCATCTTCTTGCGCTTCGACACGCTTCTGGATGCGGTACTGGATCGGAGCTTCCGTATGCTGGTCGATGATCCGGTGCGCCGGGTTGAACGAGGCCGCCGCCGATTGCGCGACATAGGCGATGCGCGATCCGCGCAGAGCCCTGAGGTCGCTCTCCGGTGTCGTGGTCAGCTCCATGCCGTCGAACTCGATCGAGCCGCCGGAAATCCGGCAGCCGTCTCGCGCAAACCCCATGGAGGCAAGCCCGATGGTGGACTTGCCGGCACCCGACTCCCCGATCAGGCCGAGGACTTCCCCCTTGTGAAGGGTCAGGTCGACACCGTGAACGATTTCGACCCATTGCTCGTCGGAATAACCCTCGATCCGAAGGTCCTTGACTTCAAGAAGGACTTCTTTCCTTGGGACCATGATCAAACCTCCTTCAGGCCGGAGGACCGGAACAGCATCCAGTCGACGACGAAGTTGACCGCAACCGTCAGCAGCGCGATGGCTGCGGCCGGGATCAGCGGTGTGAGTTCACCAAACGAAATCAGCGTCGCGTTCTCGCGCACCATCGATCCCCAGTCCGCGGTCGGCGGCTGAATGCCGAGACCCAGGAAGGAAAGACCGGCGATGAGCAGGAACACGAAGCAGAATTCGAGACCGAATTCCGCGATCAGCGGTGCGGTCGAATTCGGCAGGATTTCCTTGCGGATCAGATACCATGTTCCTTCCCCGCGAAGCTTGGCTGCCTCGATATAGTCCATCACCACGACGTTGCCGGCAACGGCACGTGTCAGGCGGAAGACCCGCGGCGAATAGATCAGCGCAATCACCACGACGATCACGACGAGGCTGGTGCCGAAGATACTCAGCATCAAGAGCGCGAAGATCAGGGACGGGATCGACATGATCACGTCCGCCGCGCGGCCCATGAACTGGTCGAACCAGCCGCCTTTCGTGGCGGCGAGCAAGCCGGCCAGCGCGCCGGCGATGAACGCAAGCGCTGTGGCCAGCAGGGCAAGGCCGACAGTGTTGCGCGCGCCGTAGATGATCCGGCTGAACATGTCACGCCCAAGCTGGTCGGCACCGAGCAGCATGTTCTCGTCCGCAGGCGCAAAAGCCGAGGAAATCACCTCCGCTTCGCCGAAGGGGGCGATCACGGGTGCGAAGATCCCTGCAATTGCATAGGTGAAGATCACGAACATGCCGAAGGCGGCCGTCAGCGGTGCGGTCCTGAGTTCCTTGGCAACACCATCGGGAGAGATGATGATCAGGAATTCGCGGAATGCGTAGGAAACACCTGCGGCGAGTGCGAGCAGGCCTGCCGCGATCGTGATGAAGCGCAACGCCGGTACGCCGCCGATGATCCCGGTGACGAAGGAGATCAGCGTCAGCGAGAAGATCAGCAGGAAGATCTGCCGTTGCTTGAAATACGCTGCCAGGCACGAGGCCCCGATCAGCAGCGCATAATATCCGATAACGAATGAATTCATGTCGCTGCCCTCACTTCGGATGCCGCAAACGCGGGTTAGTCAAGATCGATCCGACATCTGCTGCAAGATTGAGCAGAATGAAGGTCGCAGCGAAGATGAGACAGCACGCCTGAACGATCGGGAAGTCGCGTTTCGACACCGCGTCCACCAGCAACTGGCCGATGCCCGGATAGACGAACACCACCTCGACCAGAACAACACCGGTGATCAGATACGCCAGGTTCAGGGCGACAACGTTGATGATCGGTGCCCATGCGTTCGGCAGGGCGTGTTTGACGATGACTTTCCACGCCGGCACACCTTTCAGGCGGGCCATTTCAATATAGGGCGATGCCAGCAGGTTGATGATCGCGGCCCGCGTCATGCGCATCATGTGCGCGGTCACGACCAGAACCAGCGTCAGGGCCGGCAGGAAGGTCCTGTGCAGCAATTCGCCGAAACTCATGTCGCTGCTGAGACTGGCGATTGCCGGGAAGTAGTTGGTTTTCACGGCCAGATACAGGATCAGGATGTAGCCGAGAAAGAATTCCGGAGAACTGATCGAGGTCAGGGTAACGACGTTGGCGACCCGGTCAAACAGCGTGTTGCGCAGAAGCGCGACGATCACGCCGAGAATGATCGAGATCGGAACCGCGATGACGGCCGCGTAACAAGCCAGGAACAGCGTGTTGATGAAGCGGTCGCTGATCGCCGTGCTCACGCGTTCGCCCGATATGAGCGAAACGCCGAAGTCGCCGGTTACGGCGCCGCCAAGCCATTGGAAATAGCGCAGGATCGCGGGCTGATCGAGGCCCATTTTCTCGCGCAAGGCGGCGACGGTTTCAGGTGTTGCGGCCTGGCCCAGAACGGCCTGGGCGATATCGCCCGGCAGCAGCTCGACCGCAAAGAAAATCAGGATTGAGATCACGAAAAGCGTGACCACACCTAAGCCAAGTCTCTTTAGGACCAGCTGTAGGATGTCCCCCATTTAACCCTCCAGAATAAAGACGCCCGGCACCCTTGGTGACCGGATTTGTGTCAGGCGCGGATCCCGATCGGGTCCTGAAATTGTCTTTGTAAGATGCCCGACAGTCCAGTAAGGAGCCGCCCGGTGAAGGACGGATCCAAGCGAATTGCGGCGGACAGTGTCCGCCGCAACATCTTAAATCAGCCCTCGAACCACCAGCGGTGGGTTCCTCTTCCGCCATCAGTCTCCCAGGAAGCGGAGACGCTCGGGCCATGCTTGACGTTTTTGCGGCGCGCATAGACGAAGTTGACGAACATCGGAATGACCGTGCCGCCGTCGTCGCGGGCCAGCATGCACATCTCGTGGTACATTTCGGCGCGCCGGGTTTCGTCCAGCTCGGCTTTCGCCTGAAGCAGCAGCTCGTTGAAACGCGGATTTTTCCAGTGCGCTTCGTTCCAGGCCGCATCGTCCTTGTAGGCGAGCGTGAACATGTTGTCCGGGGTCGGGCGCGCACCCCACTTCACGAACACCCATGGCTTCTTGAGCCAGACATCCGACCAGTAGCCGTCATTCGCTTCGCGCACCGGCTTGATGTCGATCCCTGCCTTCTTGGCCTGCTCGGAATAAAGCACGATCATGTCGACCGCACCCGGCAGCACGCTGTCTGCGGCGGACAGGCTCACCGAAAGGTTTTCCATCCCGGCCTGCTTCAGGTGCCACTTGGCCTTTTCCGGATCGTATGTCCGCTGAGGGATGTCGGCCGGGAAGTACGGCATATTCGGCGACACATGGAAGTCGTTGCCCGGGATGCCGGTGCCGAAGACGATCTTCTCGACGATCTCTTCGCGGTCGATCGCAAGCTTCAGGGCCATGCGCACATCGACATTGTCGAATGGCGCGACGTCGCAGAACATCGGCAGGGTGATCGCCGAGCCGGACGGAATATTGTCGACTTCAACGTCCGGGTGACGCTGCAAAAGGGCCATCGTTTTCAGGTCGACGGACGAAATCGCATCGACGTCGCCGGTGACAAGCGCGGTCTGGCGAGCGTTCGGGTCGTTCAGAACGGTCATGTCGATGCGGTCGAACCAGGCGCCTTCGCGGTGCCAGCCGTCATGGCGGACAAGCGACGTGCCGATGCCGAATTCGTTCTTTTCGATCTTGTAGGGACCCGCGCCGACACCGCTCTCCCAATCGACCGTGCCGTCGTCATTCGCCGGCAGCATGACCAGGTGATAGTCGGTCATGATCCAAGGCAAATCGGCGAAACCCTGGCTCAGTTCGATCACGATGTGCTTGTCGCCATCGGTCTTGATGTCGACGACGCTGTCGAGCAGGGCCTTCGCGGCCGAAGTCGACTTCTCGCCGCGGTGATGGTTCAGCGAAGCAACCGCGTCGTTGGCCGTGAACTTGCGTCCGTCGTGGAACGTGGCATCCGTGTTCAGTTCGAACGTCCAGGTCTTGGCGTCCGGGCTTGCTTCCCAGCCGATGGCCATATCAGGGCCAAGACCGTTTTCTTCCGTGATTTCAGTCAGGTAGCTGCGGTGTGTATGCGCCAGCTGAATGGAATAGACACTTTGATACGTGCCGGGATCATGGTTGTCGCTGGTGTTGCCGTCATGAACGCCATAGCGGAATGTTCCACCGCGCTTGGGTTGCGCTTTTGCCTGGGACGTCCAAAGACCGGTAGCCGTTGATGCCGTCACACCGGCAAGCATCGAATATTGCAGAAATTCACGTTTCGAGATGCCGCCCGAGCGGGCCGCCTTCTCAAGATTGTTCATCAGCTCTGGATCTTTTGATTTTGTCATACTTACTCCCCTTCAGGACCGGTGCCGGGCTCGGGGCCCGGCGAAATTCCCACATATAGCTTCTTCATTTTTCCGGTATTTGCAAAGCTCATATGCGACATTTAATCAGCAAAACACGAACACCATCGATTCCGCTACCCTTTTGATAAAATTCTTCCTTCCTCATTTTGGAATTTGTTGAACGCCATTTTTTCGCGAGAGCGCACAGGATTTGACCAGTTGCTTCATTTTCAGGCGGCATAGCGGCAAATGATCGGGTCTTTCGCTGGATATATTATTGAATACTTGGAAGACATCTGGCAACACGATAGATATTACCTTTTTTTAACGTTCAAGTCGTGAGCCGCCCAAGCTTACAGGTTCCAAGTCAAATAAATTGGCCGGATTTACAAGGTTCTTGCGCCTCAGGTCTCTCTCACAAAAGCTTGCGAATTGGTCGGATGGACCTCATTCGTAAAGTTGTCGTGATGTGGTTGATGATCGGTCTTTCTGTCATTCGGGTAAAAACCTCACCGGCCGGAACGCACCGTCACTCCCGGCTGCACTCAGGGCGTCGATCTCTTCATCTTTCTGCCAAGGCCGGTCGAGGGTTCGAGCGTCAGCGCACGATGTCTTCGTGACAGCATGTCGAAAGCCGGATCCTGCCTGCGTGGGCCACCGGGTGGATCGACCCTGATTGTCTCGGCACCTGGATCGGCGCGCATCATTCCGACAAGCGGACCAGCCAGATAATGCCCGAAGTCGAGCTCCCTGATGTGCGAAAGCGGCCGATTTTGCACGGATGCACACTCCGAGTTTGGTTCTCTCGACAACCAGACTATGCGAACCGACGGGAAAAATTGGTCCCATAGTGCCAAAAATCATTTTCAAACCGCCAATCGCACCGCGCCGACGGGGCAGCCGCTGCAGCTGCAAGGCGGCTGCGCAGGGATGCATTTCGGCACGCCCGGCTGCGGGCGCAGGTTGTTTGTCGCCAAGAAACCCGGCGCGATGTCGGAAAATGCGGACCCTGTTCGGTTTCTGACGGGAAAAGCGAGGACGCAGGGCGCAGTCTGAAATCAAAGCAGACAATCTTCGGAGACTTACATGAGTGTCGCAGTTCGCAGCCGCAGTGGCGGCCGTGCAGGCCGCAGAGCCCTTCGCACCGCTCCCGACCACGACATGCTCCCGGGCCTGACCCGGAACCTGCCGCTATGCGAACCGCTCGATGATGACCAGATCCGCAAGCTCGACGATGCCTCCATGTCGATCCTCGAGGAGGTCGGCATCATCTTCCGTGACCCGATCGCGCTGGATGACTGGAAAAAGGCGGGCGCCAAGGTCGACGGTGAGCGGGTCTATCTCGACCGCGGACACGTCCGCGAACTGATCAAGACCATTCCGTCAAGTTTCACCTATCACGCACGCAATCCGAAAAAGAACGTGCCGCTCGGCGGCAACCGGACCATTTTCGTGCCGATGACGGGCGCGCCGTTTCTGAGGGACCTGGACGACGTCCGGCGCAATCCGACACTCGACGACCTGGCGATGTTCCACAAGCTCTGCCACATGCTGCCCGCCATTCATTCCAGCGCGCACCATATCGTCGAACCTTACGACCACCCCATCAGCCACCGTCATCTGCGAATCACCTATTCATCGATGAAGCACTCCGACAAGACATTCATGGGCATGACCACCAGCCCGAAGAATGCCGAGGACGTCATGGACATGTGCGCGATCCTGTTCGGCGAGGACTACCTGGAAGACCATCCGGTCACGACCGGGAACTGCAACGGCAACTCGCCGCTTGTGTGGGACGAAACCATGCTCGGGGCGATGCGCGCCTTTTCGAAGCGAAATCAGCCGGTGCTGTGCTCGCCGTTTGTGCTCGGCGGCGCCAACACGCCTGCATCCGTTGTGCCTGCTGTCGCTCAGTTGAACGCCGAAGCGCTGAGCGCGCTCGCCTATACGCAGGTGATCCGAAAGGGCACACCGGCGATCTACGGACATTATCTTTCCACGGTGTCGATGAAGTCCGGTGCTCCGATGGCGGGCACACCCGAGATCAGCCTGATGAATTTCCTGATCGGCCAGCTTGCAAGATTTTACGACGTGCCATGGCGGACGTCCGGCTCGCTGGGCGGCGCGAAGACCTTCGATGCCCAGGCAGGCTACGAGAGCGCAACGACGCTCAACGCGGTCATCCACGCAGGAGCGAACTATGTCTGGCACACGGCCGGCTGGAACGAGGCCGGCATGCATTGCTCGGTGGCCAAGTTCATTGTCGATGCCGAGCAGTCCGCCATGGTTTACCGCATGGCGGAAGGCCCGCGGTGGGATGATTTCGACGAAGCGCTTGCCGCCGTCCGCGACGTCGGCCCGGGCGGTCACTATCTGGGCCACCCGCACACGCAGGAGAATTTCCAGCGCGCGTTCTTCATGCCGGAAATGTTCGACAACAATTCGATCGAGCAATGGAAGGCGGAGGGCGAAGTGGAGATCACCGAACGCGCTCTGAAACAGGCCCGTAAGCTCTTGTCGGAATACCAGGAACCGAAGCTGGACGAAGCAAGGAACGAGGCGCTCCTGGACTACATTGCCCGCCGCGAACGGGAAATCCCCGCCGAAGACGCTCTGAACCAGGATTACTGACGGCCGCACCTGAGCTTTCCTTTCCACCGAGGCACCACCGCGCATTCCGGACTGACGCATGAAAATAAAATCGGTCGAGATTTTCAGCCACGATCTTCCCGTGAAAAACGGTCCGTACACGATGGCGAATGCCGAGGTCTGGGCCTTGCAAACAACGCTGGTAAAGCTTGTTGCCGACAATGGCCTTGTCGGCTGGGGCGAAACATGCCCCGTCGGGCCGACCTACGCCGAAGCCCATGCGCAGGGCGCGCAGGCCGCGCTGAAGCAGATGGCACCGGCCCTGGTTGGCCGGGAAGTGCAGCCGGTCCTGTTGAACCGGGTCATGCATTCTGCGCTCAACGGGCACAACTACGCCAAGGCGGCCATCGACATTGCCGTGCATGACCTCCTCGGGAAACACCATGGCGTGCGTGTTGCCGATCTGATCGGCGGTGCGGCGCAGGAGCGGGTTCCGTCCTACTATGCGACCGGCGTTGGAGCCCCGGACGAGATTGCCCGGATCGCGGCCGAAAAGCGGGACGAGGGCTATCCCCGGCTTCAGATCAAGGTTGGTGGGCGGCCGGTGGAAGTTGATATCGAGACCATCCGCAAGGTTTGGGAAACGGTCTCGGGTTCGGGCATGCGCCTTGCGGTCGATGGCAACAGGGGCTGGACGACACGCGATGCCTTGCGCGTCAGCAGGGAATGTCCGGACATCCCTTTTGTCATGGAACAACCCTGCAACCGGGTCGAGGATCTGCAAAAGATCCGATCACAGGTCAGCCACGCGATTTACATGGACGAGAGCGGTGTTGACCTGGCGACGGTCATTCATGCGGCGGGTCTCGGGATCGTGGATGGTTTCGGCATGAAGATCACCCGGATCGGCGGCCTGCAGCAGATGGCAGCGTTCCGGGACGTTTGCGAGGCGCTCAATCTGCCGCATACCTGCGACGATTCCTGGGGCGGCGATATCATTGCCGCGGCCTGCACCCATGTCGCCGCGACAGTCAAACCCGCCTTGCTCGAAGGGGTCTGGCTCGCGGAACCGATGATTGAGACGTCTTATTGCGGATCCAAGGGTGTGAGAATCCGACAGGGTCACATCGATCTGCCAACCGGACCGGGTCTTGGCATCGACGTGAACGAGGCGCTGTTCGGAGCTCCCATCGCGAGGTTCTGAGAGGGAGAGGCATCATGCGATTTTCAGGCAAAAAAGCGCTGGTGACCGGAGCTGCAGGCGGGATCGGTGAAGTCATCACCCGGATGCTGCGTGCTGAGGGCGCAATGGTCGCCGCCGCCGACCGCACGTGCGCGCACATAGTCGCCGAAGCCTGTTTGGAAGGAGATCTGCTTGACGCCGCCTATTGCGATCATCTCCCCGATGCGGCTGCCGAACTGCTCGGCGGGCTCGACATCATCGTCAATAATGCAGGTGTCATTACCCGCGGACCGGTGACGGAAACCAGCGACGCGGACTTCGCTCTTTCGGTCGGTGTCAATGTTGAAGCACCGTTCCGGATCTGCCGCGCGGCAATCCCGATCCTTGCCGCCAGCGGCGGGGGTGCCATCGTCAACACCGCGTCCTGCTGGGGCGTTCATCCGGGTCCGAACCATGCCGTCTATTGCATGACAAAAGCGGCAATTGCCTCGCTGACCCAGTGCATGGGGCGCGATCATGCCCATCAGGGTATCAGGATCAACGCCGTGTGCCCGAACGAGGTCGACACCCCGATGCTCAGAACGGGTTTCGAGACGCGCGGTTTCGACCCGCAATCGGCGATCGAGGAACTCGGCAGGACCGTTCCGCTCGGCAGGGTGGCGCGGCCGGATGACATTGCCGAGGTGGTTCTGTTCCTCGCGTCCGACGCGGCGCGCTACATGTGCGGATCGCTGGTCGAGGTCAATGGCGGGAAATCGGTCTCATGACGCGCTTTGAGGGCAAAGTCGCCATCGTGACCGGAGGGCGCAGCGGGATTGGGCAGGCCATTGCACTCCGGTTGCGCAGCGAAGGAGCGCGTATCTTCACGGTGCAGCGCGGAGACGACCCCGAATTTGAAAGCGTCCGGGCCGATCTGTCCGATCCGCAGACACCAGCCAGGGTGATTGACGAAGTCGCCGCCCATGCAGGAGGTGTGGACGTTCTGGTCAACAATGCCGGGATCATGCAGGAAGCTTCCGTGGAGGACATGGATCTGGCTGGCTGGCAGCGTTCGCTCTCCATAAATCTGACCGCGCCTTTCTTGTTGATCAAACATGCGCTGCCGCACTTGAAGAAAAGCCGTGGCACCATCGTCAATGTCGGATCGATCGAAGGCATCGGCTGCAACGGCAATCACGCCGCCTATTCGGCCTCAAAGGCTGGGCTGCACGGCCTGACGCGCGCCGTCGCCGTCGACCATGGCAAGGACGGCATCCGTTGCAATGCTGTGGCCCCGGGCTGGATCGACACTGATCTCAACCTTGATTTTGTCAATGCGATGCCCGATCCGGATGCTTTCAGGCGTGATGTCGGATCTCTTCATCCGGTCGGGCGCACCGGCGCCCCGGTCGAAGTGGCTGCTCTGGTCGCGTTCCTGGCCGCGGAGGAAAGCGGTTTCATTACGGGACAGACCTACGTGGTTGATGGCGGCCGGATGACCAGGCTCAGCCTGCCTTGATCGTGGCGTTGTCAGCCGAAAGCGGAAGACCCGCCTTGGAACGCCGCGCGGATTTCCGAGATCATGGAAGCGATCAGGCCGGCATCCTGATGTGCGCCCGTGCCAATGACCAGTTTGGATGACGGCGTCGGTACAAAGCCCTGTTTTTCGCCAAGCA